>JBOHOI010000008.1:0-29201 GCA_050731155.1 Nitrospiraceae bacterium | reverse complement strand
CGAGTATAGTGGCCAAACTAGTATTGCCGGATTGGCTCCACGAATGCCCGGCTCTCAGGAAATAGGTCGAAGCCATGAGAATGCGGTTGAGCGGACGCTTCAGCGTTGGGGTATCCTGTTCCGTCGTCAAGAACCGTTCGTTACCACTCAGGGCATCAAATTTAAGGTAGACTTTTGGCTTTCCAGGACCGATAGCCGTCCTGCGATTGTTATCGAATGCAAGAACTTCGATGTAGCAGCTAAACAGTCGTCCAGACCAAGAAAACTACAGGAAGCACTGTATCAGTTGTTATTAGTCAGGCGCCATAGTTTGCAGACCAGGGCATCAAGAATCATCTTGGTTACAGGGCAAACGGAATTCCTTGAGCGAGACGTTGATCTTATGGCGGCAGAATTGGGTCCTGATTTCCATGTTGTTCCATTCAAGGACTTGGAGAGAAACAGGAACCTATTTGGCATGGAGTGCTAAGACCAATGCAAATCTTGGATAGTTCCCCTCCACGGTGCACGGAACACGCGTTATGGAACGATGACGGGCGATGGATCTTCCTCTCGATGCTGGATATGTTAAAGAAAGCGGAGGTGGAAATACAAGGTTTTTATGAAGGAGTGGATCAGTCATGGCTGAGGAATCTGACCTCACAATCCAAGATAGCTTAGGTGATGAGTCTGAAGAGATAGTACTCTTCAAATACTCCATTACGAGCTACGGCGCAGACTATCCTGTAGATGGACTTGTCAGGCGCATAGCTGACGGCAGCATTTTTGTCCCTCAGTTTCAGCGAGGCTATGTGTGGAATCTGTCACAAGCATCACGATTTATCGAATCACTTCTTCTTGGACTCCCTGTTCCAGGAATATTTTTGTCCAAAGAGTCTGACTCACAAAAATTGCTTGTAATTGATGGGCAGCAGAGATTACGAACCCTTCAATACTTTTATGAAGGGATCTTTCAACCAACTCAAAAAGCATTTGCTTTAAGAGGTGTGCAGTCTAAATTTAATGGGATCACCTATAAGACGCTACCCGACGAGGACAGGCGACGACTAGACGACTCAATACTACACGCCATTATCGTTAAGCAGGATGAGCCATCTGAGGACCAGAGCAGTGTTTACTACCTTTTTGAACGACTTAATACAGGCGGTGTCCTCTTACAGCCACAGGAAATAAGAGCGTGCATCTATCACGGTGAGTTTAATAATTTGCTCAAGCAGCTTAATGACAACAGCTCATGGAGAGCAATCTTCGGACCTGTTAATTCCCGCATGAGAGACCAAGAACTAATCCTCCGGTTCCTTGCCCTTTTTTTTAAGTCTGACGAATACAAGAAGCCCATGAAAGAATTTCTAAATATATACATGGGGAAGAACAAGGGATTGACGGACCAAGCAAAGCATGAACTTACCAGGGCATTCGTAGGTACAATCGAGCTAGTTCACAGTTGCATGGGCTCTGCAGCGTTCAAACCAAAAAGAACTTTGAATGCCGCCGTATTTGATGCAGTCATGGTCGGGGTGGCAAAACGATTAAGGCGTGGCGGGGTCAAAGACAAAAAGGCTCTCACGCAGAAGTATCACGAGCTGCTTGACAATGCAGATTTTATTAGCGCGTGCGAGACCGGAACGGCCGGTGAGGAGAGTGTGAGTCGAAGAATCGGTTTAGCGACCACTGCCTTCGCTGACGTAGAATGAGATGCATTGAGGTTGTTCAGGGTCGTCACCGACTTGACAACCTGTTTAAGCAAATTGCTGTCTTCTCTCAAGACTTAGAGCTGCAAGCTCACTGGGCCCGATATTTGTGTGTTCTTGTTTCAGGGTTTATGGAATTTTCTGTGCGGGCCATATACACGGACTATGTTGGTCAAAGGGCTACGCCTGACGTTGTCAATTATGTGGAAAGAAAATTGAGTGAGTTCCAGAACCCAAAGATGGATAAAATTTTGGATTTGGTTCAGTCATTTAACTCGGAATGGGGAGAGGAGTTGAAGCGCAATACTGAAGGCGAACTCAAGGACGCGGTAGATAGTATTGTTGCGAACAAAAATAGAATAGCACATGGTGAGGACGTTGGTATTACTTATTCGCGGATAAATCACTACTACAAAAATGCCCTGCGTGTAGTGGACTTGATTGAGGATCAATGTAATGTGTCATGATTGTTAGTGACCAATAGCACTCATGATACCAGAGACCAAATTAATCACCGAAGACCTCATAGCCCAGCACAACCTCACCGATGAGGAATACAAGAAGGCCGAGGAGATTCTGGTTAGTAGAATGCCATGTTGAACTGGTTCAAATCCCTCTTTAAACAGCCGGGGCTGGCGGGGCCGGCCAAGACCATTCGGGCGTTCAGCACATCTAGTCAACCGATCAGCCAGGATGGGGTGTCGGTGGATCAAAATGGGTGGCGGATTGACTCCCGCGAAAAGCGGACGGTGCGGCTGTTTGAAGTTCCGGTATCCGGTATCGAGCAATGCCAGGTGACGTATCGTGCTCAGATGAAGACCGTGAATGTGGAACGCGGGACGTACCTGGAGATGTGGTGCCGATTCCCCAGCCAGGGGGAGTTTTTCTCAAAAGGACTCCACCACTCAGTGAAAGGCACGACGGGTTGGGCCTCGTATGAGACCCCGTTCTACCTCATGAAGGGCCAACGCCCTGATCTGATCAAGCTGAATCTCGTGTGTGAGGGAGCCGGAACCGTGTGGCTCAAAGAGCTGGAGTTGCTGCAGACTCCTTTGGAATAAGGATCGCCTTCCAGGATCTGGTCACGAATGAAATCGCCAGGTCAACCGATCACCAAAGACCTCATCACGCAGCACAACCTGACCGATTTGTGGGAGGAGCATCGGGAGTTACACGCAGACCTGTGACTCATTTCATAAACTCTCGTGCCTCCAAGCAGCAGATGGAAGATATGCTTCAGGCGCTTGGCACGTACATCAAGTTAGCGGTCGATATTCAGCGTGGGGTTCTCGCTGGTGGTGGAACGTTGCACGCAGACTGTGAGGCCGTCTTGCTTGAGGATGGCAGCCGACAGGATGATGTGTGGGGGGGGCGGATTGGAACCCTTCGGCCCAACAAGTCACCTTTGAGTCACTTATCAATATTCGCCCTCGCCAGAATAATCCCTCCTTGGAAATTCTTGACTCTGTCATCCGCGAACGCGTAGCGGAGGTTGTTCAGCGATTGCTGGGTGGTGTATGAGAGACTGGACCGCGATCCGAGAACGATACCTTCGTGATGGCTTGCCCATTCGCTTGGGGGGACTGGCAGCCAATTTGAGTCGGATCAAGTCGTTTGCCGCGCACGAGGCTGGCCGTGAAGCAGTCGAAAGTCTCATAGATGAGAGCAAGTTCTTCATCGAATGGACGGCGGCTCAGGCGGAAAGCCATACAGCGGCAGAGTTAGTGGCATTGCAGATACAACTCGCGCGGTGGCAACACAACTGGGCACATGTCTGGGCGGATCCGGTCCAACGCCATCAGATCGCCGAACTGTCCAGTATCTGGTCGAAACGTGTGCTGGAAATGTCTGGCCTCTTGAACCAATGATGACCAAAGATCTCATCACTCAGCACAACCTCACGGACGAGGAGTACAAGAAGATTGTCGAGATTCTTGGGCGGGAGCCGAATCTCACTGAGCTGGGCATGTTCTCGGTGATGTGGAGTGAGCATTGCTCCTACAAGAGCTCGCGCGTGCATTTGAAAAGGCTGCCGACGACAGGTTCCCGGGTGGTCCAGGGACCTGGGGAGAACGCCGGTGCGGTGGACATTGGGGATGGCTTGGTGGCGGTCTTCAAGATGGAGTCGCATAACCATCCCTCGTTCATCGAACCCTACCAAGGAGCCGCTACCGGGGTGGGCGGAATTTTACGGGACATCTTCACGATGGGCGCCAGACCAATTGCGCTGCTGGACTCGCTCCGCTTCGGACTGCTGGACCGACCGCAGAACCGGCATCTGTTCAAAGGGGTCGTGGAAGGTATCGCCGACTATGGGAATTGCGTGGGCGTGCCGACGATCGGCGGCGAGGTGGTCTTCAACGATATTTACGGACAGAATCCCCTTGTGAATGTGTTCTGCCTGGGGATCGCTAAGAAAGACAAGCTCTTCAAGGGAAAGGCTGTCGGAGTGGGCAATCCCGTCATCTATGTCGGATCCAAGACGGGTCGGGACGGCATTCACGGGGCCACGATGGCCTCGGATGCGTTTGACGAAGCTTCGGAATCGAAACGCCCAACTGTGCAAGTCGGAGACCCTTTCACCGAGAAGCTGCTCTTGGAAGCTTGTCTGGAGCTGATGGCCGGCGATCTGTTGGTCGGCATTCAGGACATGGGCGCGGCGGGGCTGACCAGTTCCTCTTGCGAGATGGCGTCACGGGCCGGTACCGGCATTGAGCTGGATCTCACGCAGGTCCCGCGACGTGAGCCAGGCATGACGCCATACGAGCTGATGCTCTCAGAATCCCAGGAGCGGATGCTGATGGTGGCGCGGGCTGGGAAAGAAGACGAGGTCCTCAAGATTTGCCGGAAATGGGATCTCGCTGCGGCGGTGGTGGGACGGGTGACCAGTGATGGCCTGCTGCGGGTCCGCGACAATGGCAAAGTCGTCGCGGAGATTCCGGCCAAGGCTCTGGCGGAGGACGGTCCACGCTACGAGCGGCCCAGCGCGCCGCCCGCCTATCAGGAGTGGCTCCAGTCCATCAATATGGATGTGCTGCCAGACTCGGCCCAGAAAGATCCCACGGCGGTTTTACTTTCATTATTGGAATCACCCACGATCGCGAGCAAGGCTTGGGTGTACCAGCAATATGACCACATGGTGCGCACGAACACCCTGGTGCGACCCGGGTCGGATGCGGCCGTGATCCGGATCAAGGGCACGAACAAGGCGTTGGCGATGACGACGGATGGAAATGGGCGCTACTGTATCCTGAATCCCTACGTCGGAGCCTCGATTGCCGTGGCGGAGGCAGCGCGGAACCTGGTCTGCTCCGGGGCTGAACCCATCGGCCTCACGGACTGTCTGAACTTCGGGAATCCCGAGCGGCCTGACATCATGTGGCAGTTCATCCTGTGCATCGAGGGAATCAAAGACACCTGCGAGGCGCTGAACATCCCGGTGGTCAGCGGCAACGTGAGCTTCTACAACGAGACGAACGGGCAGTCCATCTACCCGACGCCGATCCTTGGCATGGTCGGCCTGATCGAGCCGGCGGATCGCGTCATGACGCAGTGGTTCAAGCAGCCGGGCGACACGATCATCCTGCTGGGTACCACCAAGGAAGACCTTGGAGGGACGGAGTATCTCCGCGTGATCCATCATCGTGAGCAAGGGACGCCGCCAGTGTTCAGCCCAGAGACGGAGAAGGCGGTCCAATCCTGTGTGCTCAAACTGATCCGGGACGGCCTGGTGCAGTCGGTACATGATTGTTCGGACGGTGGCTTGGCAGTGACGCTGGCCGAATGTTGCCTTTCTGGTCCCGCGCCGCTCGGTGCTGTGGTAAGATTGAACTCGAACGGACTCCGGCGAGATTCACTCTTGTTTGGTGAGAGCCAGTCGCGGGTGGTCTTGTCGGTCGCTCCAGCCCACACCGAGGCGGTGCTTCGGATCGCCAGGGAGGTGGGAGTGCCAGCAGAGGCGATCGGCACCGTGGGCGGAACCAGACTGGTGATTGAGGTGGCAGCCGATCGCTGGGGCCCTGACTGCCGGATTGACGCGGATCTCGTAATGCTCCATGACCGTTGGGCGAATAGCTTGGAGCGATTGCTCGGTCAAGCGTGAGGGTTAAGGGGTGAGGCGTTAGGGGTATGAGTAAGAGTAGTAAACAGAAGGAACTCCTGGTCGCCTCACGCCTGACGCCTGACGCCTCACGTCTGCATATGATCACGCCAGACAAGTTTCACGATGAGTGCGCGGTGTTCGGCATCTATGGCCATAAGGAGGCGGCCAACCTGACCTACCTGGGCCTCTACGCGCTCCAACATCGAGGGCAGGAAGGGTCGGGGATCGTATCCTCAGATGGTGAGCATTTCTACCTCGAAAAGTCTATGGGGCTCGTGGCAGACATCTACACGAAGCCGGTGCTCAAGCGCCTCCCCGGGCACATGGCCATCGGACACAATCGCTATTCCACCGCTGGCACCAGTGACCTGAAGAACGTCCAGCCGCTGACCGTCAACTTTGCGTTCGGGAACCTGGCGCTGGCGCACAACGGCAATCTGATCAACGCCACGATGCTGCGCAACGAGCTGGAGGCCTACGGGGCGATCTTCCAGTCCTCGACCGACAGCGAGGTGATCATCCATCTCATTGCGCATTCCCGAGGCGACACGCTGTTGGCGCGGGTGATTGACGCGCTGAATCAGGTGCGGGGTGCCTTCTCGGTGGTGATCCTGACGGATGACAGTGTCATCGCTGCTCGGGACCCCTACGGATTCCGCCCACTCTGCCTGGGACGGCTCAGGGAGAGTTGGCTGGTAGCCTCCGAGACCTGCGCTTTCGACCTGATCGGGGCCGAGGCAATCCGTGAGATCGAACCGGGCGAGCTGGTGGTCCTGAACAAGGACGGGGTGAGCAGCTACCGGCCCTTTCCGAAGACCCAACCGGCGAAGTGCGTCTTCGAATATGTGTATTTTGCCAGGCCGGACAGCAAGATCTTCGGGGCGAATGCGGTCTATGCGACCCGCAAGGCGCTGGGGCGGCAGTTAGCCAAAGAGGCCTGGGTGGATGCGGATATCGTGATCCCAGTCCCGGATTCTGGCGTCCCCGCGGCGCTGGGCTATGCGGAAGGCTCAGGAGTTCCGTTCGAGAACGGGTTGATTCGGAACCATTATATCGGCCGGACCTTCATCGAGCCGGAACAATCCATCCGCCACTTTGGGGTGAAGATCAAGTTGAACGCGATGCCGGAGGTCCTGGAGGGCAAGCGCGTGGTGGTGGTGGATGATTCGATCGTGCGGGGCACCACGAGTCGCAAGATCGTGAAGATGCTCCGGCATGCGGGTGCGAAAGAGGTGCACATGCGGATCAGTTCGCCTCCGATCGTCTCGCCCTGCTTCTATGGCATTGACACGCCCACCAAGCGGGAGCTGATCGGGTCGAGTCACACAATCCAGGAGATTAGGAAATATATCACGGCCGACAGCTTGGCCTATCTCAGCCTGGAGGGTATGCTGAAGGCCTCTCCCGGCAGTCCCGACCAGTATTGCAACGCCTGTTTCACCGAGCGCTACCCCATCCCGTTCACGAAGGCCGAGGAATTGCAGTTAGGCCTGTTCGAACCTCAGCTCTAATCCGGTTGCCCCGCAAATTTTTGGCGTGTTAGGATAGCCCGTCCGGGCAGTTGATGAACCTTCATCAGTTGTGTGGTAAGGAGGCAATCATGAAACGGACCATCCTTACGAGAGTGGTGCCAATCGCCTGTGTGCTGCTGGCGGCAGCGGTGTCGGCTGCCAGCTTCTTCAAGATCGGAGAGAAGGCTCCGACGTTCACCTTAACCTCGATCACCGGAGAGACGGTCTCGTTGGAGGCATTGAAGGGGAAAGTGGTCGTGCTGGGGCTATTCCATATTTGTGAGCCCTGTCTCATGCAGGGCACGAATCTCCAGAAGGTGTACGAGGCGACCCGAGGCAAGGATGTGGCGGTCGTCGGGGTGAACTCGGCAGGCAATTCCAAGAAGGCGGTGATGGAGTTCCTCACGCAGTTCCCGGTCAAGGTCACCTATCCCTATCTCATTGATCCCAACAAGACCACGGACAAGCTCTACGGCGGCGGCCGGTTCATCCCGAATGTCTATATCATTGACCGGGACGGCGTGATAAGGTGGCAACGGGTCGGGAACATGGATTTGGCTGGAGCCGACGTTATTTTGCAAGAAGTCGAGAAGTTGTTGGCGGGTGCGAACAAGTCGATGTAGTTTGCGCATCAACTGGAGCATCCCGCTGCTCGCGGAACGCGCACGGGAGGAATGTGCCGGGTACCCGTTGCTCTTTGAAATGCAACGGGTGATGGCGCGCGCATCCTGGGATGCCCCAGTCACTGCGCCGGTCAATTCTCATGCGCACCCGCTGTGAGTGATGAGAGGTAGATAGTGTATGGATGAGATGGAAGAGGGGAAACAGAAGTTTCTTGAGCTGGTCAAGAGTGTTGATGCGGCGGTGCAGGTAGTGATGCCGGTCACGCCGTCGAACAGCATGTTTTTGATTTCGCTGACCAAGGGCGCCAATCGGAAGTTCATTACGGTTCCCGAGGATGACATCATTGACCTTCCCAACGAAGCAGACATCCTTGCGAAGGTCACAAAAGTCGTGAAAGATGCGGTCGCGGCGCTTTGATACGTGAGGGGCACCCGTTGCAATGCTGGAGCAACGGGTCCCCGGGGTAAGGTGTAAGGTGAGAAGGACATGATCAGGCAACTGCTATCCGGCATTTGGGAATGGTCCTGGTTCTCGCAGGAGAAACAATTGGATTTCAACGGGCATTTCCTGTTGATCGGCGAGCACCGCGTGCTGATTGACCCACCGCTCATGACTGCAGAGGACATCGCACAGGTCAAAAAGGGCGGGCACGTGGACTATATTCTCCTCACGAACCGCGACCACGAGCGGGAAGCGGCGACCTATCAACAGGAATTTGGCTGCCAGGTGACGGTCCCGGAAGCCGATGCGCCCCAGATGACCCTCGAAGCGGACAAGACCTATAAGGATGGGGAGCTGCTTCCCGGCGGCATCTGGATCATCCATCTCAAGGATCAGAAATCGCCGGGAGAGTCCGCCTTGTTCATTCAGCAGGGCAAGGGCGTCCTGATCGTGGGCGACGCGCTGATCGGCAAGCCTCATGGCTCGTTAATGATGCTTCCCGCCGAGAAATATGCCGATGCCGGCAAGGCGCGCGAGGGTCTGCGCCGTCTCCTGAAATACAATTTTGATACGATCCTGGTGGGTGATGGGACCTCGATCCTGACCGGCGCCAAGCAAGCGGTGGAGCGATCCATTCAACCTTAACCTCAACCTCAGCCTCGACCTTCCGCCCAATGCTCGACACGCAATCCGAACAACTCAATCGCCAGGGCAACGAGCATTTTTCTCGCGGCCACTACACCGAAGCCTATGTCTGCTATGCGAGGGCACTCGAGCATGATCGGTTGAGCGGCGATCGTCGGGCGCTGACCGCGACGCTCGGCAATCTCGGCAATATCTGCGCCGTCAGCGGCCGGCGAGAGCAGGCGCAAAGCTACTACCAGGAAGTGCTCGAGCTGCAAAAGATTCAGGGGGATGAGCGGGGGATCGGCACCACCTTGGCGAATCTAGGGAATCTTCGGGCCGATGCGGGGGAATGGGACCGGGCACGGGCGTATTACCTGGAAGCGCTGGATATCATGCAACGGTCCGGCGACCATCCAGGCATGGCGGTGCTCTTTTCGGACCTGGGGCTGATCGCTCGCGAGACCGGGCAGTATGACGAGGCGATGCGTCACTACGAACAGTCGCTGAGCTTGATGCGGCGCACCGGCAACCAGGGTGGGATGGCTGATGCCTGGCGCATGATGGCGCGCACCTACGTGCTCCAGAAAAGGTATGACGAGGCATTAGCCTGTTGCCGGACCAGCCAGGGTATCGCCGAACGGGAGGGTGACGAGCTGCGGACCGGCGGCGCGCGATATGTGATGGCCCAGTGTTACGAGGAACTGGGCCAATTGAGCGAGGCCGTAGAGCTGCTTGAGCACGTGGTGAAGATGGACCGCAAATACCGATTGCCGAAACTGGAGGAGAACACCAAACGATTGGAATCCTTGCGAGCCCGCCTTGCAGCCGGTGAGCAACAGAGTTCACCTCAACAGGGGACCCGTGCATGAGTGACGCGCAGACTGCCATCCCGTCGTGGGACAGCACTCGCTCGCGCCTCTGTCAGGCTGAGCCGGGATTCTACGAACTTGAGCCGGGAGGGGCGTTGGCGCTGCAATTGGGGGAAAAAGGTTGGATGCTGGAGCTGACCCCTGATGGTCGTATGATTTGCCAGACCGGCATGGATATGGACGACATCAAGAGTCTGTTGTCTGACGGAACGCCTGAGGATCTGGGCACGGATGAGCTTGCCAAGCAGGCGAAGTATTACTTGCAGCCGGCGGTCTCCAAGGTCAGGAAAAATCTGATAAGTGCCGGATTTGAAGAGACCACGGAGATGACCGACGAGTATGTGGCGGTTACCTTCCACAAGGCGGTGGATTTTCAGAAACTGCATGACGTGGAGCAAATGGTGCGGTGGTGCCAGCAGCAGTTCACGCGAAAGCCGTGAAGCGTGAAGCGTGAAGCGTGAAGCGTGAAGCGTGAAGCGTGAAGCGTGAAGCGTGAAGCGTGAAGCGTGAAGCGTGAAGCGTGAAGCGTGAAGCGTGAAGAAGAGACTCCCCTCACGCCTGACGCCTTACGCCTCACTAGGATAGCGAAAATGGCGATTGATGGTTACACGACTCCAGAAGGCACAAGGCGGTATCGAGACCGGATGGTCGCTGCTGGTGCAGCCCACGCTTCCCATTTCCGGGAAGGCTTAGGCGGGCTGGCCCTTTCCTCCATCGGACTCGGCACGTATCTCGGTGGCTATGATGAGCGGACGGACGCGCTCTATCTGGGGGCGATCAAGCAGGCGGTCGCGGCAGGATGTAATGTCTTCGACAGTTCCATAAATTACCGTTGCCAGCGCAGCGAGCGCGTGATTGGACAGACCCTCTCTCAGATGATCCGTGACAGGGTCTGCCGGCGTGACGAGATCCTGATCGCCACGAAAGGCGGGTACATCCCTTATGATGGCGCTCCTCCGCGCGACAGCTACGCCTATATCTTGCAGACCTTCGTGACGCCCGGTATCGTCACTTACCAGGATGTGGTTGGGGACTGCCACTGCATGACGCCTGCCTATCTTCGCCACCAAGTGGAGACCAGCCTGACTAACCTCGGGCTCTCCTGTCTGGACGTCTATTACCTGCATAATCCGGAAGCTCAGCTCGATGCGGTCTCCCGGGACGAGTTCCTGGTTCGTCTGCGCTCCGCCTTCCAGACGCTCGAGGAAGCAGTGTCGCAGGGAAAACTCCATCTGTATGGAACCGCCACCTGGAACGGGTATCGAAGTCGGCCTGGGTCCCGCGGACATCTCTCCCTTGAAGCGCTGGTCGGTCTGGCCAGTGAGGTAGGCGGGAAAGACCACCACTTCAGGGTCATCCAGTTGCCGTACAATTTGGGCATGTTGGAAGCCCTCGCCGAGCAAACGCAAAGCCTGAATGGAAAGCCTGTCAGCCTCTTGGAAGCCGCCAAGGCGCTCGATGTCTATGTGATGTCCAGCGCGTCCATCCTGCAGGGCCAACTGAGTCGAGGGCTGCCGAGCCATGTGTGCGACGTGCTGGGCGAGGGGAGCGATGCCCAGCGGGCGATTCAGTTTGTCCGCTCCACCCCCGGTCTGGGAACGGCCCTAGTCGGCATGAAGCAGGCGGACCATGTGAAAGACAATCTCGCTGTGGCCCGTCACGCGCCCCTGGATCCCGGTCAGTTTACCAAGCTATTCAAATGAAGTTTTGAGTGTTGAGTTTTTAGTTATGAGTTAAACTCACAACTCAGAACTCAAAATTCAAAACTATGCATGTTTCTCAGATCCGCAGTTTTGACGAGTTTCGTGACGCCATTTCCGCCTATCGCCTTCCCCGCATCCTGATCACCGCGCTCGATCTGGACCTCTTCACAGTCATGGGCGCCCGCTCCTGGACAGTCTCCGATCTGGCCAAGCGGCTTCGCGTCAGCTCTCGTGGTCTGGAGATTCTCTGCCGGAACCTTGCCAGCGCCGGGGTGCTGAAGAAAAACGACGCGCACTATCGCAATGGATCGCTGGCCTTGACTGTGCTGAATGCGAAAAGCCCACAGTACCGCGGAGCGTATCTGGATCTGTTGCGTGGTCAGTGGGAAGACTGGTCGAAGCTGACCGAGTCAGTCAGGACGGGACGTCCGGTGGAGCACGAGGATCCGGATGACCCGGACTATCGGCGTCAGTTCACCTGGGCCATGCACCACCGGTCAAGTCATGTGGCGCTGCACGTGGCCGCTCAGATCAGCTTGAAGGGTGTTGAGACGCTGCTGGATCTGGGAGGTGGGCCTGGCACCTATGCCTTAGCCTTTCTGGCTCGTCATCCCAAACTCCGGGCGACTGTCTGCGACCGGCCCTCTGCCTTGGAAGTGGCCAAAGAAATTGCCGCGCCGCTCCAGCACGGCCGCCGGCTCTCTTATCTGCCACTGGACTTCATGCATCGTGCGGTTCCCGGAAAGTACGATGTGATCTGGCTCTCGAACGTGCTGCACATCTATTCCCCGTCCGAGAACCAACGGCTGTTTCGCAGACTGGTCAAAGCACTCACTCCGCGCGGACGCCTGTTGATCCAGGACGCCTTTTGGCATGATCGCAACGGGCTCTATCCTCAGGAGACCAATCTGTTCGCCGTGACCATGCTGCTATTCACTGAGACAGGCAATACCTATGGGGCCAGGGAGACGGCCGAGTGGCTGCGAAGGGCCGGCTTCGGGCGGGTCAGGCTCATCACGTTGCGGAGGGGAACCGAGGACTGGGAGGGGGGCCTGCTTGAGGCCTCCCGGCCGAATCGTCATGAAGAAACCCGCCTCCGCCGACCAGGATGAGTAGGAAATTGAGCAAGCCGGTCATGCCGCTCATCAGTAGCACAACCGCCTGCTGAGAGCTCGGATGAGTCAAGTCTTGCACGATGGTGGAAATGTCGAGCGCCAGGCCGATCGTGCCGTAGATCACGCCCGCCATGAAGGCCCATCTGGCTGACGCGAGCAGGCATCCGGCCAGGATCAGCGGGAGCCCTAACAGGAATCCATCCCAGACGACCTGTCCCATCAGTGAAGGGGAGACCTCCCGTTCCGAAAGCGTGCGTGACAGCCACGCCGCTATGGCCAGAGCGATCAATAGGAAAACCATTACGATTCGCGCGCGCCGGTTCACCATCCCTTTGACTCTACCGGAGGAGCCCTCGTCGAGCAACCGTCCCTTCTTCAGGTCGGCGCTTGCCTTCGCGCTGGTTGGGTGGTAGCGTGACGCAGCATCGGGACAGACGATGGTCCAAGACAGTCAGAACCAAGGCCAGGAACGCATCCTGATCTACGACGGGCAGTGCCGCCTCTGCGTCACGGCCAAGGAAGGGCTTGAGCGTCTGGAGGGAATTCGGCTGGATGGGACGGTCCGCTTCGTCCCGTATCAGAGCGAAGAAGCGGCCCGTTGTCTGGGGAGCGAGTATCGGCCAGGCCGTCCTGATGTGGCCTTCTTAGTGGATGCCGATGGCAGGGTCAGCAGGGGACTCGACGCCTTTCTTCCCATGCTGCCGGGCCTGCGTGGCGGGCGTATGCTACTTGCCTTGATGCGGTTTCCCGTTCTGAGGCCGCTGGCCTATCTCGCTTATCGGATTGTCGCTCGTTACCGATATCGCTGGTTTGGGACTGTTCACTTGCAAGACCGAGTATAGCCCATTGCCTTCCGCCGGTGATGTTCTTCACCACCTCTGCTCCCACTTAGGTCCTGCGGGCCCTCAGTTTTTCGTTGAGATTCTCCACCCACTGGCGCTGGAACTGATCATAGGGCATAAAGAGTTTGTCCTGCATCGCGGCGGCAATGGATTGCCCAGCTTTGAGGTGACCCAGTATCTCCCCCACCTTGTTCATCCCGAACCGGTCGATGAGGTACAGGGTTGCGGAGTTGCCTTCTAGGTAGGCGACGGTTGCAGCTTCTGGCGAAAGGCCTCCCCAGCCTCCTTCGAGCAGACTGAGGGGGATCAGTTTGATCTCTCCCTGCACGACTTGATCAAGGTCAGGCCAGGGGTCGCCCGCCAACTGCATGGCCAGGCCCTCGTTGAGCCAGGTGGGAAGACGACCAGCCTGCACTCCCATCCGTTCATACAAGAGCGCATGGACAAACTCATGGCGTAGCACACGGGCCAGCCACTTCTCGTCTGTAAGTGCCCCCTGTGTCGGGATTTGTATGCGTCCTAAGGTTGGGTCGTAGAGCGCGTCGGCCCAGGCCGGGCTCCCCGTGGCGCTCTGGAATGTGTTCCTCGTGTGCAGCACGACCATGATCGGTTTCGAGGGAAAGGAGCCGAACCTCTGGCCGATGTCGCGGTAGGCGTCCTCCAGGATTTCCAACACGCGATTCCAGGTCGCGTAATCCTCTCCCCCGTCGAATTTCACAATGAAATGGGAACTCTCACGGGTTGCGAAGGTGCGCTCAGTCTTTTCCGTCCGTTTCACCTTGGCGGTTACGGCCTTCAGGTAGGAATGGAGCGAGGGGTCCTGTTGGGCTCGTTCCGTAGCCTGGTCAAGGTGGAGCGCGGCCCCGGCCAAGTCGTCCTTCTCGTAGAGCAGGTCCGCCAGCGCGAGGTGAGGGAAGGGATTGTCAGGCGCCAAGCGCATGACCGTCTCCAGAAACTCCGGGGTCAGGGCTGGGTCGCGGAGTTCCCAGTAGGCATGGGCGAGGTTGAGGTTTGACGTGGGGTTTTTCGCATCGAGCGACACGGCGGTCTTGAATGCTGGAACCGCAGCCTCCGTTCCGCGGGCCTTTTCCTTGAGGACTCCCAGGTTGTTCCACAGAATCGCGGTGTATGGCCTTATTCGTTGATCACCGCTGATCTCTTGGGGAAGGGCCAGAAGCTTGGCCTGGGCTTCCTCGTCGTTCCCTTTCTCAATCGAGTCCCTGATGGCCAGCAGCGTGTTCGCATATGTCGAGGCTGGCACTTCACCGGGCTCAAGGACACGAACCTGCCCACCCTCACGGGCGGTCGGCTGGTCCGGCGGCCTGGCGGAGATCGGGGCTGGGGGGGGCTCAGCGGAAGGGGCTGGTGTCTCTACAGGAAGGTTGCTTGGAACGGCCGATTGGTCAGCCTTTGGCTTGATCCACGTCTGGTACGTGATGAAGACAAGAAGGACGATCGCCAGCGGACCAAGAATATGGCCGATCCCTGTGCGTCTCCCGTACATGAGTCGTCTCCGTGTCCTTGCTTAGAGTGTAGCACTATGTCATGGGATGTCCAAACGCAGAGTGGATTCTAAGTCGAGGGTTCCCGAGGTGCTAGACGTTGCCCTCATCGCCAGTGTCGGATGTCCGGTACCGGTCGTCGAGTGTGTAATATGCATCGAGGTCAATAATCCCGTGGAACTGCTGAAAGGGGATGAGGCGATCCAGCGCCGCTCGCGTGGTGCCGGCGCTCTTGATCAGGCCAAACACGTCCTGCATCGCCTTGGCCGAGGCGTAGAGCGCCGTCAAGGGACAGACCACGAGCTGAAAGCCGACTTGCTCCAATTCGTCTCTCGTCAAGAGCGGTGTCACGCCTCCTTCCAACATGTTGGCGACCAGAGGCGGGGGCAGCTCTCGGGCGATGGAGGCCAGCTCCTCCCTGCTTCTCGGCGCTTCGACAAACAGCGCGTCGGCGCCGGCTTCCTTGTACCGCCGGCAGCGCTTGATCGCGTCGTCCAGCCCGGTGACCTGCCGCGCGTCCGTCCGCGCCACGATGAAGAAGTCTCGGGTCCCGCGCGCGTCCACCGCGGCTCGGATCTTCTGGACCTGCTCCTCGACCGGGATGACTCGCTTGCCCTTCATGTGCCCGCACCGCTTGGGCCAGAGTTGGTCCTCTAAAAACATGCCGGCTGCGCCGGCGTCGATCAACTCGTTCACCGTGCGGATCACATTCAGCGCGTTTCCGTACCCGGTGTCTGCGTCGATGATGACCGGAATCTTCACGGAGCCGCAGACCCGCTTGGCGACTGCCACCATCTCCGTCTGGGTGAGGTACCCGAAGTCCGGCAGTCCGAGCTGTGTCGCCGCCACGCTGTACCCTGAGATAAAAGTCAGCGGGAACCCGGCCTGCTCGACCAGTTTTGCGCCAAGGGTGTCATACACGCCTGGGAACATGAGTGTGCGTTCTTTTTCCAGGAGGGCGTGAATACGTGAGGTCGGCATGCTTCAACCTTCTCAGCAGGGCTGCTCTGACGCAGGCTGTGTGGGCAAGCGGGGGTATTGTAGTGACAGGACTCAGGCAGGTCAATCACCGGCCGAGAGGAGTCGGCGAAGGAACTGCGAGGCATGCACATAAATGCCGGGGCTTTTCTCTTCTCGTGGACCGGCGATGTTCAGGACACGGATTCTATGCATGATGGCCCAAGCCCGGACTGTTGCACGATCCGGCTGCTCATTCAGATCCATCACGAGGTGCGGCTTGCCTTGGCGTTCCGCCACCTCGATAGTCAACGCGGTTCCCTCCGTGGGTTGCCCGCGGGTCAGGATCAGCGTTCCATCTGAGTCCCGCACGTTCCACACCGTACGTTGCGCGTAATCATCAGATGGCGTCTCCTGGAGCGGATACCGACGCGCGATCAGGCCGTCTTCCGCTTTCCGTCCTTTTGGACACCATCCGCCGCAGGGCAAGCCCAGCTCTCGCGCCACATCCAGGGCCGCGCGGTCCACGCCGGTCTGTCCGCCGGAGACTATTTTCTCAATCATAATACACGCAGGGGGTGAGAACCGCGCGTTGATCGAAACAAGCGAGTCCATCGTGCGCGGACTTGATCTGGGTGAAGCGAAGTCGAGAGGGATTGCGGAGGAAGAATGTGAAGGCTAGACAGCCTTCCTGATCAGTCCGGAGCGAAGGCACCGCGTACAGACCTTGATCCGCTTGGCAGCGCCGTTGATAAGGGCCCGCACTCGTTGCAGGTTTGGGTTAAAGACTCGCTTCGTCTTGTTGTTGGCGTGGCTCACCGTATTGCCTGACAGATGCCGCTTGCCGCACACATCGCACGTGTTTGCCACTGGTCACTCCTTCCTTCGGCTCTCCGCTCGTTGTCTGAAAACGGGGCCTATGCTACCATAGGCCTACTTTGTCTGACAAGTCTCGTTCTCCCATTCTCCCCTTATGACGGAGCGCTTTCAGCAGATCGTCCAGCTCCTGGCCAGACCAATCGAGTTCGCCAGCCGAAACTCCTCCGCTCAGCAATCCACCGTCAAGAATCTTGGGCCATTCGTGTCCCGCCGGATCATGCAGGCGCTGGCCGACGATATTTACCCTCCGGGGGTGGAAACGGACCTGCTCGCGCTTCGGCAGCTCTTCAATGATTATGATGAGGGGCTTGCGCTGATGGAACGCAAGCGCCGACTCGCCGGCGCGAAAGCCATATTGGACCGGCTCCGTGCCACCCCTTTTGCCCCCGCTCCCTCGCCCATAGCCTCGGACTTGTGGAATCTCCCGATCCGTTTCGCCAGAGGCGTGGGGCCCAAGCGGGCTGCGTGGCTCGAGAAGCTCGCGGTGCATACCGTGGAAGACGCCTTGTGGTTCCTGCCCTGGCGGTATGAGGACCGGTCGGTCCGCACAGCCATAGGAGACCTTGCTCCAGGAGCGCGGGCGACCATCTGCGGGTTGATCCGACACAGCGACCTGAAGCGCACCGCCCGCCGACGAATGACGATCCTGGATGTGACCGTCGAGGATGCCACCGGCGATCTGAGGGCTGTGTACTTCAACCAACCCTATCTGGAAAAGCTGTTGAAACCGGGCTCGCGCGTGATGATGAGTGGAATCGTTTCGGCGGGTCGAAAGGGATGGACCGACTTGCGGATGGACGCTCCGCAATATGAGATGCTGGGCGAGGAGGACGACACCCCGCTCCACGTCGGTCGGATCGTGCCCATCTATCACGAGACGAGGGGGTTCACGTCTCGGCAGATCCGAACGCTGATGAAGGGACTCATCGATCAGTACGGAATCGGGCTGGAGGAAATTTTGCCAGGGTCCGTGCGAATCGGGCATCAACTGCCGACGATTCAGACCGCGATCGCGGATGTCCACTTCCCACAGCCACAGACAGATCCTGACGCACTCGAACATGGCACAACCGCGGCCCACCGGCGGCTCGCCTTCGAGGAGTTGTTTGTCCTGCAACTGGCGCTGGCTCTTCGGCAACGGTCGGTCAAGCAGGAAACGAAGCGGCTCCGGTTCGATACTGCGACCCCGCTGGTGAGCCACGTGCGCGCGCTCCTGCCGTTCCGGTTGACGGACGCGCAAGAGCGGGTGCTGACGGAGATCCAACGAGACATGGCGTCATCCCGGCCGATGAACCGTTTGATCCAAGGGGATGTGGGATGCGGAAAAACCGTGGTGGCGTTCATCGCCATGCTGATCGCCTGCGGGTCCGGCTATCAAGCCGCGCTCATGGTTCCAACGGAGATCTTGGCGGAACAGCACTACCACAACCTGCGGACACTCATTACGGCGCTTGGACTCCAAGTCGTCTTGCTGACAAGCGGAGGATCTGCAAAGGCGCGAGCCGCGGCTCTGAAGCAGATCGAGACCGGGGAAGCCCATGTGGTGATCGGTACGCACGCCTTGATCCAGAAAGGCGTCCGATTCGCGCAACTCGGTCTGGCGGTGATTGATGAACAGCACAAGTTTGGGGTGCTCCAGCGGAAGACCCTGCTGGAGAAGGGGCTTCACCCGGAGGTGCTGGTGCTGACTGCCACACCGATTCCCCGTACGCTGGCGATGACGGTCTATGGCGATCTGGACGTCTCAGTGATTGACGCGCTGCCGCCAGGACGCAGACCGATCCGAACGTGGGTCTTCAACGAGTCTCAACGGCGCCGAGCCTATCAACTGCTTCACGACGAGGTTCGTGCCGGCCGGCAAGCCTACATCGTGTACCCCTTGGTGGAGGAATCCGAAAAAGTGGACCTCCGGGCGGCGATCCAAGCGGTTGAACGACTGCAGGTCATGTTCCGGACCGTCCGTGTGGGGCTGCTTCATGGCCGGATGAAAGCCGAGGAGCGAGCGCGCACGATGGCATCGTTCAAGGCCGGGGAGATTCAAATGCTGGTTGCCACCACCGTGATCGAGGTGGGGGTGGATGTGCCGAACGCCGCGGTGATGCTGGTGGAGCACGCGGATCGGTTCGGATTGGCCCAACTCCATCAGCTCCGCGGTCGAGTGGGCCGCGGCGTGCAGCAATCCATATGCCTGTTGCTCACGTCGGGGGGGAGCGAGGAGGGCGTCAAGGAACAGAAGCGACGGAAAAGCGGGGCAGGCAGTTCCTCATTGGCGGGGCGGCGCCTGGAGGCGCTGGTGAAGTCCACGGATGGATTTGTGATCGCGGAGGAAGATCTGCGCATACGGGGTCCGGGCGAGTTCTTCGGCGTGCGACAGTGGGGCATGCCGGAGTTTCGCGCGGCCAATCTGGTGCGCGATGCCGCGATTCTGGAGCAGGCCAGACAAGAGGCCTTTGCCCTCGTCCAGGCTGATCCCTCTCTCGGCGATCCACGCCACCAGGCGTTGCGGGCCGTCATGCTACGGCGATGGAAAGCCAAGCTGGACCTCGGAGCGGTGAGCTGATGCCCATCGCCTATTGCCTCTAGCCTCACGCCCAGAGCGAAGCGATATGGGATTGCTTCAACGCATCAAACATGATGTGAAGGCCGGGTGGGCCACCTTGCGATACGGCACGGCCCAAGCCGCCACCCGTGCGCTGGAAGAAACCGAGTTGCTCCGGCTGCGCCTTGAGGTGCGGAAACTGGATCAACGAATCAGTGAGCTCTATGGGGACCTCGGTGAGCGTGCCGTGGAACTGTCTGAGCAGGGAGTCCCTGCCGAGCAGGTGCTGTCTGATGCAGAGATTGTCCGAGTGGCGGAACAGGTCGCTTCGCTCCAGGCCGATCGTGCGAAGCTCACGGCCGAAATGGACGATATACGAGGCGGGAGTTGATCGCCGGATATAGAGGACTCTGATGGTATTGGCCGGAGTTGATATCGGGACCCTCACCTGCCGGCTGCTCATTGCACGCGTGTCCGAGGCAGGACGGCTGACCGAACTTCGTTCGGATCGGCGCATTGTGCGGTTGGGTGAGGGCGTAGACCATTCCCGCAGGCTGCGTCCTGACGCGATGGATCGCGTCATTAGCACGTTGCTGGAATGGAGGAACGTTATCGAGAGCTACCAGGTTAACGGGCAGATTGCTGTGGCGACGAGCGCCGTCCGCGACGCGGTCAATCGAGAGGAGTTTGTCGATCGGGCCAAACGTGAAGCCGGGTTTGAGGTGGAGATCATCACGGGCGAGGAAGAAGCCCGGCGGACCTTGTTGGGCATTCGGTCTGGGTTGCCCGAAGGCGTGACCGACATCCTGGCATTGGATATCGGTGGGGGTAGCACCGAATTCATTCTGGATCGTCCAGGCGCCGAGTCAATTGTACGCTCGTCTGATATCGGAGTTGTTCGGCTGACCGAGCGGATGCTGCTCCATGATCCGCCGACCGAGCGAGAACTTCAGGCGGCGCGTGAGACGATCAAGAAGGAGATACAACAAGTAGGAGGATTGCTGGGCGACGTTTCCGGGACGACCTTCGTCGGAACCGCGGGGACAATCACGACGCTCGCCGCAATGGCGCAACGATTGCCGCGGTACGAACCGGCTCGCATCCACATCTTTTCCCTGAAGCTGGCTACGGTGCAGAAGCTGGAACAGGAACTCCTCTCGCGTACGAAGGCCCAGCGACGAGGCATGCCCGGACTCGAAGTCGGTCGCGAGGACGTGATCGTCGCCGGCACGCTCATCCTCCGGACGGTCATGGAAACGCTGGGGTACAGGGATTGTTTGGTAAGCGACTTGGGACTGCGTGAAGGTGTCCTGATAGATCTGGCGAGGCGGATCACAGAGCGGTGAACAGCGGGCGCGAGGCTGAGCTGGGCGCGCTTCGTGCTCGCGCACCGCGCGGCCTCAGAAGGCCCTCGTTGGACGCGCGCAGTCAAGCGCACCCACCACATCCTCGCGGTGAGAAGTGAAGAGCAGTCCGCGCGCGAAATATGGTTGCAAGACCCTCATTCCGTGTAGCCCTAGAAGTTCACCGGAACCTCTGGTAAAGTAGGCGGCAAAGGAGGCAGGGCATGAGTAAAGCCACCGAAACCGCCATCAAGCTGTTGGAAAGCCTGCCGGAGGAGGCCCAGGCGCAGGTCGTGGAAGCCCTGCGTCAGTTGGTGTTAGAAGCTCAGGATGAAGCCCGATGGGATGCGCTCCTGCGTAACAGGAAGAAATTGAATGCGGCCGCGCGTCAGGCGCGAGAGGAAGCGGCGGCAGGGAAAGCCACTCCCATGGACTACGAGAAGCTTTGACCTCGCAAACTCTGCCAAGTTTTTGGGAGGCCTATCAACTCCTACCGGAATCGACCAAACAAGCTGCTCGTAAAGCCTTCCTGATCTGGCGAGATTCTCCCTTTCATCCTTCCTTGCATTTTAAGTGCGTCAATCAAGAAGAGCGGATCTGGTCGGTGCGGGTCACGCTGGGCTATCGGGCTCTGGGGATTCTGGAAGGGGACACGGTTACCTGGTTCTGGATCGGCAGTCATCAAGACTACGAGCGTCGGTTCTAGTGGCTGCTGCTTCTTCAGTTCAATAAGTCAATGTCAATAGTATGCCTGGCAGGATTTCTATGACTCTCATTCTTCGCACGGTCATGGAGACCCTGGGGTACAGGGATTGTTTGGTGAGCGACCTGGGCCTGCGCGAGGGTATCCTGATCGAACTGGCAAGGCGAGTGACAAGACGGTGAGTGCCCTAATTGTGGCGCTGGGTGTATGATTGCCAGACCTGCCCTCATTCTGTGATCCTCTAGCTCGTCCCGTGTTAGTGGCGGGTTAGGCTGTCACGCGGATATTGTCGTGCAAGAACTCGGGGGCAAAGTCCGCTCCGTTCGGCCAGACCAGAGTGTGAAATTCTGGATCCACTCGAAACAGTTTGAACTGCTCTAGATCCCGGAGTGCCTCAAACACTGGTCCTATGAGCTCAGGTCCTAAATCGATTTCGCCCTCGGTTCCGTCCCGAAACTTCAACTTGACGACATAGCCTGATATGTACTGAGCTTCTGTGACGTGGTAGTCCATTGTCTTCTCCTACTCCAAGGGTGAAATCCTCTTCAAGGGCCGGTGTTGGCGAGCAAGCTCCCAGTTTTCCAGTAGTTCACTCTTGTGAAGATCATACCACTCCCGAATGAGCGCCAGAGCGCGCCGGGGAAGCTGGCCCGATATGACCGTCCCGGTTGCAATATCAAGAACGGCCTCAAACTCTCCGTAGACTGCGTGGAAATGTGGTCGCCCGTGTTCTCGGTAGAAGAGTCCTATCACAATTCCAAAGAACCGGCTCAGCTCCGGCATGCGCTTAGAATAGACTCTTTTTCGGATCGTGACAACTGCCTCACGCCGCGGTGAGCGGCCGCCACGAGCGATTGCGAGCCAGCGGCCCGCTCGACCGCGGCGTTCGATGTCGAGCTCGGACGCGAGGACGTGATCGTCGCCGGAGTGCTGATTCTTCGCACGGTCATGGAGACGCTGGGGTACCAGGAGTGTCTGGTCAGCGACTATGGCCTCCGCGAAGGAATTCTCATAGATCTGGCAAGCCGAATCACCGAGCGCCGAAGCGATGGCTTGGGCTCACCCAATGTATGATTGCAAGACCTGGCCCTCATTCCGTGAGAAGCGCCAGCAGGTGTGCCAGGGCTCAACCGCTCCCGCACCTCCCGGAGCGACCCTCCCGGACTCCAGCGAGCGGAATCCTTCTGGTATTCCCGTCGCCGTGGTCTTCGACCACGGTGCGGTGGTCAGTACCAGCTTTCCTTCTCGCCGGAGTCTCGGTGGGTCCCCGCTCCTCCGGTGAAGTCCGCTCTGAGCCCTGACGCACCTGCAGTCACGGACAAGGACGTACCCGCTGGTGTGAACGAGCAGGCCTTGGGATCATCAGCGACAGCGAGCGGGGAGCAGGTGTGGGGAGAACAGCAAGGCTCTGTCGATGCGCGCAGTGAAGGACGGCCTGGCTACTCCCTCTTAGAAAAATAGAGGGCGCCGGGAGGTGTTTGTTGGACGCGCGCAGTCAAGCGCACCCACCACATCCTCGCGGGGAGGAGTGAAGAGCAGTCTGCACGCAAAGGGTGATTGCAAGACTTGACCCTCAACCCTGCCTTGTGCCGCCGTGGGAGTGGCGGAAGCGGGAATAAAGGGTGCGATCCCCCCACGGACGAAAGAGGGGGAACTACACATGAAGACACGACACCACGCAGCGATCGCCCTCGTGTTCATCCTCGTCGGCGCGGCCTGTCCGTTGCTGGCGGCCATGCAGACCGTCAGCGGCGTGGGGGAATACCGAATGGGGGACTACGAGACCAAACAGGAGGCGGTGCGCCTGGCCACCGAGGCAGCGAAGCGTGATGTATTGGAACAGGTGGCCACATATGTTGACAGTATGACCGTGGCCAAGGGTCTGGCGATCGTGAAAGAAGAGATTCGGAGCTATACCGCCGGCGTCATCACCATCATCGAGAAGCAGGTGAGTACGCGGTTTGACGGCGGGAGCCTGGTCATTCATGTCGAACTCACGGGGCGGGTGGATCCTGAGGAAGTGATGCAGGCGGTCATGGCCGAGCGACAGAAGAAGATACGCCCGATCCCACTGGGTTCCCGCCTATCGCACGAGTTCCCGTCCTCGCCGCTGTACAACAAGGTCAGACAATTCACCAATCATGTCTTCACGCCGAAGGAGATCGGGGAGGCCACGTTTCATCACAGGGGAGAGAAACATTGGTTCGGGGTGACGCAGGAGGATATTGACGATATCAACCGGCTGAACGAACTTGAGCGGCGATTCGCATTCGACCCGGAAAGTTTTTTCAATAGTCCCGCGTGCGCTAAGTCTCTGTTGAATCAAACCTGTATTGAAGAACTACAGGATGCCGGCGTCCCTCACAGTGAGATCCTGCGGCAAAACAGGCTGCGGAATGATGCGCGCCGTGCGGCGTGGGAGCAGCAGATGAAGGTAAACGAGATAAACGCGGCAAAAGCCAAGAAGGCGAAAGAGGCGGCAGAGGCGGCGGCGGAGGCGAAGCGGAACGAGGAGCGCCAGGCTCAGCGGAAGGCGGAGAACAAGGTCTTTGAAGCCCAGAATCTGGCCCGGACTCGTATGACAGAATTTGATTATTTCGAGACGGCCCCGATGGATTGGGCTACTGCGGACAAGAACTGTGATACCCGCGTCGTGTCCGAAGCGTGTATCGCCCTGTTGTTTAGGGCCGGATTTGACCGAGATGAAGTGGTGCGATGGGCCACGGAGCTGGCAGCGCTGAACCGGCAGACCGTGATAGACAGAAGAAACGAGATTATCGCGTGCTGTTCAAAGCAGGCGACGAAGACGAAGGAAACGAAGGCGATAAAGCCGACGACGCGGGATCAGGTACTGACACAGTTACACAAGATGGTAGTGACCACTCGGGATGACCTTGAGGCGATGGCTGACGGAAGGAAACCGAGACCGGATTTTAAGACCGCCTCCAAGAACTGTCGTCCCAATACGATTTCGGCGGACTGTTTGGTCATGTTCCTCGACGCCGGATTTTCCTCAGAAGAGGTGAGTCAGTGGTTCCGCGAGATGGGATTGGGTCTGATCGATGAAGCAAAAGGACACTGAATGGCCACCATTTCCAAGGATGCTGAGGATGGACTCTGAAGGGTCAAGGGTCAGGTTGAGGTGGCCCCGAAAAAACAGACATGTGGGTTAAGAGTCACTTGCCTGCTGTTCGAACTCCTCCGGACTCTGATAGCGCAACGCTTGATGCAGGCGCTGCCGGTTATGGAAGCCCTCGATGTACTCAAAGATCGCCTGGCGGGCCTCGGCTTGATCCTGGAACTGCCGATGCCGGACCAACTCGTTCTTGAGCGTACTGAAGAAGCTCTCGACCGGCGCGTTGTCGTAGCAGTTGCCCTTACGGCTCATGCTCAGGATGACGCCCCGGCGGGCGAGTACCGTCTGATAGAGACTGGCCGTGTACTGTTTCCCCTGGTCGCTATGATGCAGGAGCCCCGCGGCCGGGCGCCGTTGCCGCCACGCCATCAGCCAGGCCTCGATGACGACCGTGGGGCTCTGTCCCTCACTCATGGCCCAGCCCACCACGCGGCGGGAATACAGATCCAACAACACGGCGACATACAGCCAGCCCGCCCGGGTCGGGATGACCGTGAGATCCCCAGCCCAGACGCGATTCTTCGCAGGCACGGCGAACCGTTGCGCGAGTCGATTCGGGACGGCAGGCACGTCGTGTCGCGCCTGGACGGTGCGGACGTACCGGCGCCGCCGCAGGGCGACCAGCCCCGCCAGGCGGCGAAGCCGGGCCACCCGATGGCGTCCACAGGCGACCCCCTCGCGCTGGAGCAAGTGCCACATTTTCCGCGCGCCGTACGCTTCCCGCGTCTGCTGGTGCAAGGTGCGCATCCGGTCGAGGAGGGCCCGGTTCGCCTGCGCCCGCGGACTCTCCGCCCGGCGCTGCCAGGCATAGAAGCCGCTGCGACTGACCTGCAAGACCCAGCACATCCGCGTCACCCGAAAGTTCCGGTGATGGGCCTGGATAAAGCCGTACTTCATGGGGATTCCTTGGCAAAGTACGCCGCGGCTTTTTTTAAAATGTCCCGCTCCTCGGTGACCCGGGCGAGTTCCCGTTTCAAGCGCGTGAGTACGATATCCGGAACCCGGAAACGCCGTCGTCCCGCGCGCCTTCAGCTCCGTTTGCCACTTATAGAGTTGATTCCGGGCAATGCCCAATTCGCGGGCAATCTCAGAGGCCGGGCGACTCCCACTTTCTAACAGCTGGACGGCGTCGCGTTTGAATTCGGGTGTGAAGTACTTCCGCGTCCCCATACGACACCTCCTGGGGACATGCTGTCCCCATTTCACGGTGTCTGTCAAATCGGGGCCTCCTCAGGTCTTGCAATCATACATCTCGCGTGCTCGTTACCCTTTCTTCCTCGTATTTCACTCTTAACAGGGTGGCCTGTGATCAAGGAATTGGACTTATCCCCTTTTCCTTACACTAGAATGTCCCCTCAATCCTAGTTCGTTGAGAACAGAGGCTCGATTTGTTCAAATGCCTGAGCGCCTTGCCAGCGTGCGAGAGCGACGGCGGATCTGACACAGAGTATAAAGATGCATATCGAGAGTTTCTCTAACCTCTTGTTCTTGGACCCGCCATCTTTCGAAGAACGCATTCATTGGCGTATGCGACACAAAGAGCCAAGTGACTGACCAGCTAATGGCAATGGCGCCAAGCATCGCCCAGCCCGACATGCCTTGTTCATGGCCGATCCACAGACGGAATGCGCCAGCGATCAGGAAGAGATAGAACGCAAGGACCGTGACGTAGGCAAATCGATTCCGAAGCCATAGCCTCCAGAAATGCCACCGGGCAAGTCGAACAAGCGGGCGGTACTTCGCACGAGTTTCCAGCAGGCGGTTTCTGTCCATGACCTCGATGTTGACGATAGTGGGATCTAGCCACTGGGTCATTTCAGCGTCCCCACCGCTCACGGCTCATGGCGTCTAACTATAATTCGACGTCCCAATCATTGCTGCAAATCGAGCGAATCAAAGAAATCGAGTCTGAGCTTACTTACTCCCTTCCGCATTAGCGCATCCACTGGAAAGAAATGTTATGCATCTTCGCGGATAACCCGCGCAATGAAATGCGGGTTGTCACCGCAGGAGTAGATTGAGTAAGGGCCGTCTTTTTGAATAGAAAGAAGCTCATTTGCGATTTTTGTTCCTTTCTTTGCGTACGCCCCGACAATCTCATTAAAGCTGAGGCCAGCTTTTGCAGCGAGCGCCATGAGCAAAGCTTGAATTTGGTTCTGAGAGAAATAGCCTACCTTGACCTTTCTTTCATATATCTTGTTCAGGCTGTCGTAGCCTTCAATGTGCCAGTAAAGGTCGCTCATGATACATAACGTCTGAGGTCAGCGACGCGGCGGAGCCGCGTTCGTTGGACCGATTTGTTGGAGGAGATTCGGTGTCAGGCATGCGTATCGACTTATTGCAGGGATTCGGGGTCTTGCAATCACACATCTCGCCTGCCAGTCGCATCATCGCCCTCGTGTTTCTTTCTTCAGAGGGCAGCCTGGGTGATCCCAACTGCACGAATCGACCGATCACCTTCCTCGGTCGTGATGGGCCGCAAGATCTGTGGGCAGTTTGTGGAGGTCAGGCTCAGGAATAGATCGGGCAATGCGCAGCACCTCCTCCCACACCGGGCGAGACTTTCTTGTCTTGAGACGGCGGCGCCCTTGGCGGCTACGTTTGGAGGATGATCTAGGATGCACAGAAGATCGTGTGCTCATGATGGGTGGAATTATAGCGGGAAATTCCTGCCTTGTCTAAGGGTGGTGTTGTTGATCTCCCACTGCGCGCATCGAACGAACACATTCTGATCGTGCGCGTTCCGGGAGCATAGGGACTACCCATGTTTCACCCTGTCGTTCCCCTACCTTTGCAAATACCACCGAAACCCTTTGTTCTCGGTGAAGCTGGCTTTCGGGTCGCGGCCAGTGTTGTCTCCAGCGTGGGAAACGACCCTTGGGTTGCTCCAGCCCATGGAGTCTTGTACACTTCGTGGCAGGTTCATGCTGCGCTAGACTTCTACCGATGGGAAGACAATCTCACGATATCGATGACGCGAGGATTGCGGACAACTTGCGCCGCGCGATCGAGTTGACGGAACTGGGATTGGCCCTGCGTCGGTCGGTACTGCAACAAGGTAAGCCCAACGGCGATGCCATGACAAGGGTGATGCGCGAGATTCGCCGCGCGAAAGAGCAGGCATGGCAGCGGAATCCTTCCTAGTTCAAGCGCTCACCACCCTCATCACGGAATTCAATCAACGCGGGTTCAATTACGCGCTGGCAGGAGGCTGGGCGTACAGTGCGCTTGTTGAGCCACGGGCCACGACAGACATTGATCTCCTCATGCTTGTGGAACAGCCCTCCCGTGAACGCATCCATTCCTTGCTCTCGCCTCTCTTCGACTCAACCGTGGTGCATCCTGCACCCATGGTGTTTCAAGGGGTTTCAGTCTGGCGATGCGTGGGGATTCGTACAGACCAAGAAGTGGTCATCGATCTGCTTTTGGCGGACTCAGAGTATCTTCGGACTGCGCTTGCCCGTCGGCGGATGGTCGCATTCGGCACGCTGCAGGTGCCGATTCTGACAATAGAGGATCTTGTTGTGCTGAAGACCTTGGCTGGTCGTCTTCAGGATCAGGCCGATCTTGAAAAAATCAGTGCTCGCCAGGGCGAACTTCACATTGATTGGAACTATGTCGAAGAATGGAAGGCTAGACTTGGTCTTCCTAGATAGCGCCTTCTGCTACTTCTGCGAATACCACCGAAACCCTTTCGTTTCACTGAAGGAGGGACGGGGAGCGCCTCCCGGTTTCTCCAGCAGCAGGACCTTGAAATCCCACAGGCCGAACCAGGCCGGATCGCTGATGTCATGATAATGGCATCCCATCAGCCTGGGGAGCATGTCTCCTAACGTCTTGGACAGCTCTCGCTCTGTGTAGGCTCGAATGGCGAAGGACTTGCCTTGCGCTTCGCAGAACCGCTGGATGGCGTAGGCGGCTCCGGTGCAAAGCACCTTGTCAGGCCAGTGGCCTATTCAGTGGCGAGAAACTCGTCAACCGACAGGCCCACGTCGTGGGCAATCTGACGGAGTAAAGATGGCGAGATATCTCGACCAGGATGGAAGGGAACGGTTGTGACACGGCCGTCGGCATGCCGGAACTGCTTATGTGAGCCGCGCTGTCGCACTTCTCGGAACCCGAGCCGCTCCAGGATGGTCACAACCTCGCGGGGCTTGAGGACGGGCGGCTTGCCCATCGGTTAGCCGAGCTGCACTGTCTGAATGCCGATGAATTCGGTTTCCAGCGTCGGCTCGCCGTCCTCCAGCAGCATGGCGATGACCTCCCGGAGGTTGCGGTTCAGCTCGTCAAGAGTCTCGCCTTGGCTGTGCGCCCCCGGAAAGCCCGGGACATACCCCATGTACAGCCCGGTCTCAGGGTCACGCTCGACAACGGCAGTGTAGTGTTTCATGGGGGAAGATCCTCCGCGTCCGCTCCATACGATAGCAGAAAAGTCTCTCTCACTCCAGCGGCCTAACATTGTGCTCTGTCTGGTCGCCCTCTCTTTACCGCTGCGAATACCACCGAAACCCTTTCGTTTCACTGAAGGAGGGACGGGGAGCGCCTCCCGGTTTCTCCAGCAGCAGGACCTTGAAATCCCACAGGCCGAACCAGGCCGGATCGCTGATGTCATGATAA
>JBOHOI010000007.1:0-30282 GCA_050731155.1 Nitrospiraceae bacterium | reverse complement strand
AGTCTGCGCACCGCAGCGCAATCGCATCAGCCAGGATCGAGCAGTTCCCATGAGCGATGTTGCCGAATGGCCCCGTGTGGACGAAAGCGGGCGTGCCTTCCAAGGTCTGCAGAAGGTTAGGGCAGAGCGCGTCCTTAAGGAGAGCAGCCATCGCCCCTGCGCACTTGAGATCCTCCGCCGTGACCGGCTGTCCGTCTCGGGTCAGGCCCACCAGAATGCGGCCGAGGCGCTGGCGAAGGTCTGTCGGATCCGACGCCAGGGCCAGGATAGCCATGACTTCTGAGGCCTCCGTGATGACGAACTGCGCGCGCCGGCCGGGAACTCCTTCTGAATCTTCGATCCGCACCTGCCGCAGCGCCCGGTCGCTGACGCTCATCGCTCTTGGCCAAGCGATCCGACCTGGATCAAGTTTGAGGGGATTCCCATGGAAGAGATGATTGTCCACGAACGACGAGAGCAAATTGTGGCTGGCTGCCACCGCATGGGCATCCCCCGTTAAGTGCAGGTTGACATCCTCCATCGGGATGATCTGGGTCCTCCCCCCACCGGCTCCCCCGCCCTTGATACCGAAGACCGGCCCGAGCGATGGCTGGCGGAGGGTGACGACTGCACTGAGGCCAAGCCGGCAGAGCCCCATGGACAGCCCGATTGCTGTGGTGGTCTTCCCCTCGCCCAGCGGCGTCGGATTGATCGCTGTCACCAGCACATAGCGGGCCCGTGGCCGGTTCGACAACCGATCAAGGCAGGCCAAGGACACCTTCGCTTTCCACCGTCCATAGGGAATCAGTTCGTCATGTCGAAGGCCAAGACCCTCGCCGACCTCAATGATGGGACGAGGCGTCACGGAGCGGACGATGTCGAAATCGCTCACCTGTTCCTCTTCACTTGGAATTTACGTCCAGCTGACGCCTTACCAAAAGGCGTCGCTATAGTACATCCCTTGACTCGATAATAGAGCAGACGCTGATATTGTACGAGAGGGATGTTCTGAGGAGAAGAGTGAACGACGGCGTTGATTGGGGAGGGGAGGAGCAGCAGAGAAGGGTTAATCCAGGATGTACTGCCGGGGATTGACCGCTTGACTATTGATCTTCACCATGTAGTGGAGATGTGGTCCTGTCGAAAGTCCGGTGCTCCCAACAAGCCCAACTACGTCTCCGCGCTTGACTCTCTGTCCATTCTTGACCAATGCCTTGGACAGGTGTCCATACTGAGTCTGAACTCCGTATCCATGATCCAGGTTCACCAGGTGTCCCATCTTGGGATCGAACCCGACCACCGTCACCCTTCCCGCTGCAGGGGCGTGAACAGGCGTGTTGGGTGCCGCACCGATATCAAGCCCATCATGCATGGCAGGCTTGTCGGTGAATGGTGAGATTCTTGGCCCGAAGCCGGAGGTCACCCACCCCTTCACTGGCCAGACAGAAGGAGTTGCCGCCCAACGGGTCGACCGTTTCTCCGCGGCTACCGTCAGCTCTTCAAGGCTCTGCTCCTGGAGCGCAGCTTCATTGTCCAACCAAGCCAGCTCCTGTTTGACACGAAACGCCAATCCATTCTCTTCAGATGGTCCTAGAGTTGAACTTGACGTCTCATGGTTTTGGTCTGGTTTTTGTTCAGTTTCTACCTTGTTCTCAACCGGTTCTGTCACGCCCATGGCCTTGCTTCCTTCTACTATCGGCGTCTCGTCTCCCCCCCGTCCATTGAGTAAGTCCGGGGACTTGTCCGTCTGAATCCCCAGCATCACTCGCAACCGTTGATTGACTTCCTTCATGGTCAGCAGCCGGCGCTTGAGGTCATCAACCGCTGTCGAAAAGGCCGCCGTTTGCTCTCGTGCGCTGAGCATTTCCCCACGAAGAGCCTGCAACTCCCACACTTCCCCGGTTCGGATGACATAGTGAGAGAGAAGAGCCAGGTCGGCGAGAATTAAGCAGACCCCCAGAATGAGAGCCCGCTGCACAATGGACCGCGGGAAGCTAAACCGGAGAGGTTTGGCCGTGGACCCTCGAAAGATGACTATCGTATAGGAATCAGACGAATTATTGGACTGGCTCATGATCGTCACTCCCCTGAAAGAACACCCAACCCATAAAATTATGGGACAAGTTTACCACTTGCTTTGCCCATGCAAAGATCACCAGTCTACTCAGTCCAACTATTTCGGTCAACAATTTAGTAAAATCAATAATCATTTCAATTCCTTAGAGGTCACATCTCTTATCCAGCTGAGGTACTCAGCAGACCCTTGAACGATAGGTATAGCGATAATCTCTGGGACGCTGTAGCTATGCATGTTCTTGATGGTCATCGCCAATTCCTTGAACCGACCAGATCGCGTCTTCAGTACGATGAGCGATTCCAGCTCCTCTGTGACTTTTCCTTCCCATCGGAAGATCGAGCGAACCCTGGGGAGCACATTCGCGCAAGCGACTAGTCCCGCTTCAACGAGGCTCCGACTGATTCTGGTTGCCTCCTCTTCTGAGGGCGTGGTGACAAACACCACGATCTCAGCTAAGGGCTTTGCCACCAGCAGTTCTCCTCATTACATGAGCAACTTTCATGCCTTGCGTAAATGTGATATCAAATGATGCTTAAAAAAAATAACAATTAATTCAACATCTTACCAATATGCACCGGAACCAACGACAGTTCGCTGTATGGAACACGGTACAAAATACGTTCATCTCCTGCAGAATGCGTCCAAGTCGCCATCCCGGTACCTGTTCAAAGCCCCCCTTTTCAATGGAAGAGATACACTGAGCTTTTTGGCCTCTCCCAGGTTGAAACCGTAGGGCCTAGGAGACACCGGGAACCATAATGAGGCTCCCACAAGCGTGAGTTGACAGACTGCAAATGCGGGACTTATCATGCCTTCACTTCAGGGAGGGACCGCATGAGCTTTACCATCACACCCCGTGAGTTAAAGGAACGTCTGGATAAAGGAGACGAGCTTTTTATCCTGGACGTGAGGGAACCTTGGGAATACTCAATGGCGAAGATCGAAGGGTCTGTCCTGATCCCACTGGGTACGCTTCCGCAATCTCTTGATAAACTGGACCGTGATGCCGAGATTGTGGCCCACTGCCACCACGGAATGCGAAGCGCCGATGCGGTGGGGTTTCTGCACCAGCAGGGGTTCAAGAACGTGAAAAACCTGGTCGGAGGGATCGACGCCTGGTCGGTCCAAGTCGATCCGACTGTTCCACGATATCGATAAGGCTCGACGCCAGAGTCACCTAAAACGGACAACTGTCACGCCCCCTGCTCGCGGAAGAATTCAACCGTCCGTCTGAGCCCCTCTCGAAGGGAGACTCGAGGTTCCCACCCTAGTTCCTGCCGAAGCTTGGTCGCGTCGACGACGCTACGGATTTGTTCTCCCTGCTTCGCGGGGCCATGGACTTCTTTGCATCCGGAGTTCGTCAGGTCCTTGAGAATTGCAAACAAGCCGTTGATCGAGGTCTCTTGGGACGTCCCCACATTGTAGGTGCCTTGTACCTCCTTTCCCATCACCGCGAGATTCGCCTCCACGATGTCGTCCACAAACACAAAGTCCCTGGTCTGACGGCCATTCCCGTTGATGACCGGTTGTTCCCCACCCAATATCTTCTGGATAAAGATCGCCACCACTCCTGCTTCTCCCTCTGGGTCCTGTCGTGGCCCATACACATTCGCGTATCGAAGACTCACGAATTGAATCCCGCTTACTCGCTGGTAGTAGGATAGGTAATGCTCTCCGCTCAACTTACCGATGCCATAGGGTGAGAGCGGCCTGGTCGCATGAGATTCTGGAGCGGGAAAATGTTCCTGCTCTCCGTAGATGGCTCCTCCTGATGACGAAAAGACAACCTTCCTGGTCCCGTGTCTCACGGCTTGTTCGAGAAGGTTCAACGTCCCCAGAATATTCACCTGCGCATCAAAGACCGGATCCTCCACCGAACGACGAACGTCTATCTGGGCCGCGAGATGCATGACCAGCGAAGGCCGTTCGTTTCTAAACACCCTGGCCAGACGGGCACTTTGTATGTCGAGCTTGTAAAACCGCGCCGATCGGTTGAGATTTCTCCGTTTGCCAGTGGAGAGATTGTCCACGACGACCACCTCGTGTCCCTCCTGAACCAGACGATCGACAAGATGGGATCCGATGAATCCGGCACCCCCGGTCACCAATACTTTCATGCAGCCCTCTCGCTCTTGCCCTCAGTCATTTCCACCAGCGGTCAGGATGTCCCCCAATTGCATGACCAGTCAGCTCGCCAAGCGTTTCGCCGTCCGCTGGAGTCCGACCAACACTTCACGGTTCCCCTTTTGCCCAAGCACCGGCGAGTCCAGAACACCGACTCGACTCAGGCCTAACTGGTCCGCGCAAGCGAGTACCTTGTCGGTTACGGAGCGGCGCTGCAGATCATTGCGCACGATTCCACCTCGCCCCACCTGCCCACGCCCCACCTCGAACTGAGGCTTGACCAGGACGATCATCCAAGCTTCCTGCGCGAGAAAGGGGATCACGCATGGCAGCACGATCGTGAGCGAGATGAAGGAGACATCGATCACTGCCAGATCGATTGGGTCGGGAACCAACGACCTATCGAGGTATCGAATGTTCTGGCGTTCCAACACTACCACCCGAGTGTCCTGGCGAAGCCGCCAGTCCAGTTGACCATACCCCACATCCACCGCATAGACCCGACGTGCCCCCCGCTGGAGGAGGCAGTCGGTGAACCCTCCTGTGGAGACGCCGACGTCCAGCGCAACCAGCTCTCTGGGATCCACGCCGAACGCCTCAAGCGCCGCGGCCAATTTTCCCCCGGCGCGGCTTACGAACGGAGCCGCCTTCAGCGCCACTTCGATTTTTGCACCAGCCGACACAAGCCTGGCCTGCTTGTCGGCGAGCATGCCGTCCACTTTGACCGCGCCAGCCAGGATCAGTCGACTGGCCTGTTCCCGACTCTCGGCGAACCCACGGGTGACCAGTGCACGATCCAAACGTTCCCGAACAGACGAGCTCTTACGGGTCATGAGGAACGGCCAACGAGGAAGTAGGGCTCACATGCCGTGAAGGCTCAGACGGAAGGTGAGGACTCATCGGCTTCTTCTTCGTCGGGACTGTAGGCGCGAAGCCGCTTCTTCCCGTCCTTGTCTTGAATCAGAATCTCGACTTTCCGTTCAGCGTCGTCAAGCATCTTGAGACAGGTTTTAGACAACTTGATGCCTTCCTCGAAAATCTTCAGCGACTCGTCGAGGGGAAGGTCTCCGTTTTCCAGCTCCGAGACGATCGTTTCGAGCCGGGCCATGGCATCCTCAAATTTCAACGTCGCCATTGGAAGCGTCTTCTCCTCGCACTCACCTTTGGGCTAGCACCCTGCTCGGAGGCTCGTCCCTCCCAGCTTGAGGGTAGGGTACGTGCCAGCCTATTCGACTCGCTTGAACCGCCCGCACCGCCGACATATCTCAAACCCACGGGAGGATGCAGCGTGGCGGTTATATACCGCCCTTGTCCGCGAGGTCAAGCGATTATGAATCAGGCAAGATCTGACGAACCGAGGCTAGCAGCTGGCCCTCCGCAAGCCTTGCGCGGATTTCGTCGCCCACGCGGACTTCCTTTGCCCTTCTGACAATGAGACCGTCTGGAACCGTCTGTACGATGCTGTAGCCACGGCCCAGAATGGCCAGCGGGCTCAGACCGTCCAGCGCGGCCGCGATCGACCGCACCGCCTGCCGCCTGAAGGCAAGAACAGCCAGCATCCGCTGTTCCGCTCGCTTGAGAAGCTGAGGCACCAGAACCAGCGCGTTTCTGACGCGGGAGAGAGGACTGAAGGTTTGCAACTCGTGTCTATTGGTCACCACCCGTTGTCGAAAGATCGATACCATGTCTCCCAACGACACCCCCAGCCGTTCGGTGAAATCATCCAGACGCTGCGCATCACGCTGTACCAGCAACTTCAGGAACGGTACCGCCACGTCGTAGTCCTGCACCTGCTGACGGACGACGGAGAACTGCCTTCGCATCGCCTGCGCTAACCGGCCCTCTAGACTGAGAATGATTGCGATCAAGTCATCCAGGACAGGAACGACAGCCTCGGCGGCCGCCGAGGGCGTCGGGGCTCGGTAGTCTGCCGCAAAATCAGCCAGGGTATAATCGATCTCATGGCCCACAGCAGACACCACCGGCACTGCGGATTGAGCGATCGCGCGTACCACGACCTCTTCATTGAAGCACCAGAGATCCTCTAAAGACCCGCCTCCTCGCCCCACGATCATGACATCGACCTTGCCGGAGGCGCTGAGTGACTGGATGGCGCCCGCGATCCGCGGCGCCGCGGCCTCCCCCTGGACAGGCACCGGCGCGATCAACACGCCCATGGATGGACATCGACGTGCGAGCACCGCCAGGATGTCACGGATGGCCGCGCCTGACAAGGAGGTCACGAGGCCGACCCTGCGCGGGAGAAAGGGCAGAGGCCGTTTCCTGGACTGGTCAAACAACCCCTCACGAGCCAGTTTCTCTTTCAACTGTTCCAGAGCGAGCTGGAGTGCGCCGACGCCCTTGGGTTCCACGTAATCAAGAACTGCCTGATATTCTCCCCTCGGCTCATAGACGGTGAGATGTCCGCGAACGATCACGTGCAGTCCCTCGCGCAAAGCGAACCGGAGGCGCTGTGCACTGGCCTTGAACAGCACAGCCCGGATCTGGCTATGTTGATCCTTGAGGGTGAAATAGAAATGCCCGGAGGAAGGCGTACGCAGGTTAGAGATCTCGCCCTCCACCCAGATGTCAGGAAACCTTTCCTCGAGTCGGTCCCTGACCAGGAGGGTCAGCTCGGAAACAGTGAGAATCCGTTTCGGCTGATCGTTCACGAGTGTTCAGCGGCAAGAGCGACGGGGGGAGCCTTTCTTCAAGGCCCGCTCACAACTAGTCCGGAATCCGGAAACGTTGAATACGAATAGCCTTGCCGATCTGGCCATCCAGCTCAATCAGCACGGCGCTGAAGACAGCCGGTCCAGAAGCCACTTCGAAGCGGCGCGGCATCTGAGTCAGAAACTTCTCGATCGCATGTTCTTTTTTGATCCCGATCACAGAATGAACCGGACCGGTCATTCCGATATCAGTGATGTAGGCGGTCCCTTTGAGCAGAATCTGTTCATCTACGGTCTGAACATGAGTATGAGTGCCAACCACCGCTGACACCTCCCCATCCAGGAAATGGCCCATCGCCATCTTCTCCGACGTCGCCTCCGCATGCATATCCACGATGATGGCGCGAGCCTCTGCCTTGAGCCGCGCCACCTCGCGCCGGGCCACCTGGAAGGGACAGTCCAGAGTCGGCATGTAGACCCGCCCCATGAGCTGAAGCACTGCGAGTCGCTCTCCTGCCGGAGTCTCTACCACGATACTGCCCTGCCCCGGAACTCCGCTGGGATAGTTCGCCGGACGCAACAGCCTCGGCTCCTGTCGAATGAAGTCCACAATTTCCTTTTTGTCCCAGGCGTGGTTACCGGTCGTGATCACTGAGAGGCCCATCTCAAACAGTTCCTGAGCCAGCTCCGGTGTGATCCCAAACCCACCAGCCACGTTCTCCCCGTTCCCGATCACCAGATCCACGGCGTGCTGGGTCACCACCTTGGGGAGCAGGCGGGACATCGCCCGACGCCCGGGTTCACCCATAATGTCGCCGATGAAGAGGACGTTCATCGTTCCACCGCTGTCGGCAGCTTCTCGCCTTATTTGGCGATGTCCACGAACCGACTCTCTCGAATCACGGTGACTTTAATCTGTCCGGGATAGGTCAGCTCCTGTTCGATTTTCTTGGCCAGGTCTCGGGAGAGTTGGGACGATTCGGCATCGCCAACCTCTTCCTGTCGGACGATGACGCGAATCTCGCGACCAGCCTGGATCGCGTAGGCTTTCTGCACCCCTTTGAAGCTGACCGCTAACGACTCCAGCTTCTCCAGGCGCTTGACGTATGACTCCAGCGCCTCCCGGCGAGCCCCAGGCCTGGCGGCCGACAAGGCTTCCGCCGCAGCGACCAACACGGTTTCAGGACAAATCGGCTCGACCTGCTCGTGATGAGCCGCAATCGCGTTCACGACTTTGACTGACTCGCCGTACCGTTTAGCAAGGTCGGCGCCCAGCATGGCGTGGGGGCCCTCCTCTTCGTGACTGACCGCCTTGCCGATATCATGAAGCAAGGCGCCGCGTTTGGCCAGCTTCACGTCCAGCCCCAACTCAGCCGCCATAATGCCGCAGATAAACGCCGCTTCACGGGCATGATAGAGGTTGTTCTGCCCGTAACTGAGCCGATACTTCAGCCGACCCAGAACTTTGATGAGGTCGGGGTGGAAATCCGAGAGACCGACCTCAAAGATGATCTTCTCCGCCTCTTCCACCATCAACTTATCGAGGTCGGTCTTGACTTTCTCGACGATCTCCTCGATCCGCGTGGGATGAATCCGACCATCCTGCAGCAACCGCTCCAGGGAAACCTTCGCCACCTCCCGTCGCAACGGATCGAAGCCGGAAATAACGACCGCTTCCGGTGTCTCGTCGATGATCAAATCGATCCCTGTGGCAGCCTCGATGGCGCGGATGTTTCGCCCCTCTCGCCCGATGATTCGGCCTTTCATGCCGTCATTCGGAATCGGCACCACGGAGATGGTGGCCTCCGACACATAATCTCTCGTCACCCGCTGGATCGACCGGGCAATGATCTCCCGCGCTTCCCGCTCGGCACCCTCTTTCGCTTCATCGATGATCCGCTTCGCGACACTTGCCGCCTCAAGCCTGGCCTCGCTTTCAATTTCACTGAGGAGTTTCCGCTTGGCTTCCTCTACAGTCATCCCGGCGACCCGTTCCAGTGCCTGCCGGTGTTCTTTGAGAGCCCGATCGCAGTCGGTCTCCTTCTCGCCAAGCATTTCTTCCCGCTTGGCGAGCGCGAGTTCACGCTTTTGTGCCTCCGCTTCGCGTTTGTCGATCACACTCGTTTTCCGTTCCAGGTTCTCCTCCCGCTGGAACAGGCGCTTCTCTTGGGTAGCGAGTTCTGATCGTTTTTCTTTCTGCTCCCTCTCAAGATCGGCCTTGGCCTGAAACAGCAGATCTTTGGCTTCAAGCTTGGCCTCTTTGACCAGATTGTCCGCTTCCCGCTCCGCTCCCAGGACAACCTGGCGAGCCTGCTCTGCAGCCTGCCCGCGTTGGGCCGTGAACAATTTCCGACGGACGACTGCGTTGACGCCGATCCCCACCAGCGCGCCGAGAATTCCCACGATCACGTATGTGGCAATAGTTGTTAGAATGGCACCCACCCCCTTCGTCCTACGTGGCGCAACAGGAACGTCTGATCACGCCATTTTCGGTGTGGTACACAGGAGGAGCAGGAACAGCATGCAACGGCGAGGAATCAGCGCGGCGTCGATTGGAAGTCGCTACGGACCGGCAAGAGGCAATACGCGAAGGAAGAGCTACACCTCAACGGGACTGAACGAGCGAAGTACCTGGGGACTCGGTCGTCCTCTGGCAAGCGAGGAGATGAATTGCAGGCTGACCAGAGTCCATCGCCTGATACGCGCATGAACGGGCTGGCCTCTTCCCCACTCATTCCGCCGTGCCACGAGGTTGATACAAAGAGAGATCGCGCGATCTCCCCACGCGACCGTTCGGGTTACGACCTTTTCGATCACTCTACGCAACCGAATCCCGCTTACAATCAGAAAACTCTTTGTCCTCGCCATATTCAGCACACCGCTCGCCACTTACGATCCTGTTGCCTCTTCAAAGTTGCCGTCTGTCGCCACTACCTGATGCTCTCCATCCTCACTCGTATGACCTATTTCAATGACTCACGGTATCAAATGCCGGCGTCCAATGCAAGCCCCATACATCATTTACCGGTGCCTGGTGGAAGGCATCAGATCTTCGATGGATTCCATCAGAGAGAGCACCCGCCGGTCAACGTCTGCCTCGCCCTTTTCCCGAATCTGCTCAGACTGAAAGAGTTGATGGGCGATATTGATCGCCGCTAACACCGCTAATTTCGAGAACGTGGCGGTTCTCATCCCTTGCGCCAAACTCCTCATGTTTTCATCAACAAATCGCGCCAGCCGCCTGACGTAGTCTTCATCGGCATCACCCCTGATGGCATACCGTTGGCCGAAGATCTCAATTTCAATGGTCTTAGTCAAGCGCCACCTCCTTGGATTCCTCCAGGCACTCGAGAGACTCTAGTTCCTCCAAGACCTTTTCGATCCTTGATCGAACATCGCTTCGCTCCACATCCCAACGACGGTTCATCTGATTCTGCTTCGACAAACGTTCACGCGCCGCTCGCAGCTCCTGTTCCAAAACAGCATTTTTCTCTTTCAGCTCCTGAACCAGATCGACCAGGCCTCGTATGCGCGCCTCAAGCGCCTCCATTCGCTCCAAGGCCATGACTCATCTCCGGTCTCAATCGCCGCAAAAGTTGGGGCGAACTATAGAAGCTTCAGCATACCTTGTCAAGGGAACGGGCTGTGCAGGTTCCGTGTTCAAGACGATGGTATTCTCGATAGCTGCGGAGGACCCGCTTCACATACTGGCGGGTTTCCTGGTAAGGGATGAGTTCGACAAATTCGTCCGGCTCTTTGTCCCCATGTTTCAAGATCCAGTCGGATACCGCCGCAGGCCCCGCGTTGTAAGCCGCCACCGTGTACATGATGTTCCCTGAAAACTGCTGGAGCAACTTCGCCAGATATCCGACCCCGAGCCGAATGTTGATCTCCTGATTGAACAGTTCATCCCGCATCACGTCTGGGACACCCAAGCTCCGAGCGACTGTTTGGGCAGTGGCTGGCATGACCTGCATGAGTCCCACCGCTCCGACGCGCGAGACGGCACGCGAATCGTACTGGCTTTCCTCCCGAATGATCGCGGCCACCAGATAGGGGTCCACCTGGTTCCCGGCATAGGCTTGGATCGTAGGCAAGTAGCCGGTCGGGTAAGCCACACGCCAGAGGGCCGATGGGATCGGTTCCCCTCCGCGTTCAAGACTGTCACGGAAATGGAGCCTGACTATCCGAAGGGCTGGATGATATGCGCCAGCCTCGCTCAACAGCACCGATAGTTCCAGCAGAGCCAGACGATCACGGGCATAGGTTTCTGTCAGCCAGGCCAGCTCTCTGGCAGCCTCCTGATCCAACCTCAGCAGCTTCAGTTCAATGGCTTTCCGATAGTGAGGATCTCGCCACAGATCCATTCTGGTTCCTTCATACGTTGAACCCGAGGCCTCCGGACTTGAGGTCCCCGATGGCGCAATCGAGGAAGACGCCGACGTGCACGACCGTGTCAACTGACCGTAGTAGCTTAGCGGGTACTGGCGGCACAATTGCGCATAGGCGTCGGCTACCCTCTCGTCCTTCTGGCTTTCCAGAGCCCGCGCCATCCAGTACAGAACCTGTGGGGTAAACTGCCCGTCATCCTTCCCATTCACCACCTGTTGAAAACTCTCGACCGCCTCCCTCAAGCGACCGGTCCGATATTGAATCCAGCCGGTCCTCCACAGCACCTCCGACTTCTGTTCGGAGTCTCCACCGATCTGCGCCGCCTGCCGATAGGTCGCGAGCGCCTGGTCATACTGCGCTTGATCTTCCTGCCACATTCCCGCAAACAGCAAGATGGCGGCCTTCTGCTCAACGGACAGGGACAGCTTGGGAAATGATTGGGGCATGGCCAGCAACCGTTCGCCGTCTCCCTGCCGGAGATAGATCCTCGCCAGCCACACGGCAGCTTCGCTCGATTCCGAGACGCGGTCGGCAACTAAATCCTGGAAGACTTGCCGAGCCTGGTCGTATCGCTTCAGCCGGACCAACGATGTGCCCAGCTTGAGCCTTACCTCGTTGCGTCGAGGATGGTGCGGAGCCGCCGACAGAAACTTCTGAAGCTCATCCACTGCCTCACCATGCAGGGAGAGAGTGAAAAACGCGCGTGCCCGGGCGTACAGGTCTTCAGGCGTAGGACGCCACATCTCGCTGCCCATGCTGGCAACTAAGCGAGCCATCGCTTCGCGTGCCTCTGGCGTCTGAGGATGGTAAATCCAAGCCTGCTTGAGGGTGGCGTAGCCCTCTGCGGTCCGGTTCTCGCGAATCTGACAGTCCGCCAGGCTCAACAACGCAGACGGCGCAGCCGGATCCTGGGGACTTTGCGACACGACTCGAGTCAACAAATCAATCGCCTTCCGACACTGACCGGCTCTGTACCAGGCTTCCCCGCCTCGAAACGACACGCGATTCGCGAGGAGTGTATCCGGCACAGCCTCCGGAACCGATTCGAACAGCATGGCGGCTGGTAACGCATCACCCATCTTCAGCAACGACTCTCCCAGCCAGAACCGGATGTAGTCTTCAAGAAAAGGGAAGTCCCGCTGAGCTGCCCTGAGGAAGCGAACAGCATCGGCTGGCTCCCGCTCAGCCAAGAGGACGCCCATCACCAGGCCCGCGCGCTTGGCCCATAAGGATCCGGGATGTTGCTCCATGACGAGCCGAAGCCGCTCGACCTTCGATCGCAGCCGGTCTTCGTGAGCCGTGGTCTTATCAAGCGGACCCTTCTGGACCAGCGCGGCGCGAAAACAGTCCTCCCCCGACTCGCAGGTTGAGTCGGAACGAGCACTCACTGCGTCTTGATCTGCCGCGAAGGAAGAGCCGTGTAGCAGGGCCACGGCGACAAGCAGAACACAAGCAAACAGAGGGGATCTTAGTTGAAGTTGCGGAGACACGATGGGCCTGTCTCGTTGTAAGGAGTGCTGGCTGTCAATGGTCATCATTATACCAAAGTTCGTGACCGAGGCCATGACTGCATCGCCGGCAGACGCCTTGTCACGCGCTTTTTGCCTGTGTTAGGCTCACCACATGCCTATCCGAACGAGACGGCGCGCTGTGCCGCCTGCAGCCCCCACCAACCTGTTGGAACTTGGCCTGGACTCGGCCGAGCGGTTGGTGCGAGACCTCGGCTGGCCGCGGTACCGGGCCCAACAGATCCTCCGCTGGCTGCACCGACGGCGCGTGCAGGACATCAAGCGAATGACGGACCTCTCGCAGGCCGAGCGTGCGCGACTCAGCGCCATCGCCAGAATCGGGCGACTGGAGGACTGCCAGATCCTGAGGTCAGTGGATGGGACACGCAAATTCCTGGCTCGCCTGGAAGACGGGCTCCTGGTCGAGAGTGTGCTCATTCCTGACGCAGGCCGGCTCACGCTCTGTCTTTCCACACAGGTGGGCTGTACCCTCGACTGCGGCTTCTGCCTCACCGGAAGGATGGGACTCAAACGGAACCTCAAGGCGCACGAAATCGTGGACCAGGTCTTGACAGTCCAGGATCACCTCGAGGTCGGAGAAAGAGTGACCAACCTCGTCCTGATGGGAATGGGCGAACCCCTCGCCAACCTCGAGGCAGTCTCAGAGGGCATCACGCGGCTGACCAACTCGAGTTGGGGTCTTGGAATTGCGGCGCGGCGCATCACCCTGTCCACCGCGGGGCTGGCTCCCCGTCTGAAGGACGTCGCAGCCCTTGGGGTCAACCTGGCCGTCTCGCTGAACGCCACGACCAACGAACAGCGTGACCGGTTGATGCCGGCTGTCAATCGAGTATACCCCCTGGATGAACTGCTGACAGCCTGTCGGGACTATGTCCTGCTGCCCCGCCGGCGACTAACCTTTGAATATGTCCTCCTAGCCGGGGTGAATGACACGGAGCAGGACGCCAAACGACTCACGAAACTGCTGAACGGAATGCGTTGCAAAGTCAACCTCATTCCGTTCAATGAATTCCCTGGCAGTCCCTTTAAACGACCAACAGACTCCGCAGTGCTCCGCTTCCAGTTTGTTCTGAGGCACGCAGGACTCGATGTGTTTGTGCGGAAGAGTAAAGGACGCGATGTACTTGGAGCCTGTGGCCAGCTTGGCCGCCTTGCTAGTGGTCAGCAACCGGCTCCCTTGACTCTTGCGGGAGCCGGTTGTTAGCATGCGTCGCCTCTTGAGAGACTCCATCTGCATGCTTCTGCATCGGGTCGGTCGCACTGCTCTTCTTGCCTTCCTAGTCCTGTTGTCATTGTGGCAAAGCCCATCCTCCTACGCCTCAGAAGCGCGCGAGTTCGTCCTGACGAACGGGTTGAAAGTCCTCTTGGTCGAGGTGCCTAAAGCTCCAGTCGTCACTGTTCAAGTCTGGTATAAAGTCGGCTCACGCAACGAGGTCATGGGCCGGGCTGGCCTTTCCCACATGCTCGAGCACATGATGTTCAAGGGAACCGCCAAGTACCCGAAAGGGACTTTCTCGCGCACGATCCGCAAAAACGGCGGGAACGACAATGCCTTCACCAGCCAAGACTTCACCGCCTACTTCGAGAATCTGGCCGGGGATCGAGTGGAACTGGTCCTGGAGCTCGAGTCGGACCGGATGCAGGGGTTGATCCTCGATGAGAAGGAGTTTCAGCTCGAACGTGAGGTAGTGAAGGAAGAACGCCGCCTTCGGTCAGAAGATGACCCTCAGTCCTTTCTGGTCGAGTCGCTCTTCGCCCAGGCGTTCCTGATCCACCCCTACCACTGGCCGGTCATCGGATGGTTTCCCGATCTCAACACCATGACCCTCGAAGACCTCCAGCGCCACTATGACCTCTATTACTCCCCGAACAATGCCACGCTGGTCATCGTGGGAGATATCAAGGCTGAGGCGCTGCTGCCCACGATCAAACGCCTGTTCGAACCGATCCCGAAGGGGCCGAGTCCGCCGCAACAGTTTATTGTGGAGCCTGAGCAGCGAGGAGAGCGACGGATCGTCGTGAAGCGGGAAGCCCAGGTGCCGTTCGTGATGGCCGGATATCGCGTTCCGAACTACACGAGTGAGGATTCCTATCCCTTGACGATCCTCGAGTCGATCCTGTCGCACGGCAAGAGTTCCCGGCTGTATCGAAGCCTCGTCTACGAGCAAAAAACCGCGCTCGCGGTGGGGGCAGAATACAGCCTGCTCCAAGCCGACCCTGAACTGTTCTACTGTTTTGCCTTGGTCAAACCTGGTCAGAAGATTCAGGAGGTCGAGCAGGCGCTGTACCGGGAGATCGAACAGATTCAGACAAACCCTCCTACTGAGCAGGAACTCCAGCGGGCAAAAAATCAGGTCGAAGCCTCGTATGTGTTCGGCCAGGACTCTATCTTTCGTCAGGCCATGTTGCTCGGCCAAGCTGAGTCGGTCGGAGCCGGTTGGCGTCACGTGGAGCAGTTCCTAGCCCGCATTCGAAGCGTCACAGCCGAGGAAGTTCAACGGGTGGCCCGCCGCTACTTCGTCGAGGATGCCCGCACAGTCGGGATCTTGATTCCGATTCCGCCACGCAGTGAACCGGCTGCCCTGAGTGAGGCTCGCTGATGCTGGAGATGCAGGGAACAGGCAGACGGCTGGAACAGCGTCGTCTAGGCTCCTCACACCTGGTAGTGTGTGTGCTCCTGACGGCAACCCTCCTGTCCGCAGCGAGACCGGCACAAGCTGCGGACATCAATCCGGTCCGGTTCGTGGCGCCCAACGGGTTGATCGTGCTTGTGCTGGAGCAACATTGGTTGCCAATCGTCCAGCTCCACGCCTTGATTAAGGCTGGAGCGTCTCAGGACCCCCCAGAGAAAGCCGGGCTGGCCAATCTGGTGGCGAGCCTACTGGATGAGGGAACGACGACCCGCACTGCCAAACAGCTCGCCGAACAAATCGAGTTCGTGGGCGGCACGCTGACGACCAAGGCCTCAGAGGATTTCACGACTGCGTCGGCCCTGGTCTTGAAGAAAGATACGGAACTGGGATTCGATCTCCTCGCCGACATTCTTCTCCATCCCACGTTCCCCGAGCAGGAAGTCAAGCGCGTCCGAAGCCAGATTCTGGGGGAGATGCAGAGCGAAAAGGACGACCCAGGGCTGGTCGCGGCCAAGGCGTTTCACCAACTGGTGTTCCAGGGCCATCCATACCGTTGGCCGGTGAACGGCACCGAGGAGAGCATTCCCAAAATCACCCGTGCCGACATTCAGAATGTTTTCTCCCACGAATATCTTCCGAACCAGACGATCCTGGCAATTGTGGGAGACATTCCCGTCGAGCAGGCACGCGCGCTCGTTGCCAAACATTTCGGCTCCTGGAAACGTGGCACTCTATCGTCTCGGACAGTCGCGAAGCCGGCCCCGATTGAAAAACCGACTGTCAGGCTCATCGAGAAAGATCTGACGCAGGCAACCATCGTGCTTGGCCACGTGGGGATCAGCCGAACCAACCCGGACTTCTACGCGGTATCGGTCATGAACCATATTCTCGGCGCCGGAGGATTTTCCTCGCGGCTGATGGACTCGATCCGCGATCGGCAGGGGCTTGTGTACGGCGTCGGCAGCCATTTCGAAACCAACCTGATGCCAGGGGCCTTCATGGTCAACCTTCAGACGCGGAACGAGACGACCAATCAGGCCATCTCCGGCGTCCTGACCGAACTGAAGAGCATCCGAGAGGCAGCGGTCACGGACCAGGAACTGGCCGACGCCAAGGCCTACCTGATCGGGAGCTTCCCCCTCCGCCTCGACACTACCGCGAAGCTGGCGCAAGTCTTGTCTCTCGTGGAGTTATACGGTCTTGGGCTCGACTATTTCAGCCAGTACCCGCGCTGGATCGAGAAAGTCACCAAGGAGGATGTGCTTCGAGTGGCCAGGCAATACTTGCATCCGAACCGCTACGCGCTCGTCGTCGTCGGGGCCTTAGCCAAGGCAAAGGTGCAACAATAGGCTCTAGCCTTGGGTCTCATGAGCTATGTTGCGGAACAAGTTGCTGAAAATGCAGAACCTCCTTCAAGGGATGGAGTCCGTCCTTGTGGCCTTCTCAGGCGGCATCGACAGCTCGCTGGTCCTGAAGATCGCTCACGATTCGCTGGGGTATCGGGCCATCGCCGTCACGGCTGTGTCCCCCACGTTCCCAGACCTCGAGCTTGAAACCGCCCGTCGGGTGGGACAAGAGATCGGCGTCCGACACCTGATCATCGAAACCGATCAACTCACGATGCCGGACTTTGTCCGGAACGATGCCAGCCGCTGCTACCATTGTAAGACGGACCTCTACCAGGCTCTGCAGAAGCTCCAACTCGAGCTGAACATGAGTACGACGGTGGATGGGACCAACCTGGATGACCTCAGCGACGACCGTCCCGGCACCGTCGCTGCCCGCGAGTGGGGGGTGCGGAGCCCCCTGGTTGAAGCGGAGCTGTCCAAGGCGGAGGTCCGCTCCCTCGCCAAGGAACTGGGACTGTCGAATTGGGATAAGCCTGCGGCAGCCTGCCTCTCCTCACGTATCCCGCGCGGAACCGTCATCACGCGGGAGAAGCTGACCCGAGTTGAGCAAGCCGAGGCTCTGCTCTTTCAGGAGGGATTCAGACAGTTTCGGGTCCGTGACCACGGCGAGATAGCCAGGATCGAGGTGGAGGAAGAGGAGTTATCCCGATGGCTTGACCCGGCGCGAAGGACGCGCGTCAGCGCTCAGCTGAACGCACTTGGGTTCCGGTTCGTGACGCTAGACTTGGCAGGGTATCGTCGAGGCAGCGCGAATCAGACGTGAAGCGTAAGGGGTAAGCCGCCTCACGATCTTGCGTAATTCTTAGCCACCGCCTGTAATGCTTCGTCTGCCAGCCGGCGATGGTCCTGGTCGTTGAGGCTCCGACCCACCACCTTTTCGGCGACCAACAGAGCGAGATCGGTCGTATGCGCGCGAATCTCCTGGACGGCCTTGCGACTCTCATGTGCGATCTCGCGCGCGGTGTCGGCTTTGATCCGCTCCGCATCCGCCGCGAGTCGTTGCTCATTTTCCTCAAGTAGACGTTGTGCCCGTTCCTTCGCCTGGGCCATGACCGCTTCGGCCTCTCGCGAAGCTGCGTTCAACTTGGCCTCATACTCCTGCAGCTTGCGTTCGGCCTCTGACCGATGCCGTTCGGCCTGCTCCAAACTCTCCCGGATCTTGCGCTCCCGCTCCTCCAAGATTTTCAAGATCGGTGGAAAGGCGAACTTGTACAGCACCCACAGCAGGATGCCGAAGGACACGAACTCCCAGAAAATCAGTGAGGAAAAGAAGTGTGACTCAAACTGTGGCATCGTATACCAGAAAGGTTGAAGTTAAGGTTCAGGCTAAGTAATGCAGAGGATCAAACTTTCCTCAACCTTAGCCTAGCATTTTACTTGCGAAGCCCCATGATGATGAATGCGATGACCAGTCCGTACAGCACAATCGCCTCGACCAGTGCGAAGCCGATCCACATATACTTGCCAACCCGACCCTCGGCCTCTGGCTGACGCGCGGCTGCCTCGATCATTTTACCGAAGATATACCCGATTCCCACGCCGGCGCCTGCGAACCCGGCTGCCGCTAATCCCATCCCCAACAAAGCCGCTGCTGCAGAATCCATGTAATCCGTTCCTCCCCTTATCTGTGAACGACGCTCAGTGCGCCTGTTCGTCGTGCCCGTGCAGGTGCATGGCATCTCCGAGATAGACGCAGGTCAAGATGGTGAAAATGTAGGCCTGAATGAAGGCGATGATGACTTCTAGGCCATTGATCGCAATCGTGAAGGCGAACGGCAGCCAGCCGATCAGAAGCGGCAGCGAAAGGGCCATCCCGAAGAGAACCGCCAGAACGGTATGGCCAGCCGTCATGTTCGCGAACAACCGAACCGCCAGTGAAAGGGGTCGTGCCAGTTGGCTGACGAGTTCGATCGGCATCATCAGCGGCAGCAACCAGCGAGGCGTACCAGGGGGAATCAGAATTCCCAAAAATTTTACCCCGTAGCGCGCGAGCCCAACTACGACGCTCATACTGTACACAAAGAGCGCGAAGACCGCCGTCACGACGATCTGGCTGGTCACGGTGTAGAGGCCGGGGATCAGTCCCAGTAGGTTGCAGAACAGGATGAACAGAAACAAGGTTGCAAGGAACGGAAAAAACCGCATCCCGTCTTTCCCCATCGTATCCAGGATCATCCCACGGATAAAATCCACGAGCAGCTCGGCCAGGCTCTGGAGTGTCGTGGGAACCAGCCGCTGCGAAGTTCCGGCCACGATGAGCAGGCCGGCAATGAGCGCAACCACCACCCACATCATGATCACGGCTTTGTTCAGAGAGATATCAAGGCCGAACAGCGAGAGCTGCCCAAACGGGTGAAGCTCAAATGGGTGGAGCGGGTTGTCCATCTTCACTCCAGGAGAGATGACGGGGCTGGTCCAAACTGCGCGCGTCCACCGAATATTTCTTCCATCACCAGCCCCCTTTTTCAAGCGGGGCGACCGGGGGATTCCTCCTGCGGCCGTCCAGCGAGGGCCTTCCGAGGCCGCGCGCTGCGGGAGCATGGGAATTCCCTGGTCGCTCCGCGCCATCCCTTCCGAGCGTGCGCGGTGCGCGAACACTGGACTGGCCCCGCCATCCCTCCACTACTTACTTCCACCGCTGTGCCGCCCGGTAGGCATTCAACACCCCAGCAACGGCTCCCAGGACCAATCCCGTCACCACGCCCCAGGGTGCTGATGCGAACAGGTAAGTATCGGCCAGCCAACCCAGCCCGCCCCCCACAATCAAGGCTGCGAGCAATTCGGTCCCGATCCGGACCGCCTGCCCCAAGCCCGCATAGAACGGATCGGTTGAGGGCGGCATACCATTACACCCACCGCAACCGCACACCTGTTTCACGAGGTTTCACACAGGCGCGCAGCCGAACAGCGGCGCGCCATTCAATCAAAATCTCAGGTAAATTGTCAAGCTGAGCAAGGGGAGTCCCCACCGAGTCAGAGAGAGCCACTTCTTCACACACCCCCTTCATGCACAGACTCCTCCGCTGGTCTCTGTTCCCTCGTTGTGATACAAGGAGGATGATCGGCCCACGAAGATTCGGTCGCCCAATGATCCTTCCCTCGCGCGCACGGTTTCTGATCGAAAAGCGTCCGCAACCGCTGGTGTTGTCCATTCCACACCCGGAGGTGGACGTATACGAACTCTACCGACGGATTGTCCTGCCGAACCGCCCGTCGTTCTTGCTGGAAAGCGGAAAAGGCAGCGAGTCGGTCGCGCGCTACTCGTTTATGGGGAGCGACCCCTATCTCGTCCTCTCGGGAAAGGACAACCACTACGAGATGCGCACCGGGGACGTCTCGATGGTGAAACACGGCGACCCGTTCGGCGCGCTCGCCGAGCTGCTGTGGGCTTCCCGGATTGAGAGACCCGACGGTGTGCCTCCGTTCTTCGGCGGCGCGGTCGGATTCTTGAGTTACGACGTCGCGCGACGATTTGAGACCATCCCCTGCCAGGCCCCAGACGACCTTCACCTGCCGGACCTCCAGTTCGCGTTCGTGGATCTGCTCGCTGCGCTCGACCACCACACCAAGACGCTGCACCTCATTTTTGCTCCTCCGCTGGATCGGATGCTTGGGGAGCCACGGGAAAAACTCTACCGCGAGGGGTGTGATCGGCTCGCTGAGCTGGAGGCGAGGCTGTCGATTGCCCGCACGACCCGCGAGACCGACTTGCCAACCGGCCGGTTCGAGCTGAGACCCGACCAGCCACGTGCCGCCTACATGGAACGGGTCCTGAAATGTCAGGACTATATCCGCGCCGGAGACATCTATCAGGCCAACCTTTCCCACCGCTTCACTATCGACTTCGGTGGTTCCGCCGGCCTCTTCAATGAAAGGCCTGGACCTTCCCTCTACGCGCGGCTGCGAAAGGTAAACCCCTCGCCGTTCTCAGCTCTGCTCGAATTCGAGAACGTGAGCTTGGTCAGCTCGTCCCCTGAGCGCCTGGTGCGTTTGCAAGGTCGCCGAGTGGATACCCGCCCGATCGCCGGCACCAGACCCCGCGGTCGGAGCGCGTCTGAGGACCGACAGCTCGCCGAAGAGCTGCTGACCAACCACAAGGAGCGTGCCGAGCACTTGATGCTCGTGGATCTTGAGCGGAATGATCTCGGCCGTGTATGTCGGTTCGGCACAGTCCGCGTGGACGAATTCATGGTCATCGAGCGGTATTCCCACGTGAGCCACATCGTGTCCAATATCACGGGGGCCATGCGCGATGAACTGGAGGGGTTCGACCTCATCCGAGCGGTCTTTCCTGGCGGCACGATTACCGGAGTTCCCAAGATCCGTTGCATGGAGATCATCGACAGTCTGGAGCCGGTCCGACGCGGGCCCTACACCGGCTCGCTGGGCTATCTGGGTTGGAGCGGCGATCTCGACCTGAACATCGTGATCCGCACCTTGGTCCTGACAGAGGGACGCGGTTATCTCCAGGTCGGAGCCGGGATCGTAGCGGACTCCGATCCAGGCCTGGAGTACGAGGAGACGCTCTTCAAGGCTGAGGCGCTGGTGCAAGCTCTGAGAGCCGATGGCTGATGGCTAATGGTCAATGGCTAATCAGAGAGTCTCTGCCTGAAAATGGCCCATTTCGACCATAAGCCATAGGCTATTTGTCATACGCTCTTTGGCAGACTATGTGGATCTATCTCAATGACAGGTTCGTAGACCGGAAGGAAGCCGTGGTCTCCGTCTTCGATCACGGCTTTCTCTACGGCGATGGTATCTACGAGACGCTTCGGGCTTACAACGGTCGTATTTTTATGCTCTCCCAGCATCTTGCCAGACTGCAACGTTCGGGACGCCTGATTGGTCTCGACCTCCCCATTCCGGAGAAAGACTGGCCAGCGTTGCTGAACGAAGCTATAAGCCGGAACAGCCTGACGGACGCCTATCTCCGCGTCACAATCTCCCGCGGTGAGGGAGAGATCGGGCTGGACCCGAGCCTCTGCCGGCATCCGACGGTGGTCATTGTAGCCATGCCGTTTCAGCCCTATCCTCCTCACCTGTTCCAAGAAGGCGTGAAATTGACCATTGCTCACGTCCGCCGGAATCTGGCGGCGGCCTTGTCCCCCCAGATCAAATCGCTGAACTTCCTGAACAACATCCTGGCCAAGCAGAAAGCCTTGCAGGCCGGGGCCTTCGACGCCCTCATGCTGAACGTCGAGGGACACCTGACGGAATGCACCACCAGCAACCTGTTCTTTGTGCGAACCAGGCGCCTTTGCACCCCCTCAGTGGCCTGCGGTATTCTGGACGGCATCACTCGGGAGGTCGTACTCCTACTGGCACGAGGAGACGGGATACCGGTCGAGGAAGGAGTGTACACTGCCGAGGCACTCAAGCAGGCGGATGAATGCTTCCTGACCAACACCAGCATGGAAATTATGCCGGCCAGTCAGATCGATAACCTTCCGGTTGGCTCCGGACGGCCAGGTCCTCTCACCATCAGGCTACAGGAACTTTTCCGCTCCAACCTCGAGCGTTTCCTTGAGTAAACAGGCGCCTCGCTCTTGGTTCCTACTGCTTGACCTATTTTTACACAAGTAATTAAGGAGTTATGATCATTGTTTTGACAGGTCAGGCTAAGCGATGCTATGGTTTGATCTATGCCTACGAATCAGCTTCGGTCCCGCCTTGGTCAGAGCGCCGGGCTGGGTGCCTTGGCCATGCTCTTAATGTTCGCAACCTCGGCACTCCTGCCGGTCGCGCTTGGGGAGATATACCAGTACGTTGATGGAGACGGCACCATCCACCTGACCAATGTCCCGAGTGATCCACGGTTCAAGAAAGTTCATGCCGAGTCAACTAGCCTCCGTCCACGGATGCCAGCCAACAAGTTTGAACAAGCCATCCTCCGCCACTCCAAGGAGCATCGGCTTCACCCGGCCCTTCTCCGCGCGGTGATCAAAGCGGAATCCGATTTCGACCCGACGGCGATCTCAAAGGCCGGTGCAGTTGGACTGATGCAGTTGATGCCGGAGACGGCGGTGAAGCTGGACGTTCGCGACCCCTACGACCCTGATGAAAACATCGCCGGGGGAGCCAGACATCTGCGTTACTTGCTGGACCGATTCCACGGGAACCTGGCACTGGCCTTGGCTGCCTACAACGCCGGTGAACATCGCGTGGAACAATACCGCACGCTTCCACCCATTGATGAGACGCGCGACTACGTGACCAAGGTGCTCCGTTTCTACCGAGCGTTCTTATTCAGCGGGATTCGCACTTCATCCCACAGGGTCAGCTCTTCCGTCCGCGTCAGCCGGTCTCAGCCCCTTCCCACATGGAACCCTTGACCAAATCGGTCCGCTCCAACCTGCTGTGCTGACGCCACCTAAGCCGCTTGATGTCGGGATAATCGGCACGGAAATGCGCGCCCACGCTGTTCTCCCTCCACAGCGCCGCCTCAGCGACGCATTTCGCCACCTGCACCATATTCTTGACTTCCAGATCGAGCCTCGTCCCGAATGGCCGATCCACCGTTCTGTTCCACCGTGACAGTTGCGCCGTCGCACTCGCCAGCGAGTCACCGCTCCGCATCAGCCCTACCTTCCCCCACATGATCCGGCGCAGCGAGCTGCGGAGCTTCTCCGCGTCATCCAACCGGCAGAGTGGTCCGCCTTCAAGTTCTCGATCAGACGGCAGAGGAGGAGGAATCCCGGTTCGTTCGGCGAACGTCGCGGCTGCCAATGCCGCCCGAGCTCCGAACACCAGTCCTTCAAGAAGGGAATTGCTCGCAAGCCGGTTGGCTCCATGGACCCCGCTGCAGGCAACCTCACCGGCAGCAAACAGACCCGGAAGGCTCGTCGCCCCGGTCGGATCAGTCCGCACGCCTCCCATCATGTAGTGAGCGCTGGGAGAGACCGGAGTCCATTCTTCGGTGATGTCGATATCGTAGCGAAGACAGGTGGAGTAAATGGTCGGAAACCGCCGCTTGATAAAAGACGCACTCAGATGAGTCACGTCCAGATAGACATGCCGCGCTCGGGTCGCAGCCATCTCCGACCAGATCGCCCGGGCCACGATGTCCCGCGGAGCCAGCTCGCTGGCTGGATGATACCGGCGCATGAACAGCTCGCCCTTGATGTTGCGAAGTCGCCCCCCTTCTCCCCGGATGGCTTCGGACAGCAGAAACGGCGGGCTGGAGGGAAGATACAGCGCGGTTGGATGAAACTGCACGAACTCCATGTCTTCAAGGGCAGCTCCGGCTCGAAAGGCCATCGCCATCCCATCTCCCGTCGCATTGGGAGGGTTGGTCGTTCTGGCATAGACCTGGCCCGCGCCGCCTGTCGCCAAGATGACGGCCAAGGCCGGGAGGACCTTTCGAATACCGGTGACCTCGTCGAGAACGAGCGCTCCGCAACATACGCCATCAATCACCACAAGGTCCACGGTAAAGTGATGACCGAGCCACTTGATTTGCTTGCGTCGCCTCGCCTGGGCCATCAGGACCTTGACCATTTCGTTGCCGGTCGCATCGCCCCTGGCGCGCAGAATACGACTGCGGCTGTGCGCCGCCTCCTTGGCAAAGGCGAACTTGCCGCCGACCTTGTCAAACTTGGCTCCCCAGGTAATCAGTTCCTGGATTCGGTCCGGCCCCTCCTCGACCAGAACTTGGACCGCTTGCTGCCGGCAGAGGCCACGGCCGGCCTCCAGGGTATCAGTCAGATGGATGGCCACATCGTCTTCCTCGCTCAGCGCGACCGCCACTCCCCCCTGAGCATGGCTCGAGCTGCTTTCAAGCGGGTGCCCCTTGGTCAGGATCAGCACCCGGCCGTGACGGCTCAGCTCGATCGCGGCTCGAAGACCCGCGACGCCGCTCCCGATCACCAGGAAATCGGCCTCTGACCCGCGCACCTTGTTCGACGCTCTCGCACCGCGGCTCATCGGACTGCTCCAGGCCGCGGCGTCGATGGCACGGTGTGGCGCGTCGCCATCCCGAACGGGAGATCGCCTTCGACGCCTTTCAGAAGAATGGAGTGAACCCCCTCCCACCGGAGCAGGCCGTGTCCGCGCTCCCGGACGCCGGCCTCCGCTGGCGTCCGCTTCCATTGGCCCTGCCAGTGGACGTACACATCGATCGTCTCGCCTTCGATCATGATCCGCTCGATCGAGAATTCCAGCGAGATGTCTTGGAAGGTTTGAAAGTCGTTTTGCACCTCCTGTTCTACGCGATCGAGGGAGTACATCGGAAGCATCAAAGCCTGGATGCTTGACAGATCCTTCTGGGCATAGGCCTTCCGCAGCGATTCAACGGCTCTGTCGATCCGCTCATACCGAGCGTGATCAAGCGGATAACGAGGATCCTTGGCAGAACAGCCTAAAGTCAGATCGGACATCCAAGTGAGACAGAAGAAGAGCGCCACCAACCAGGCAGGCTGAACGCGACAAGACATACTGCAGTATAGGAAGAGGCTGGAGGATGCGTCAAGCCGGACCTACCACAGCATTCAGTCAGGAATCGAAGGCCGACGTTAGACACGTTCCAGATTCTCATAGTGGGAGATCAAGTTTTTTCGATCACGTCAAGTCGGCGCGGTTCGATGCTCACAATTGCGTTTCGCTTGCTTTTACGAGAGGAACCCTATACACTTTTGCCGCTAGGAGATTGCTGATGGCCAGTGTCCTCAAGAAACGGCGTAAAAAGATGCGAAAGCACAAGTACAAGAAGCTTCGCAGACGGCTGAAGTTTCTGCGCCGGAAAGGCTAGGCGAAGCCCGGCTCAGGGCTGGAGGTGCACGTGCCTGAAGGAAAAGAAAAGCAGGGGAAGCTGGTTCGGATCAGAGTCCGAACGGTCAACTGCACGTACGTCGGAGATTTTCTGGTTCCGCCGATGCGAAACCGCGTCTCGGACGCGATTAACGAAGAGCAGCGACTGTTTATCAGTCTCACGGACGTCGTGATCAACGACAAAGAAAAGGCGGAATTCGTCGCCATCAACAAGCATCTGATTGAGTCCATCACTCAGCTATAGTCGCGCGACCACCGTTCTTTCCATTCCTTCACTTCCCCGCCAGAGTCACGCGTCTCGCGCAGAGGCACGGCCGTCGCGCCGCACGCCTTCAAGCACAGCCTGAATGTCTTACTACGTTCGCTTCTTCCCGTTTCTGAGGCCGTACCTGATCCAGATGGCTGGAGCCGCAGCGCTGGTGATGGCGGGCGCCATCCTGAACCTTGCCCTCCTCCGATTGGCTGGCTTCCTTTGGGACATCATTACCGTCCAGCGCGACCTGCAGAAGATGACGAGCGCCATCGGGCTGTTCCTCGGACTTGTCCTCGTCCAGGGACTGCTCTCCATGGGCCATAGTTATCTCATCGCCTGGGTCTCTCAGCACATTCTGGCAGACTTCCGGACGCACGTGTTCGCTCATCTCCAGAAACTGTCGCTCAGTTTTTTCACGAAAAGACGGACAGGGGAGATTCTGTCCCGTCTCATGAACGACGTGACCGTCATTCAGACCACGGTGACGGAAACTCCCATCGACTCGGCGAAACAGCTCGTAACCTTTGCCGGCGGAGTTACGTTTTTGCTGGTGATGAACTGGCGCCTCTGTCTACTGATTCTTCTGATGCTGCCCATTCTGGTCTTGGTGGCCCGCCTCTTCGGCAAACGGCTGAAGGCGCTTTCGACGGCGATCCAGGACCAGACCGCCTCGACCACCACCCTTGTGGAGGAGGTGCTTTCCGGCATCCGTATCGTCAAGTCGTTTGTGCAGATCCGTCGGGAGGAACTCAGGTTCGCCTCCCAAATCCGTACCGCCCTTGAGTCGACGCTCCGCAGGGCGGCGGTGCTGGCCGTGTTTGTACCGACCATCACGCTACTGACGTTCGCCGCAGCCGCCGCCGTGCTCTGGTATGGAGGCCGACAGGTCATTCAGGGCACGGTCTCGCCCGGTGATTTGTTCGCCTTTGTGTTGTTTGCCGGCATTCTAATCGGCCCCTTCGGCTCGGCCGCCAGGGTCTTCGCGCAGATCAAGGAGGCGCAGGGAGCCATGCGACGCCTGTTCGAGATTCTCGACACCAGGCCGGAGGTGAGCGATCGGCCGGATGCGGTCGATATGCCTCCCATCCAAGGGCATGTGCAGGCCATCCGGATCGGTTTCGCCTATGATCCCAGGCAGCCTGTCCTTTCCGAGGTCTCGTTCGAAGTCAAACCGGGCGAGATGGTGGCGCTCGTGGGCCCTACCGGTGCGGGCAAAACCACCTTGGTGAACCTGCTGCACCGCTTCTATGATCCGACCGAGGGCGCTCTGGCTATTGACGGGTATGATCTGCGTACGGTTCGTCTCGAGAGCCTTTACCGCCAGATCGCGCTGGTGCCGCAGGAAACGGTGCTCTTCGGTGGCACGATCCTTGACAACATCCGGTATGGTCGAGAGGATGCCACTGACGAAGAGGTGATCGCCGCCAGCCGAGCAGCCAACGCGCACGACTTCATCAGTCAGATGCCGGACGGGTACTGCACGGTGGTGGGAGAAAAAGGGGTCAACCTATCCGGCGGACAGCGTCAGCGGCTCGCCATTGCCAGGGCTGTGCTCAAGAATCCCCGGATGCTGATTCTGGACGAAGCCACCTCGGCGTTGGACTCCGAGTCCGAGATGCTCGTGCAGGACGCGCTTGATCGCTTAATGGCGGGCAGAACCACCTTTGTCGTGGCTCACCGGCTGACGACCGTGCAGCGAGCCGATCGTATCCTCGTCCTGAACAAAGGGCGGATTGTGGAGGAGGGAACCCACGTCTCGCTGATGGAGAGAAAAGGACTGTACCACTATCTGTACACGCTCCGCCTGGCCGAGGTGAACGCCTAGGTCGGCTGCCCATTCACTTGATCTTGGAAAAGTCAGCCTCAAACTCCGACAGTTTCCCGTCGGGAAAGAAGACCATCACCTTGGTCTTGGCATTGGGATCAAAGCTATCGTAGGCAAATCTGGCGGTGAAGCGGGAACGATAGGTAGGCCCCTGCCCCTCGTTCTTGCGCCCCTTTTCAGCCGGGCTTAGATCAACAGGCTTGATGGTCTTGGAGCCCTGCTGGAGTGCCACCTGCACTCCCTCTGCAAAGTATTCGTCGTCCCCGCAGAGCTGGACCTCCATTTCCAGGTTGGACATGTCCAAATATTTTTGGACTTTGTCATCGGGCATGCGGATCTCTTGCTTCTGCTTCTTGGACTCGGTGGCCTCCTTTCTGCCGAACGACTCCAACCAGAACCGCTTTGTGCGTAGGATCGCGCTCGCTCCACAGGAATCCTTCTCCGGATCGGCTCCGATCCTCGTGGCCACAGAAGTGTGCTGCAGGATTTTCTTCACTTCTTCCGGAGTGTTCGCCTTTTCCATTGGCTCACGACCGGCCGCCAGGGCTTTCTTCGCCTCCTCCATCGTCAGTTTGACATCAATGCCATGAGCCTGGTCCATCGCAACGATCCACACCGCAACCGCCCCGAGCACTAGGAACGCACGGAGACCGATGCCATGCCTACTCCTTCCCACTAAGACTCCTATCATTCCTGAACGCATGCGTACCCTCCTTCACACAGCCAGGCAAGGGATGCTCTATCAAGCCAATCGCGCGCCATTGTAAGGAAACCGGCTTTCCAAAGCAATGCTGAATGATGAGTGATGAATGATGAATTGGCATCGGGAAAACCCTTTTCCCTCATTCAGCAATCAGCATTCCGCCCTCAGCGTTCGAACTTCGCCCAATTCGGATAGGGCTTTGTTTGATAGAGCCTCTTGATATCCGGTACGGCAACGCCGTGCATCCGTAGCAGATGAGCGACGAGCCGCAGCGGCAGGCCAACCGCGGCCGTATAATCGCCCTCGATCCTGGCAATGAGTCGGCTCCCAGAATCCTGGATCGAATAGGCCCCGGCCTTTCCCATCCACTCCTCGGTCTGGAGGTAAGCTTCCACCTCGGCGTCACTCAGGTTGTGCATCCAGACTCGAACCGTCTCGACCGCAAGATCCTGAAGGTCATCTCGCTTTCGACAGATCGCCACTGCGGTATGGATCACGTGCTCGCGACCCCGGAGCCGTTGCAAGGTCGCCCGGGCTTCCACAAGATCTGCCGGCTTTCCCAGCACATCGGTGCCCACCGAAATCAGGGTGTCGCTGCCGAGAACCAGACTGTCCGGGTAGTGCTGCGCGCAGGACCGCGCTTTGCCCGACGCGAACCATTGCGCTTGCTCCGCAGCAGAACAGCCCTGGCAGATCTGTTCCTGGAACGGAGGCGCGACGACTTCGAAGGGGATGTGCAGCAGCGCGAAGAGATCCTGACGTCTGGGAGACGTCGAGGCCAAAATCAGGCGCATGACAGAGCGGATTGAAGTGAGGCGTCAGGAGAGAGGTGAGCCAGAGCGTCGGCGGACAGCGACGCGCCTGTATGAAACTCGGCCACAATCCGCGCCACATCGTCGCTGCCGAACGCGCGAACCATGAGTCCGCGCATGGCCGCTGCGTGGGGAAACCCTTTGCAGTACCAGCCGAGATGTTTCCGCATCCGCGGGAACCGGTCTGTTCCAAACATGGTTTCGAACCGGCGGGCATGTTCCAGCATCACCCGGAACCGTTCGGCGAGGGGGACCTCCTCATCGTGCACAGGCAGGGATTCCACGCCCGACGCCGCTCGCGCCATCTCTTTTCTACGGAAGAACCAGGGACTGCCGAGCGCGCCACGTCCGACCAGTACGCCATGCACCGCGCTCGATCGAACCCGGCGAACGATGTCCTGCATCGAGTGCAGATCACCGTTTCCCAACAGCAGGGTGCTGGTCTGACGAGCCAACCTGGCCGCCCGCTCGATCGCGTTCCAGTCCGCCTCTCCTCGGTACATCTGTTCCAACGTCCGGCCATGCACGGAAATGACTGCCGGCTGCTCTTCCAGCAGATGACTGACCCATTCCTCTATGACGACCGTCTCGTACCCGAGGCGCGTTTTCACCGAGAGCGGGATCATTCGGCGTGGCGGAGTCGACACCCCCTGTCGTCGCAGATTCATGGCCTGAATAAGATCCGCCCGCGCCGATTTCAGACCGGCCGCGCCCAGGCTCTGGCCGGCGGTCCAGTCCAGGAGGCCCTGGCGCGCTGCCCGCATGATGGCATGGGCAAGATCCGGCGTCCGGATCAGGCCAGCCCCGGACCCAGACGAGGCCACGTTTCGGGAAGGACATCCCATGTTGATATCCAGCCCGTCGAATCCCAATTCGCAGACGACATGAGCGGCTTGATAAAAGAGGTCAGGATCCTTTCCGTACAACTGCGCCACCACAGGCCGCTCGCGCTCACTGTACAGGAGCGAGCACAGAAGATGCTCCGGGCCTCGGCAGATGTCCCCCACGCTCGTGAATTCCGTGAAGGTCACATCCGGGGCACCCTGCATGGCCGCCACCAGCCGAAAGGCGGCATCGGTGACCCCGTCCATCGGTGAAAGCCCGATAA
>JBOHOI010000006.1:0-32275 GCA_050731155.1 Nitrospiraceae bacterium | reverse complement strand
TGTGCCTCAGCATATCGAGATAGGTCTCAATCCCTGCGATGCCTCCCGGCAGCGGGGTCAGCACCACCACGCGGGCGCCAGTCTCGCGCGCGAGGACCTCAGGAATTCTCTGATTCAACTGGGGTTCCGACACGATGACCTTGATGTGTTCATTGCGGATCTGGGTGATGAGCGCTTGCAGATGGTGCGCCGAGGGTTCTGCGCCAGGTTGCGAGACGATTTCCCCGGCGATCTTGATCCCGAACCGCCGGGCGAAATAGGGCCAGGCTGGGTGATGAACCACAACCCGGCGATCGGCGATGCTGCGCAGACGCTCGGCCAACTCGGCTTGCACCTGATCGAGCTGGCGAAGGTAGGCGGCCTGATTGTCCCGGAAGTCCGACGCGTGACCGGGATCCACCTTGATGAAGGCTTCCGTGATGTGCCGCATCATGATTTTGGCATTCTCTGGATCCAACCAGACGTGCGGGTTGCCTGCGTGATCACGGTCCTGCAGGGTCTGGTTCACTCCGTCTTTCTGCTCGTGGTTCCGAATCAGCGCGATGCCCTTCGACGTCGTGACGACGAGCAGGCCGGTGTTGCCGGAGTTCCTCACCAGCGAGGAGACCCAGACCTCCAGGCCTACTCCGACCTCTAGCAGCACCCGCGCCTTGCGGATTGCCACCAGATCGCTCGGTTTGGGGGAATAGGTGTGCTCGCTCTCCAGACCGGACATCAGCGAGACAACCTTGACGTGTGGTTTGCCGATGCGTTCCGCCAGATCCCTGAGCACCGGGATCGTCACCACGACGTTGAGCGGCTCGGTTGTCCGGGACGACTCCGCTGAGCCTGCTGAGGCTGATGGCACGACGAGGAACCACGCTCCTGCCGCCACGAACAGAGAGGCTGCAAGGGCTCTGCGCCTGAGTCCGATACACATGGCCGGACCGTAACATCAAGCCTAGGGAAAGTCAACGAAGGGGCGCGGAATGGGTTGGCTTGTCCCCGTGCTCGCGCAGCGCGCACGATCGGAATGTGCCGGGGGACCCGTTGCTCTCATATAGCAACGGGTCGTAACGCGCGCAGTAGGGACCAGCCAACCGATTCCACTCCATCTCTTGACCCATATCATTACTTCGGTTAGCGTAGCGCGCGTCCAGAAGATGACCTCCGGCGTGGAAAGGCAGCGGTGCTCATGAAGGTGATTGGGCTCATGTCGGGAACCTCCGGTGACGGCGTGGATGCGGCCCTTGTCGAGATCCACGGGAATGGACAGGCCCTCCAGGTCAAGCCGCTTGCCTTTGCTCCCCTGCCCTACCCCGCTGCGCTGCAAAGGCGAATCCTGGCGGCTTCCACTATTGGAACTGTCTCGGAGATCTGTCATCTGAATGCCATGTTGGGCGAGGTGTTTGCGAAAGGGGCGCTCCGGGTCATCAAGAAAGCGGGCCTGCAACCGTCGGACATCCAACTGATCGGGTCGCACGGGCAAACCGTTCACCATCTCCCGAAGCCAATCCGCGAGCCAGGTCTCGGAGACATTCGCTCGACGCTCCAGATCGCCGAACCGGCTGTCATCGCTGAACGGACCGGGGTCACCACCGTCGCCGATTTTCGGCCACGCGATCTGGCCGCCGGCGGTCAAGGGGCTCCCCTGACGCCGTATGCCCATTACCTGTTGCTGAGAGACCCCAAGCGGTCTCGTCTCATCGTCAATCTCGGAGGCATCAGCAACGTGACCTACCTTCCGGCGGGAGGAGACCTGGATTCCATCCGTGCGTTCGACACTGGTCCGGGGAATATGGTCTTGGACGCACTCGCTCACCGTCTGACCAGGGGGCAACAGTCCATGGACCGAGGTGGTCACATGGCAGCCACGGGGACCGTTGACGCGCCGCTCTTGGCTTCGCTCTTGTCGCATCGCTTTCTTCGACAACGCCCGCCCAAGTCCACCGGTCGTGAAGAGTTCGGGGAACCCTTTTTGGCGCGTCTGCTTGCTACGAAGCGGAGGCGGCGCCTGGCAGCAAACGATCTGATGGCGACCTGCGCACTGTTCACGGCCATGGCAGTGGGAATGGCGCGCCGATGGCTCAAGGGGCTGCTTGATGACGTGATTGTCGGTGGTGGAGGGGTTCGCAACCGTGCCCTGATGGCTCACCTTACCGAGGTCTTCGCCCCGACCCCGGTGAGAACCTTTGAAGACTTGGGGTGGGAGAGTCAATCATTCGAGGCGGTGGCCTTTGCCGTGCTGGCCTATCAAACGGTCCATGGCGAATGTGCCAACGTTCCTGCGGCAACCGGCGCGAAACACGCGGTCATTCTCGGGACGATCGTGCCGGGAACCCAGCGGTGGCAAGGCTATCTGCGTTGACAGAACAGCGGAGGAGAGACTGTGAACACCCTGCTGATCCTGCTGGCTGTGCTGATCCTCATTGTGCTGGTCTGGTGGCTCTGGGCAATGAAAGGGGCCGGTCAGGGCAAGAACCACGAGGCGAGTATTCCCGCGGGAGTCTCGGTGCGCGGCCGGCCTCTCATGACCAAGGCCAAGGCAGCTCTGTACAACCTGATGCGGCTCGCGGTCCAGGAGCAGTTCCTCGTCTTTGCTCAGGTGCCGGTCTGGTGCCTGGTGGATGTGCGGGCGCAGGATCACCGAGCGCGCAGAGAGTTTCTCAATAAAATTTCGTTCAACCGCGTGGATTTTGTGCTGGTGCACCCCGGCACTCTGGTAGTAGCCAAAGTCGTCGAATTGGATGACCAGTCTCAGCCATCGAATCAATGGCAGGTGAGGGATCGGCTGATTGATGCGGTGTTCAACGAAGCTGGAATTGCGCTCGTCCGGCTGAAGGCCCAGCAGTCCTATACGGTTCCAGCCCTCGCTGCGCTTCTCGGGGTTGAGCCGCTGGAATAGCTCACTGGCTCCCTGGAGCGGTCGCCGCTTGTTCCTGCGCTTGTTCCTGATTGGTCTGAGCTGGATTTCCCTCTGGTCCAGCTTCCGCCTGCGTAGGCGGCATGCCATCCCCTGAAGCCGTTCCCTCACTCACCGGGGGGCTGGCCACCGCAGCAGGAGAACGGCCCAGATGTTTCAGCGCCACTTCTGCCTCTGGGGTGTTGGGAAACTGATCCACTACCCGCTCGAGCACCATTCTGGAATCCTTCTGCTTTCCGAGCTTCGCATAGATGAGTCCGATCTTCAGGGTTGCGCCGGCAAGTTTGGGGCTTTTCGGATAACGTGACATCACGTCGTAAAAGGACGTGAGAGCTTCTGTATAGCGGCGCAACCGGAATTCGCACTCACCGACCCAATACTGGGCGCTTGAGGCTAATGGAGCGCGCGGGTGCAACTCGAGAAACAAGCGAAATCCAGCCAGCGCTGCCTCGTAGTCCCTGTTTCGAACCTCTTCCATCACCCGGTCGTACAGTCGTCGAGATGAGTCCTGCGTCTGAGCTGACGCTGTCGCAGGGAGGCTAACCGCGCACAGAAGGAGGAGCAGCGGAATCATCGCCTTCATCGGTGTCCACATTTTGTGTGTAGGCATAACCCTTCTTTTTACAGGAAACAGTACGAGCAAGCGCTATGCCAGCCTTCACCCTCTTGAATAAGCATGAGTTGAGGGGTAGACAGGGATTCCCAGCCTACCAGGATTGTCCATCCAGTGACGAAAATGCGACAATCACGGGCGGGCTTGATTGGTCGGCTGGCAACCAGCGGGCATCCTCAGGAGCCAATCAAGACACAGCAAAAGCAGGCGACGGGCGACATCAGGTTAGGGTACAATCAGGCGCCCGGTGTGAACCGTCGTTGAAAGGGAGAGAGTTCCAGTTTGAATCAGTCGGTCGAACAGGCCCAGACGAAGCTATCGTTACGGCAACCGGGCGCCATTCTCCTGCTCTCCTGCTATGAGCTCGGGCACCAACCGATTGGCATTGCTCAGCCGGCCGGATTCCTGGAACAGGCCGGATATGAGCCAGCCGGGCTGGACATCGCTGTCGAGGAATTCGACGAGCAGCGAGTCCGGCGCGCCCGGTTCGTGGGAATCTCAGTGCCGATGCATACGGCCCTGCGCCTGGGTGTCCGCGTCGCCGAACTGATCAGAAAGTCCAATCCCTCCTGTCACCTCTGCTTTTATGGCCTCTATGCCTCCCTCAATGCTGACTACTTGCTTGATCGTGTCGCGGATTCAGTCATTGGGGGCGAGTACGAGATGCCGCTCGTCAACCTTGTCCTGGCCCTAGAGAATGGTCGGGAGATCGGTGATATCGAAGGCGTCAGCCGTCTCGGTCGAACGGCGCTTCCTGTCCTGAAACGACCCCCGTCAAGTTTTCCGGTGCCAAGCCGCAGCCTACTGCCCAGGCTGGACAAATACGCTCATCTCGAGCGCAACGGCGACCAGTATCTGGCTGGGTACGTGGAGGCCAGCCGCGGCTGCTTGCATCACTGCCTCCATTGTCCCATCGTGCCGGTCTATGAGGGCCGTTTCTTTGTCTTTCCGCAGGAGGCTGTCGTGGAGGACATCCGGCGGCAGGTCCAGGCCGGCGCTTCCCACATCACCTTTGGAGATCCCGACTTCCTGAATGGCCCAGGTCATTCCATGGCCATCGTCCGCGCCATGCACGCCGAGTTCCCTCATGTGACCTTTGACTTTACGGCGAAGATCGAGCACCTCCTCAAGCATCGCGCTCTCTTTCCCGAACTGGGCATCCTTGGCTGCCTCTTTGTGGTCTCGGCGGTGGAATCATTCAGTGACCTGGTGCTGGTGCAACTTAAAAAGGGCCACACACGAGCTGATGTCATCGCAGCGCTTAACGTGGTTCGTTCTGCTAGGATCACGCTCCGGCCGTCCTTCGTCGCATTCACTCCCTGGACGAGTCTCCAGGATTACTTGGAGCTGTTCGACATCGTGGAAGCCAACGATCTGATCGATGCGATTGATGCGGTCCAATACAGCGTCCGTCTCTTGATTCCCCCCGGCTCTGCCCTCCTCGCTCAGTCCGGTCTCCAACGGTTGTTGGGCGCACTGGACCAGGCAGGGTTTCAGCACCAATGGAGGCATCCAGACGAGCGCATGGACCGGCTGCACCGGATGGTCAGCGCGGCCGTGGAGCAAGCCTCTCTCACCGACGAGGATCCGGCCATCACGTTCGACCGACTGAGGGCGCTTGCTTATCAGGTTGCAGATCGGTCGCCGGTGGTCGCCGCCAGTTCGACCTCACGCTCTCTGGAGCGTCGCCGCCCGCCTCGGCTCACGGAACCGTGGTTTTGCTGTGCGGAGCCGACCGCAGGGCAGTTCCGTCCGTTACAGACGAAGGGCCATGGAGAGATTTAGAAAATTAGACAGGGAGGAAAGCATTGTGACGAGAGACCAGGCGAGACAAGGCACGCAGATGCAGGAATTGCTTGGACTGAAGTTGCCACCGGTCGCGATTGCGTTTCGGGACTCCGCCCCAGCAGGTGTGTCTCGGATCGACGCCCCGACTCCAGCCGGGTGTGGGTACTGGCGCCTTGCTGCGGAGGGAAGAGTCTTTTACACTGAAGCGTCGGATCACTATACCTGTCCGGTCGGCGCGCATACCCATGGGGTTGATCTCCCTGAGTCGGTTGCCAAGGAACTGCAAGGCCTCGTGCAGACGATGGTGGGACTTCAGTACATCAAGATGGAAGAGATCTCACTCATTCCCCGTCGCCAGGGTCCATTCGGCGTGGCGATCTATGCTCCCTTGGCCCAAGCACCGTTCGAGCCAGATCTCGTCTTGGTGCGGGGAACCGTCAAACAGTTGATGATGCTGGCTGAGGCCGCGCAGGGGGCTGGAGTCGCCGGTGGTGGGGCCACGATGGGCCGGCCCACCTGTGCCGTTCTCCCGGAAGCGTTACAGTCTGACCGTACGGCCACGAGTTTCGGTTGCATCGGCAACCGTGTCTATACCGGCCTCGGCAATGACGAAGGTTACTATGCCATTCCCGGCTCCAAGGTTTCCGACGTGGTCGAGAAGTTGGCGGTGATTGTGGAGGCAAACCGTCAATTGGAGACCTTCCACCGATCAAGACAAACCACCTCCACGTAAGTCGTGACATGCCGCGACTCCTCCTCCTGCTCCCAACAACGACGTACCGGGCGGAGGCCTTCCTCGAGGCGGCTCAGCGCTTGAGCGTGAATGTGACGGTCGGCTCCGAACGAGGCCCTGCTCTTGCGGAGCAGCAGTCCTCTGCGGTGCTGGCGCTTGATTTCCGTCGCGTTGAAGAGTCCGTCCGCAAGGCGGTTGAGTTCTCCCGGCGCGACCCGATTGACGCCGTCATCGGAGTGGATGACCGCACGGCCGTCCTGGCAGCCCATATCTCGGCGGCCCTGGGCTTGCCGCACAACTCCGTGGCCTCGGTGTCCGCAGCCAGCAACAAGTATCGCATGCGGACCCTCCTGCGCCAGCAGGGAGTGCCAGCACCTCGCTTCACCGTGTTTCCCATTGACGGTAACCCGGCAGCGTTCGTACGCCAAGTGGCCTACCCCTGTGTCGTCAAGCCGCTCATCTTGTCCGCCAGTTGCGGCGTGATCCGAGCGAACGACGAGCAGGAGTTCCTCGATGCCTTTCGGCGCGTCGCGACACTCCTGATGAGATTAGGCCTGGTGGAAAGAGAGGACGGTGGCCGGCAGATTCTGGTGGAGGATTTTGTGCCGGGAAGGGAAGTGGCGCTGGAGGGTTTGCTGACCGATGGGCAGCTTCGGGTCCTTGCCCTCTTCGACAAGCCGGACCCTCTGGACGGCCCGTTTTTTGAGGAGACGATCTATGTCACCCCGTCACGCCTTCCAACTCGCATCCAGCAGGACATCGTCGCCTGCGCGGCGAGAGCGGCGAACGCGCTGGGGCTGCGAGAAGGGCCGGTGCATGGAGAATTGAGAGTGAACGACAGGGGCGTCTGGGTGATCGAGGTGGCGGCGCGCTCGATCGGAGGTCGCTGCTCCCAGGCGTTGCGCTTTGCTGCCGATCTGTCGCTGGAAGAGTTGCTGCTGCGTCATGCGCTTCGGAAGGATATCCCTTCGTTCGAGCGAGAAAAGCATGCGGCCGGTGTCATGATGCTGCCGATTCCCTACGGCGGGATGTTGCGCGAGGTCCGGGGACAGGCTCAGGCACGGGCAGTCCAAGGAATCGAGGAACTGACGATTACGGCGCAGACTGGCCAGGAACTGGTCCCGCTTCCGGAGGGGACGCGCTACCTTGGGTTTCTCTTGGCCCGTGGCGACAGCCCTGAAGCAGTAGAGGCGTCGCTTCGCGAGGCCCATCGGCGGCTTGATGTGGTTGTCAGCGCTGTTCCAACAGGCGGGCTTGGTCATCTGGCTCAGGCTGGTAAGCCCCGCGCAGTGACCTTTTGAACGTCTGGTCTCCTGAGATGGGGAGCTGACGCCGCTAGGAGGGCTTTTTTCGAATTTCAGCCGCCATCTTGCGAGACCACTCTTCCAGGCTCTTGCCTTGGGCTGCGACATCCGGAATGCCGGTCACATCATGGACCCAGGCACCCTGGACTTCTTCCCCGTCATCTTTGACGGCTTTCTTGATGGCCTCGATCTCTTTGTCAAATCGTTCGGGGGCTTGTTCCAGAATGCGCCTGATCCTCCATTTCGTGGTCGGTTTCCCTTCCTCGTCAAGGTCGCACCCGTAATGGACCAGATCCAGCTTTCCTGTCTTGAGAGACTTGGCCAGCATGCGATAGGCCACGCCTTTGTTCGATTGAATCAAAGCCGCTTTGTAGAGACGTTCCCCTTTGTCGGGATCGACCTCCAAGGCGGTGAGGTCTTCTATGACTCTGGCGGCAGCTTCCGGCGTGGAGTTTACTTCTCCCATGGCATGTCCCTCCTCATTCCCCGCAATGGATTCTCCTCAGGCTGCGAGCTTAGCAGAGGGAACTCCTCCGGGGCAAGACCGTCGTCGGGGCGCTCCCTGTCTTGACATCTCGTGATGCGGCCGAAATAATGCGACTGCACTGAGGGGATCAGCCCACCAGCAAGGAATCCTGGACAGCTCCCTGTGTCCCTTGAGCTTCCTGAAGAGCCGAGTCGAGGTCAACACGGTACCCCAGAGGGCCAACCGGATTCTCAGGCACCAGCGATGCAGGAGCCTCCTCCCAATCCAGCCGGTGGCAAGACGCTCATCGTGGATGCCAATGACCCTGGTGCCTACGCAAGGCCGAGCGCTGCGCTCAAGGATGCCGGCCCCGATGATCAGGTCTTTGTCAGGCCCGGGGTCTATGAGGATAAAATCTTCATGGTCGAGCGGCCGATTCTGCTCATCGGGGCTGGTCGGGATCACGTGCAGATCTTCAGCCGGCGCGGAGGGCCGCTCTACCTGCAGCGCGTGCCGAGCGGACTCCTTTCCGGGGTGACCTTCCGGTACGTCGGCAGCGACCAGAACTCGGCCGTCAATATTTTGGATTCCACCTGTACGATCACGGGATGTCGGGCGACCGAAGGCCTTCTGTCGGGAGTGGTCGTGTATGGTCCAAACTGTCGGCCCATCCTGATCGGCAACGAGGTCTGCCACAATCGGGAGTCCGGCATCTTCATGTTCGCCGGAGCCCGCCCCCGCGTCGCTCAAAACCTGTGTTACGCGAACCATCATTTCGGGATCGCCGTCCGTGATCCCGGAACGCACCCTGATCTCGTCCGCAACATCTGCCGCGAAAACATGCTGAGCGGCATCTTGCTGTTTCATCATGCAGAAGCCCTGGTCTTAGACAACAGTTGCTACGATAACCAGCATTGGGGTCTTGTGACCACTCCCGACTGTCAGACCTCCCCACCGCGAGACCGACTGGCTGCTTCCAATAAGCTTGAGCCCAACCCACGTGGTACGGTCATGGTGACCCATGAACCCTTGGCTGAGATCGGTCGCTAGCGACTATTGCGTCTCTGGGTGAGCAGTGCTACAGAGAAGCGTCTAAGGGAGCCTATCATGCGGGTCAAAGCCGAAACGATTCTGCTTGTGGAGGATGAACCGGAGGTCCGCACCCTTGCCCGCGAATTCCTCGAAGAGCATGGCTACCGTGTGCTCCTGGCGCCATCTGGCTCAGCGGCATTGGACCTTGTGGAACGGGAGGCGGACCCGATTCACTTGCTCGTAACGGATGTGGTGATGCCGCACATGAACGGGCCAGAGCTGGCCAGCCGTGCCATGGCCGTTCGCCCGAGCCTGAAGGTCCTCTATGTGTCCGGTCTGATGGGGAAAACGGTCGTGTGTGACGGGGCAGTGGTCCCCGGTGCGGTCGTGCTCCATAAGCCCTTCACGGCAGAGGACCTGGCACGCAAGGTGCGGGAGGTCCTGGACGGACCAGGCTAACCTTTAGGCAACGGAGATGGGTGTCCCTGTGGAGTGGGGACTTGGCCTTCGAGGGCGAACCGGTAGTGATTGCCTCCATGTCCTTTAGCACGGTACATGGCCGTGTCGGCGTGTCTCAAGAGATCGTCGATGCCATGGTCATCGAAAGGATAGACGGTAATCCCGATGCTAGCTGTGACTGAGACTGCATGGCCGTCCAAGACCAAGGGATGGGCGATGGCTTCAAGGATTCGTTCCGCGACCCTGGCAATATCTTGTTCGCCAGAGGGCCCTTCCAGTAAGACGGTAAATTCGTCGCCTCCCATGCGAGCGACGGTATCCACCTCCCGCACACAACTCTTCAGCCGGTCCGCCGCGGCTTTGAGGAGCTGATCTCCCATGTCATGCCCCAACGTATCGTTGACTGCCTTGAAACCATCCAAATCTAAGAGCATGAGTCCGACCGGTTGTTTCTTGCGCTTGCTCCGGGCCAGCGCCTGAGTCAGGCGATCACGAAACAGGGTACGGTTGACTAGGCCGGTCAGGTGATCAAATTGGGCGAGATAGATCAGGCGCTCTTCCGCTCGCTTGCGCTCGATGGCATAGCGGATGGCACGTGCCAGGAGTTCCCCGCTGCTCCGGCCCTTGACCAGGTAATCCTGCGCTCCATTCTGCACAGCCTGCAGAGCCAGGGCCCTGTCGTCCAACCCGCTCAACACCACAATCGGCACAGTGGGCATTGTGACCTGGATTTGATGCAGGGTGTCCAGGCCGTGAGCGTCCGGCAGGGACAAGTCCAGGAGGACGACATCGAAGCGCTCGTTCCTCAAACGCCGGATCGCCTCGCTCATCTGATCAACATGGGTGAGATCAAACTGATCGGCAGTCTCTTCCGCGAGGATATCCTTCGTCAGTTGGGCGTCAACTGGGTTGTCTTCAATCAGCAGGACCTTGATCATAACGGGTGGGGTCAGGGAAGCGCCCTCCTTGCTAGGCCGCCGCCGGCGTAATGGCCGCACTGGTATCGTTAGGAATTCTTCTAACACATTTTTCACGTTGAGAGAATTCCTAAGGGCTTTTTTGGCAGTGGCTAAAACGTCACGTGATACTCCCCACCGGAGTTGGCTCGGGCAACCCCATACCCGTGCCCGGTCCACTCGCTCGCGAAGACCATCTCCACGATCGTCCCGTTCTGCCCCGTTAAAAGGGCGTACCCGTGAAAACGGCCACTGACGTGCCCACCCAGCATCTTACCTACATTCGCTCGATAAAAGAGCGAGTCGGGACCGATCTTCGCAGAAGAGAGCGAGACATAGTGGCCTTCCACGATTTCTCCCGAGGGCATGGTCAAGGTGATGGATTGATCCCAGAGTTTGGAAATCCCTTCGATGGTTGCGCCATCGCTGAGGTTGACCAGGCGTACCTCATGGGCGCAGCCGAGCAGCCAGACCATCGCGAGAGTAAGCAAAGCTCCACGGAGGGTTGCCATCGAGTGCGCTCAATGAGTTCTCTTGGACTGTGGCGAGGAGTTCTTTTCGCTCTCACCATTCTATCAGACAGCGGTCGCCCACATGTTCGCGATTCGGGCAGTTCCTTCCGACCCTTCACCGGAGACTGAATGGAGAAGACGCCTTGCCAAGAGGAAACAATTTCTCCACGTTGGGCAACACATAGCCGGCCACCGCGTGAAAGAGTTTTGTTCTCACGAGAGCATGGGGTCTGAAGAACCGTGATTCAGGTGTGAGCTCGGCGGCCACGACGGCGCCGGAGTGGTAGTACAGATTGAGGACATAGAGGCCAGCCAAGGCATTGATGCTGTGCTCCAATGTGGCCGTTTCGTAATGGCGGGATCGGTCGTGCTGCAACTGGATGTAGGCATCCCACCATGATGGGCTGTCTCTGCGTATCCAGCTCACAAAGGGTGGGAACTGCCGTAACGTCTGCAGGTCCTCCACTTGGAAAGTAGAAAGGGACAGGACCGGGTCAAGCGTCGTTCTGTAATGCGGCATGTGTTCCCGCTTGGCTTCGGGATTGATCCGTTGACAGAGCTGCTTGCAGAGCACCTCAACCTCGCTGCACGTGGCCAGCAAGAGGCGCATGAATTCGACCGAATAACTGCCCATATTGGACGCGTCGAATTCGACATAACGCCGGCAGGCCAGCAAGTCATTCTCCAGTGCAATGTAGTAGTCCCAATACCTCATGACAGCGCCCCCTCGTATGACACGGTCCTAGCGGTTGGTCTTGGGCACAATCCCCTTTCGCTCAAGTCCCTGGAGGTGGACGTCGACGAGGTCTATGAGCAGTTGCCGAACGGTCTTCTGCTGAGCCAGAGCCGCCATGCGCGTCCGACGCATGAGGTCAGCAGGGATCTGACGGACGATCCAGGTGCCGGTCTTTTCTGAGTCGGACTGCTCCTTCATCGCGGCCTATGATAACTCAAGTATCTAATGATGTCTATAGATATTGTGACATATATATCTATATATAAACTAAGCTCTCTTTCCTCTCCTTCGTTCGAGTGCAGAAACCTCAGATCTTTAGGCCGATCGGTTCGGTAGGCCTGCGTTACATTATCGGACCGACACGGAAGGGAGGTCAGCCGAGGTTCCAGGTTGGGGTTTATAGTAGGAGAGAGCTTCGTTCATCCAGTCTTCAAGCTGTTTAATGCGGGTGCCGTGACTTGGATGCGTGGAGAGAAATTCGGCCGGTTGCCCCTTGGAGACTTGCTCCATCCGTTCCCAGACGCGTACGGCCTCTCGTGGATCGTATCCCGCTTGGGCCGCTAGGAGCAGGCCGATGTAGTCCGCCTCGGACTCATGCGCTCGGTTGAATGGCAGCAGAACTCCCACGTTAGCTCCCACGCCCAGCGCGGCCATAGCGGACTGCATGACTATCTGGCTGGCCCCTTGTGAAGCCAAAGCGATATTGGCGGCCTCCAATCCTAATTGAGTGAGGAGTCCCTGGCTCATGCGCTCACCCCCATGTCGAGCGAGAGCATGGACAACCTCGTGCCCCATGATGGCGGCAAGGCCGGCCTCGTTTTTCGCGATCGGGAAGATGCCGGTATACACGGCAATCTTCCCGCCTGGAAGCGCGAAGGCGTTCAAGGTCTTGTCGTCTTTGATCACATTCACTTCCCAGTTAAATTGTTTGGCCATCTCCGCGTATTTGGAAGATTTCGCAGCCTCGATGATGCGCTTGGCAACCCGCTTGACCGGTTCCACCTCACGAGGATCTTGTGAGATATGCACCTTGGGATCTTGCAGGGTCTGGGCATAGGCTTGTGCACCGAGCTGTGCCTCCTGGGACTCGGACATTAGGAGAAGCTGGGAACGGTCGGTGTAGGGATTGGTGGAACAGGCGAGCAGGCTCAAGGCGACAAAGGCCAACCCCAGGCTGGCGTAGGCACGGCTCTCTTGCTGAACGCGGTTCATTGCTCAACTGCGAGAAGAAGAAAAGGGGTTAGCCCGCCGCCGGCTAACCCCTTTTCTTGTGCGTCTATTCTTTTTGGTTGCGGGGGGTGGATTTGAACCACCGACCTTTGGGTTATGCGTACCACTACAGCTTTCGCTGCCTGGATGACCAGTTTGTGGTCTGGACTTTCTCTTCGCCCTCGACCAGCTTCGCCGTCGTTCGGGCGCCTGCCGTTAAGTCTCTACACCTTCTCTGAGAGCTTGACGGCTCTCAAAGCTTGGCTCGGGGTTACCCCGCTACCGGCTTCCCCGAATTTGACAGGTTGTCGCACAGAAGTTTCCTTCTGCGCAGCCCAGTGCAGAATTAGATGCCAAGCGTTACGATACTCAGCGGACCGAGCCTTTCGCTGACGCTTGTCGGCTTCTACCAGATGAATTTCACTGGCATAGCTAATGAACACATCGACAGGGAAGACATAGAACAGATCTTGATCAGCCAGGTAAGCTAGAGCGAAGTAAAGTCCGAAGGTGTGTAAACCTCTCGGACCATAACCCGCCTATTTGTCTTGGTTCGACGATTATCCACCACATAGTTCCCACGTCCTTCGTCAAACCAGGCGCACTTGACCTGAACCTTCACGAGAGTCCTCTTCACATCGAAGACCAGGTCGTAAGGCAACCGATCCCCGATGGGCTTCAGAACTCCCCAGCCACGCTTCAACGCTTGAAGAATGGCCACCTGTTCTGCGATGTCTCCTTTGAGCTTTGTGCTCATGCTAATCCTGCGGATTGAGCCCAACGAGCTACCAGACTGCTCCACCCCGCGGCGGGATAGTAACAAAGGGGGTAGGCCAAGTCAAGGTAACGCCGACATGGTGGGCGACATCAGCCTCATTCTATTCGATATGAAGAGCATGGGCGAAGGGACCTGTCCAAGTTGATTTCCAGCTGGCCGCGTGTTAAAGCACGCCCCATGCGAATAGTGTTCATGGGCACTCCGGAATTTGCAGTACCTTCGCTGGAGGCCTTGCTCCGGTCAGACGATTCAGTGGTCGGTGTCATGACTCAACCGGATCGACCAAAAGGACGGGGGCAGGTCTTGGCTGCATCGCCGGTCAAGCTGGTCTGTCAGCGGGAAAGTCTCCCCATTTTGCAGCCAGTCAAGATGAAGGAGCCGGCCTTCCTGGAAGCCCTTCGGGCCTGGCAGCCGGATCTCATCGCCGTGGCCGCCTTTGGACGCATCCTGCCAAAGGTCATCCTCGACATGCCCCCGCGTGGGTGCGTCAATGTGCATGCGTCGCTGCTTCCGAAATATCGTGGGGCAGGACCAATCCAGTGGGCGCTCATCAACGGCGAACGGGAAACCGGCATCACGACCATGTTGATGGACGAGGGCATGGACACCGGCGCCATCCTTCTTCAGGAGCAGGTCGAGATTCAGCCAGAGGACACTGCTGGCTCGCTGTCGGCCAGACTGGCGGTGGTCGGCGGGAGGCTGTTGGTCGAAACCATCCGCCGATTGAAAGACGGCACTGTGATCCCACGTCCGCAAGACCATGCCCAGGCGACCCTGGCTCCTCTCCTCAAGAAGGAGGACGGGCTCATCGACTGGAAACACGCCGCCGCCGAGATCGCGAACCGGGTTCGAGGTCTGTCTCCCTGGCCCGGGGCCTATACCTATGCAGGGGATGATCGGTGGATCATTTGGCGAGCAGCACCGACCGACCGGCCGCCTGGCACAGCAATTCCGGGCACCATCATCGAAGCATGCAAAGGGCGAATCCTGGTCGCTACGGGAAAGGGACTGCTGGCCATTACAGAGCTCCAACCGGTCAACAGCCGTCGGATGGGCGTCGCCCAGTACCTCGCAGGACATATCCTGTCGACAGGACTGGTCCTCGGCGCTGGCCCAAGCCCGAGCAACGGGGGCTGAGTGATGTGTGCTCAGTCCTTATCGCTCAGCTCTTCTCGTTCTCAGTGTGGTGCCAGAAGGGTTGCGCTTGAAACCTTGTTGGCGCTTGAGCGTGCCGGTCTGTTCGCCGATGACGCATTCGATCGCAGCCTCAGCCATGCTGGTCTGGACGTTCGTGATCGAGCATTGGCATTCGAGCTCGTATACGGAGTGCTCCGTCACAGGGCCACTCTCGACTGGCGGCTCGATCATGTGGCGGATCGGACGATCGCTCGTCTTCCCTCGTTGGTGAAGACGGCGCTTCGCCTGGGTGCCTATCAACTCCTCTATTTGGAGAAGATCCCGCCCTCTGCCGCCGTGAACGAATCGGTCAAGCTCGTGAGGTTCGGCAAGCACAGACCATCCAAAGATTGGACTGGCTTCGTGAACGCTGTGCTCCGCTCGCTGATCCGGGAGCCGGCACCACCCTGGCCCGATCCAGCGAAGGATCCAATGGCTGCTCTGTCTGTCCGGTTTTCCTGCCCGACATGGCTGACTCAACGGTGGCTTCATCGTTTCGGCTCAGCCGCCGCCGAGTCGCTCTGTCGCACCACCGTGACGATTCCCCCGATGACGATCCGTGCGAATACCCTCCGCCTCACCCGCGAAGCGCTGGAGGCTGATCTGGTCCGAGCCGGTTACCAGGTCAAAGCCACAGACATCAGTCCTGTCGGCCTTATTCTGGAGAAGTGCGGACCAGTCACAGAACTTCCACAGTTCCAGGCCGGCGCCTTTTACGTGGAGGACGAAGCAGGGCAGTTGGTCCCTCTCATCCTGGATCCCCAGCCTGGAGAGCGGGTATTGGATGCCTGCGCCGCGCCGGGCGGGAAAACGACACATCTGGCAGCGCTGATGCAGAACCGTGGCGAGATCGTGGCGATCGATCGGAGCCAGCGGCGCCTGCGGTTGCTTCAAGAAAACTGCCGGCGGCTCGGCGTCCGGATTATCACGACAGTCACGGCTGATATAACACAGGATCTTAGGGAAGAAGGAACAGTGAAGGAAGGCCTCTTTGACCAACTATTCGATCGCATCCTGCTGGATACCCCTTGTAGCGGGCTAGGCGTGCTGCGGCGACATCCGGAGGGCAAATGGCAAAAGGGCGAGGGGCTTCTTGCGCGACATCAGGCGACTCAGCTCCGGATGCTGGAGCAGGTGAGCCACCTCTTGCGACCCGGCGGGGTGTTAGTCTATAGTACTTGTTCGACCGAGCATGATGAAAACGAGGATGTGATCGAGCATTTCTGCAATGCCCACGCTGAGTTCCGACGCGAGCCCGTCTCGTCCAGGCTGCCGCCAACAGCCCGTGTTCTTCTAAATGCCCAAGGGGATCTCTCGACCATGTTTACTCCTTATCCTATGGACGCATTTTTTGCCGCTCGGCTCCGAAAGGCCGATGCTGTATGACTCGCCGGAGCGTCCTCATCGCCCCGTCCATCCTCTCGGCAGACTTTGCCCATCTTGCAGAGGAAGTCGCGCGCGTCGAGGCAGGAGGGGCCGATCTGCTCCACATCGACGTCATGGATGGGCATTTCGTTCCGAACCTGACTGTTGGTCCGCTGATCGTGGAGGCCCTCCGCAAGGTGACAAAGCTGCTGCTCGACGTGCACCTGATGATGACGAATCCGGATTCGCTGATTCCGGAATTTGCAGAAGCGGGGGCTGACTATGTAACGGTCCACGTAGAGACTTGCCCACACCTGCATCGGACCGTCCAATCCATCAAAGAACGGGGTGTCAAGGCGGGAGTGACCCTCAATCCGGCTACCTCCCTCACTTCGGTTGAGGAGATCATCCCTGACGCGGACCTGCTGCTCGTGATGTCCGTGAACCCCGGCTTCGGAGGCCAGCATTTTATCGCGTCCGTTCTCGAGAAAATTTCTCGAGCCCGACAGCTCATTGACCGGACTGGCAGTCACGCTGCGCTGGAGGTGGATGGTGGCGTCAAGGTGGAGAATGCCGCGCGCATTATCCAGGCCGGAGCGGATATCTTGGTCTCTGGGTCGGCCATCTTCTCCAGTTCCGATTACGGCGCGACCATCAAAGCCATGCGCCAAGCCGCGCGCAAGGTGATGCCGGGTGCCGGAGCCGCCGCGGCCAGGCGGTAGAGTGAGGCATGGCGGACACCTCTTCGCTCACGAGCAGCCTGCACCCGCTTGAAATCAAGGTCCTCACCGCGCTCAATCAACGCCGGTTGTCCACCTCGTCTTCTTCGCAACAGGCGCTCCGGGAAGAACAGATCGCGCAGAGTGCTTCGCTGGAACCGTCCCAGTTGAGCATGGCGGTTGAATGGCTCCTCACGAAGTCCCTCATCAGGGTGGACTCCCAGAAGGTGACCCCGGTTGTCTCGCTGACCAAGGTCGGGGAGCGGTATTTCGAAAAATACTCGCCGCTGGAACGGATCCTGTCGGTCACCCGGGATGCCAAGCAGACCGGCAGACGCCTCACGATCCAGGATATCCAAGCCAGCGAGGGTCTGGAACCGACCGAGATGAGCGGGGCGATCGGCTGTCTGAAAAAAGAAGGGGCGATCCGGATCGTCCAGGGTGGGTATGTGGAAGCAACCGGATCGCCCAGTCCCACGGCGGAATCGTTGCGTGCGCTGCTCCGCGATCTGCGAGGTTCGTCGCGCGAGATCCACTCATTCCCAGAGGCAATGCGTCGAGTGATTGAGCAGTACGCTGTCAGGCGGGGAAACGCCCAAGAGCCGTTTCGCATTGACGAACGAATCGAACGTTGGTACGTGTTGACCCCCCAAGGTGAGGAAGTCGCGCAAGCCCTTGCTCAACAGGGGCTTGCGGACGAAGTGTCTCAGCTGACGCCGGAGCTGCTCAAGGACGGAGCCTGGCGTACCAAACGGTTCAGAAAATATACGATCAGCCTGCGACCGCCGCGCCTCGCTGCCGGCAAGCGTCACCCCTACCGCGAGTTTCTCGACCAGGTGAAGCGTAAGCTGGTGAGCATGGGGTTTCAGGAGATGCGAGGCTCACTGATCGAGACGGAGTTCTGGAATATGGATGCCCTGTACATGCCTCAGTTCCATCCGGCGCGGGCGATCCACGATGTGTACTTTGTGAAAGAGCCGACCCATGCGAAGAGCATTGACGAGCCCTTCCTCTCTCGGGTCGCCGCGACACACCGGAATGGAGGGGAGACCGGCTCGACCGGATGGGGGTATGACTACGATCAGACACGCGCCCGCCGCTTGGTGCTGAGAAGCCAGGGCACGGCAGTATCCGCCCGCACGCTGGCTGCAGGCCCGCAGGTGCCGGGCAAGTACTTCTCGATTGCGCGCTGCTTTCGCTACGACCAGGTGGATGCCACACATGCGACGGATTTTTTTCAGATTGAAGGGATTGTACTGGGGCAGGACATTACGTTCCGCACGTTGCTGGGCCTCCTGGACCTGTTCGCGCGCGAAGTGGCGCAGGCCAGAGAGAGCCGGTTCCTGCCGGCCTATTTCCCCTTCACAGAGCCATCGGTCGAGTTGCACGTTCGGCATCCTCGCTTGGGCTGGATCGAGCTGGGGGGAGCTGGGCTGTTCCGACCGGAGGTCACCTTGCCACTTGGCGTGGATGTGCCCGTGATCGCCTGGGGACTGGGGCTGGACCGTATGGCTATGGTGGCGCTGGACATCCATGACATCCGGGACCTGTTCTCCACTGACTTGGAGATGATCCGAACGACACGCGGTCATTTCTGATCGCGGCGTCTGGCCGCCGACCATGCCGAGCATTTCGATCAATCGCAAGGACTTTGAGCAGCTCATTGGCCAGCCGGCCAGCGAGGAACAGATTGTGGCCTGGCTGCCACTGGTCAAAGGAGAGTTAAAGGAGCAGGACAGTAAGACCGGCGAGTTGCGCATTGAGCTGCAGGACAGTAATCGCCCGGACCTTTGGTCGTGCGAAGGGATTGCGCGTCAAATTCGGATCAAACTGGCTGGCGCTGTCTCACCCTATCCGTTCTTCAAATCCACAAGACGTCCAACTCGTCGGCTGCTGGTGTCACCGGGCCTGGAGCACGTGCGACCCTACGTTGCCGCCTGTACTGCAGTGGGCTATGCGGTCACAGATGAAGGATTAACACAGCTCATCCAGGTTCAGGAAAAACTTTCCGATATCTTCGGACGAAAACGTCGCATGGTCTCTATTGGGCTCTACCAGCTTCCCCAGATTGTGTTCCCAGTCCATTATGACTTGGTAAAGCCAGATGAAGTCCGCTTCACACCCCTGGGGTTCGAGGAGGCCCTGTCATTGCGCGAGATCCTGACCGTGCATCCGAAGGGGCTGGAATATGGTCCGATCCTGGCCGGGCACGAGCTGGTTCCGCTGCTCAGGGATGAGGCGGGCCATATCCTCTCGCTGCCGCCGATCATCAACAGCCGTGAAGTGGGGGAAGTCCGGGTGGGAGATCGAGAGCTGTTCGTGGAAATCACCGGCACCGATGAGTTCATGGTCGTCTTGACGCTGAACATCCTGGCCGTCAATCTGGCTGATCGAGGCGCTGCAATCGAGCCAGTAGAGGTGAGTTATCCCTCTGCTACCTCACTTGGCAGGGCAGTGCGGACTCCGCTCGACTTTGCAAAACCTCAATCCGTTCTGATCAAAACTATTGAGGCCGCTCTGGGTCAGTCGCTTAACGCCAAGGCCGTGCAATCTGCCCTGCGTTCGTTCGGTTATGAAGCCAGCGCCGCTCGCAACAAGCTGTCGGTCAAGCCCCCTCCGTACCGGAACGACCTGATGCACACGGTGGATGTGGTGGAGGATGTGGCGATCAGCCTAGGCTATGACCGGTTCGCGCCGGAGATGCCGACCCAGTTCACGGTGGGGAGCCTGTCTCGATTAGAACAGGTTTCCGACAGAATTCGAGACTTGATGGTCGGGTTCGGCTTTCAAGAGATTATCTCGAACATTCTTGCGTCGCGGCTGGAGCTCATCGACCGCATGCGCCTTGGCAAATTGGACCAGATCGAGAGGCGCCTTGGCGGAGGCCGGCTCATCGAGGTGAAGAACGTCATGTCCCAGAGCTATGCCTGCCTGAGGCAGTGGATCACCCCGTCGCTGCTTCGAGTGGAAGCGGCGTCATCCCGGTCGTTCTATCCACACCGGTTGTTCGAAGTCGGCGAGGTAGTAGTTCCGGATCCCACGGATGAGATGGGCTCACGGACCCTCACAGTCCTGGGTGCGCTGATTGCCCACGCAGGGGTGAACTTCTCTGAGGTCCATTCTTGCCTCGACCTCCTGCTGTTTTATCTGAATCAGCCCTACACCTTGGAACCCATGAGCCACCCGTCGTTCCTGGAGGGCCGGGCCGGGAGCATTGTGTCTGAAGGCCGAACTCTGGGCCTGATTGGCGAATTACACCCGGAAACGCTGGAGCACTGGCAGGTGAGCGTGCCAGCAGTGGCCTTCGAACTGGAGGTGGATGCGTTGGCCGAAGAACGCAAGAGCTGATGGCATATGGCCAATGGCGAATGGTCAGGACCGGACAGAACGTCTTTTCCGCTCAACCATCAGCCATTTGCTCTTCATCAGGCTGGCGAGAGTTGCTGCTTCGCCAGGGTTGCGAGTTGGTCAAATCCTGCCGGATCCCTGATGGCCATGTCGGAAAGCACCTTCCGATCCAGCAGGACATTGGCCTTCTTCAGCGCATTAATGAAGCGGCTATAGGTCAGCCCGTGCTGGCGGACCGCCGCGCTGATGCGGGTTATCCACAGGCGTCGAAAATTTCTCTTTCGCTTCCTCCGCTCAGCATAGGCGTAAGTTTGGCCCTTGTCCACCGACTCGGTCGCGCTGCGGAACAGTCGGCTCTTTGCGCCGTACTGGCCTTTGGCTAATTTGATCCGCTTCTTTCTCCGTTGTCTCGTCTTCGGTCCGCCTTTGACGCGGGGCATGAAACACTCCTTTGCTAAGAGTTGTACGGCAGGAGCCGGCTCACGGAATGCCGCTCGCCCGGTGCCACAGTGGTCGTGCCTTTGAGCCTCCGCTTCCGGTCGCGGCGCTTGCTCGTTAAGATATGCCGCTTGCCGGCTTTACGCCGGAGTAATTTCCCGCTGCCGGTTCGGCTAAATCGCTTACTGGCGCCACTGTGAGTCTTCAGCTTGAGTCTTGCCATTTCTTTCCACCTTCCCTTGTTAGTTCACACCACTGCTCGAGGCTCCTGAGCTGACCTCATACTGCGCGCGTCATCGACCCATTGCGAAATAGGAGCAACGGGTACCCCGGCTCCTTCCGGGGACCTGCTTGGCGGGTGGATGCGCGGTGCGTGAGCAGGGAGGTCAGCCCAGGGATCTCTCACTCCTTCAGCTTTTGGGGGCGACGATCATGATCAAACTCCGGCCTTCCAGGCGGGGCGCATACTCAACTGTGCCAGAATCCGCCAACTGTTCGATCACCGTGTTGATCATCGCCCGCCCCATTTCCTGATTGGCCATTTCTCGTCCACGAAAGGTTACCGTGACTTTCGTTTTGTTGCCCTCCGCCAGGAAGCCCTTGATCTGCCGAATCTTGATTTCGAGATCATGTTTGTCAGTCCTGGGCCGCAGTTTGATCTCCTTGACCTGTGTGGACTTCTGATGCCGGCGGCTTTGATGCTCCTTTTTACTCAGTTCGTATTTATATTTCCCGTAATCCATGATCCGGCAGACGGGCGGCTGCGAGGTCGGCGCCACTTCCACCAGATCGTAGCCGATGTCCTGGGCCTTCCGGAACGCGTCAGGCGTGGGCAGGATACCCAACTGCTCGCCCTCCGGGCCGATTACGCGAACTTCCCGAACCCGAATCTCCCGATTGACACGCAACTTAGGGACGATACCGCACCTCTTTTGAAAGGGTTATTGCGCTCGCAGAGCCTGCGAGACGTCGGCCCTGATCAGGTCGATGACTGCCGGGACCGACAGGCTACCCAGGTTTGCGCCGCCCCGCCCGCGGACCGACACAGTGCCGGCCTGCATCTCGCGGTCGCCGACCACCAACATAAATGGAATCTTAGCCTTCTCCGCCTCTCGAATCTTGAACCCGATCTTCTCATTCCGCAGATCCGCCTCGGCTCGGTAGCCGGCGGCTTTGAGCTGAGCCGTCACAGCCTCGGCGTAGTCCCGTTGCTTGTCGGTGATGCAGAGCACCATGGCTTGGACCGGGGCCAGCCAGGTGGGAAAGGCGCCCGCATAGTGTTCCAACAGAATGCCGAAGAATCGTTCAATCGATCCCATAAGCGCCCGGTGAATCATGATGGGCTGGTGCGCCTTCCCGTCCTCACCGGTGTAGGCCAGCCCGAATCGCTCTGGGCTGTTGAAATCAATCTGCACGGTCGAGCATTGCCAGGCCCGACCCAGCACATCCTTGATCTTGATGTCGATCTTGGGGCCGTAGAACACGCCCTCGCCGGGATCGATCTGGTAGGCCACTCCCCGTCCCTTCAATGCCGCTTCCAGCGCCACGGTAGCCTGGGCCCAATGCCCGGGAGACCCGAACGCTTTCTCAGGCCGCGTGGAGAGGTAGACCTCGAACTCGGAAAAGCCGAACGTGCGGAGCACCAGAAAGGTGAAATCCAGCACGCGGCTGACCTCGGCCTCGATTTGGTCCGGTCGGCAGAACAGATGGGCATCATCCTGGGTAAAGCCGCGCACCCGCAGCAGGCCATGCAGGACCCCGGTCCGCTCGTAGCGATAGACGGTGCCTAGCTCGCCGTACCGGATCGGCAGGTCTCGGTAGCTGCGGAGATGGGACTTGTAAATCATGATATGGAACGGGCAGTTCATGGGCTTGAGCTGGTACTCGCTCGCCTCGATCTTCATCGGGGTGAACATGTTCTCCCGGTAGTACTCCACGTGCCCGCTTGTTTTCCAAAGGTCGAGGCGCGCGACGTGCGGGGAATAGACTAGTTCATAACCCTGCTGCAGATGCTGCTCCCGCCAGAAATTTTCAATCAGCAGGCGAACCAGCGCACCCTTCGGGTGCCAGAGAACCAGACCTGGTCCGATCTCATCCTGGATCGTGATGAGGTCCAGCTCTTTCCCCAGCTTGCGGTGGTCCCGACGCTTGATCTCTTCCAGCTTGGCCAGATGGGCATCCAGCTCGGCCTGGGTCGGGAAGGATGTGCCGTAGATCCGCTGGAGCATCGGATTCCGCTCATCGCCCCGCCAGTAGGCTCCCGCGCTTGACAGCAGCTTCAGCGCGCCGATCCGGCCGGTTGATGGGACATGGGGACCCCGGCAGAGATCCACGAACTCCCCCTGGCTGTAGAGGGATGCTGTCTGATCTTCGATGTGTTCCAGAATGTCAACTTTGTAGTTCTCTCCCCGTTCCTTGAAGAATCGAATCGCGTCCTGCCGAGGCATCTCCATCCGCTTGAACGGATGGTCGGCCTTCACGATCTCGTGGGCCCGCGCCTCGATTTTCTCAAGGTCCTCAGGGGTAAACGGACGATCGAAGGCGAAATCGTAGTAGAACCCTTCCTCGATGGCAGGGCCGATGGCGAGTTGTGCCGAAGGAAAGACTGCTTTCACAGCCTGGGCCATGATGTGGGTGCTGCTATGCCGATACACGTCCTTCCCGTCCGGTGACGCAAAGGTCACCGGTTCGAGCGACGCATCCTCGGTCAAAATCGCGGTCAGATCCCTGGGCACGCCATTGACCTTGACCGCCAGCAGGTCATGAGCCAACGCCCCGATGGCCCTGCGCAGCGCCTCTCCGGCTGTGCAGCCGGCCGGGATCTGCCGGCTGGTTCCGTCGGGCAACGTAATCTGGATCTGGTGAGTTTCGATCGGCATTCGCTGGAAACAAGAAAAGGCATCTCAACCGCCGCCTAGGCGGTCCGATGCCCTTGGCGGGATGGTAGGCGCGGACGGTCTTGAACCGTCGACCTCTACCGTGTCAAGGTAGCGCTCTCCCCCTGAGCTACGCGCCTAGCGTCCGCGGCCATGCTAATCCAGCCCAGTCGGGGTTGTCAAGAATCTCACAGGCAACGGCAGCACGACGGGTCGTGCTGCCGTTGCGATCTTTGGCGAGGCTTCTTGCTCAGGCGGCGCCTTTACTTGACGGCGGACTTGAGGGCCTTTCCGGCGGAGAATTTCGGGACCCGAGCGGCGGGAATGCGCAGGGATTCGCCGGTTCTCGGATTGCGGCCGATTCGTGCTTTTCGCTTGGCAACCAGAAACGTGCCGAAGTTGACCAAGCTGACCCGCCTCCCTTTCTTGAGGGAAGAGGTCACGCTGTCGGTAAATGCCGACAGCGCGTTGCCTGCGGCAACTTTAGTAATACCTGCCGACAATGCCATCTTTGCGATCAGCTCCTCTTTTGTCATAGCACACTCCTTAGTTAGAGAGTTGATAATGGGATCCTGCAGACCGTATGACCGCTCGCACCAGACACTCCCCAGCTCTTAACTGGTTACGACCTTTTGGTAAGGTCAGGCTTTCTGAGCCTTTTCCCGTTTGACCGGGATGTGTAATTCAGCGATTTTTTTCCGCAGGGTATTCCGGTTCATTCCCAATAAATGCGCAGCCTGAATCTGGTTCCCCTTCGTTTCCTTGAGGGCATGGCTGATGAGTGGTCGCTCGACCGCCCTGATCAGCATCGGGTGCAGGTTCCGGGCAGAGCCGGTTTTCATGCCTTTCACGAAATCACTGAGCTTGGACTCGAGATAGTCCTCAAGGGAAAACTGGCGACCGACTGAGCCTGCAGGCTGTCCGGCTCCGTTCCTGATCGCTTGCACGGTCCCGACCGTTTGGCGGAGCACCGAACGGGACCCAGCCAGGATGAAGGTGTGTGACGGATCAACTTCGCGTTGCACCTCCGCCAGGTCTTTGACCGTGGATCGTTTGGTCTCGAGGATCACGCCGTCAAACGTGCGTTTGGCAATCGCTCGCTGCAGGGATACGATGTCCCTGGCCACAGTAAAGGTGGCTGGAATCGAAGCTTTCTTGAGGTCCTGCTCGAGCTGGGCTTGAAGGTCAGGATCGCCGGTCAGCAGAAGGAGGCTAACAACAGATGACCGCATGTCCATGAACATTCCGCGGTGAAGAGCGGGCGGGATTATCTCGCTACCGTCAAACGATGTCAATCAGAAAAATCATTCTAAATGAATTTTTTTCTTTGCAACGAAAATGCCAGGCGCGAGTAAACTGCATCACATTGAGATGGCTCCTAGTTCTTTATGGGCGCCACTTTCCGGCTCAGGAAAATTTTGTTCAGAGTGTCGGCTTTTTTATACAGCGAAGAAGCCAGGAGGTGGTGTGGAACCGGAACGTTAATTGCCCGGCGGACGTCTGCGGCAACTCTATATTATTTTCTATCCAGCACTTCGCGGACTTTGCGCGCAAGCTCGGCAGGCGTAAAGGGCTTTTGTAATAAGGCTTTACCAGAATCCAATACTCCGTGATGGACGATAGCATTGTATGTATAACCAGACAGATAGAGCACTTTCATACCCGGACGCACAGACGAGAGATGATCGGCCACCGCGCGTCCGCTCATTCCTGGCATCACGACATCAGTCACCATGAGGTGGATGATGCCGGAGTATTCCTGACAGAGCCGCAGGGCCTGAATGCCATCCCGAGCCTCCAGCAGGTTATAACCGTGCATTTGCAGGATCCTACATGCAAGTGCTCGGACCATATCTTCATCCTCAACGAGAAGCACGGTTTCGGAACCGAGGGGATTCTCGGCTGTGGTTTGGACAAATTCGGTCGCCGCAGCTTCATCAGTAACCCTCGGTAAGTACACAGTAAAGGTCGAGCCGAAGCCTGGCTCGCTGTCCACAGAGATGTAGCCCGCGCTGTGCTTGACGATACCATAAGATGGTAGAGAGGCCCAGCCCCGTCCCTTTCCCCTTTTCCTTGGTGGTGAAGAAGGGCTCGAACAAATGAGACAGCGTTTCCTTGTCCATTCCGGTGCCAGTGTCGCTGACCGCCAGCCTGACACGCGGGCCAGGACGGGCTCCGGCATACTGCCGAACGTAGGACTCATCCAGCTCGACGTTATCGGTCGCAATGGTCAGCTTCCCGCCCTGTGGCATCGCGTCTCGGGCGTTGGCGGTCAGATTCATGAGCACTTGCTCGATCTGGCCTGGGTCAGCGGTGACGTGTCCCAGTGATGGAGTCAGGATCGTGACCAGCTCGATCGTCTCACCGATCAGCCGGCGGAGCATCTCTTCCATGTTGGTGATCAATGCATTGAGATCCAGGACTTTTGGTTACAGGATCTGCCGACGACTGAAGGCCAGGGGCTGAGCAGTCAGGGAAGCCGCCCGCTTGCCTGCCTACTCGATCTGCTCGATGCTCTTACGCTGGTCCTGGCTGAGAGTCGGGTCGTCGGTCAAACGGAGGTCGCTGTGAGCGTCACAGGTTGTCCGAAAAACCGCTTGACAGTCTCTCGCGCTAGGGTGTATACATTTACGCTACTGATCTTAATTCCTATCGGAATACTAGGTAATGAAGGTCTCGCTCAAGGCAACATACGGGATCATAGCAGCGCTGGACTTGGCTCTGCACAATGGCACCTCGCCTATCCGGGCCAAATCCATTGCGCGCCGGCAAGCGATTCCTGCTCGGTTTCTTGAGCAGGTCCTGCATGCCATGAAGAAGGCTGGATTAGTGGACAGTTTACGAGGCGCACAAGGGGGCTATTTGCTCAGCAAGCTCCCGGCGGAAGTGTCTCTGGCCGACATCGTGGAAGCGCTTGATGGCCCACTCTCCCCCTCCCCCAAGCGGGGGCCGGCTGCTCGCCAGACTCGGGGAATGGCCAAACCGGAATTGCTGCTGACCAGCGTCTGGGAGCGGGTGAGACAAGCGGAATTAGATGTGCTGAGCGCTGTCACGCTGAAGGAGTTAGCGGAACGCCACCAACAGATCGAGCAGCAGCGGACCTTGATGTATCACATCTGAGGAGATTGACGATTTCATAATTTTCAATTGAAGAATTGCTGCGTCCCTAATTGTCAATCGCCCAATCGACAGTGGAGAAGTTACCATGAACCGTTCCAGAACGACTGACCCAGTTGAGATCCAGCCCAACCCTATTCCGCGAGAGATCCTGGAGGAAATCGAAGCCTTCGAGGGCGAAGTGCGGCGCCTGAATGCCGGGGAGGTCTCCAGCGATATCTTCAAACCCTTTCGCCTCCAGCATGGAATTTATGGCCAGCGTCAGCCCGGCGTGCAGATGGTCCGGATCAAGATTCCCTTTGGAGGGCTGACGGCGAATCAGTTGCGGCGAATTGCGGAGCTGGCTGACACCTACGCGACCGGCGTCGGCCACGTCACGACGCGCCAGGATATCCAGCTCCACTTCGTGCAACTCAAGGATGTGGGCGCCATCATGCGGGGACTTGCGGAGGTGGGCCTCACGACCCGCGAGGCTTGCGCCAACACGGTCCGCAACGTCACGGCCTGCCACCTTGCGGGGGTTTGCCAAGGCGAGGTCTTTGATGTCACGCCCTATGCCAAGACGGTCGCGCTGCATCTGCTCCGCAACCCGTTGAATCAGAGTCTCCCGAGGAAGTTCAAGATCGCCTTCTCCGGCTGCCGCCACGACTGCGCCCTCACTCCCATTCACGACATAGGGCTTCTGGCAGCCCGTCGTGAGGATGGGACGATCGGGTTCCGGATGTCCGTAGGCGGCGGGCTTGGAGCTGCGCCCCGCATCGGCCAAGTTCTGCGGGAGTTCGTTCCCATGGACGAGCTGATTCCGACGATCGAGGCTGTCATCAAGGTCTTCGACACCCTGGGTAATCGCAAGAACCGCAACAAGGCCCGGATGAAGTTCGTGATCGAGAAGCTGGGTTTCCAGGAGTTCAAGCGGCGCTGGGAGGAAGTCTATGTTGCGATGGGTCATGGCCGCCCTGACCATGGGCCGATCAAGTTGCTCCAGCACCAGGATGAGCCGGTCCCGCTTCTCATGCCGGCTTCGACCAAGGGCGCCAGCGCCGGCATGGATGGTGGCAATGGAGACGGCAATGGAAACGGCGCGCAGCACGAGTCTCCGTATCAGATGTGGAAGCGGACCAATGTGGTCCGGCAGAAACAGCCAGGCTACGCCGCCGCGGTCATCAAGCTGCAGATGGGGGATATCACCTCGGACCAAATGTTCTTCGTCGCTGATCTGGCCGAGAGCTATTCGAACAGCAACCTCCGGACCACGATCAATCAGAATCTGATCCTTCGGTGGATTCCTGATTCCCGCTTGGAAGACTTCCACGCTGAACTAGTCCAGCATGGCCTGGCTGATCCTGGCGCTGAGCTGGTGGAGGACATCATCGCTTGTCCCGGCACCGATACCTGCGGCCTCGGCATCACTTCGTCCAAGGGTCTGGCGCGCGCGATGGCGGAGATCTTTCCGCCAGGCAAGGTCCCGGAGGATCTCAAGGGCGTCAGTGTGAAGATCAGTGGATGCCACAATTCTTGCGCCCAGCACCACATTGCCACCATCGGTCTCCATGGCGTAGGTAAGCGTGTGGGCGAGCATGTGGCGCCCCATTACGAACTGCACCTGGGCGGCCAGGTGAACGGGACTGCCAAGATCGGCCAAATGACAGTGAAGCTTCCGGCCAAGAACGTACCGGTAGCGATCTCGCACCTGCTCGCGGTGTACCGCCGTGATCGGCAGGTTGGAGAGGGCCTACCGGCCTTCATCACCAGGGCTGGTAAGGCCAAGCTCAAGGAAGAGCTGATCCCCTACACGATCATCCCGACCTTTGAGGAGGATCCCAGCTATTTCTATGACTGGGAAGGTGAGGAAGAATTTATCCTGGAGGATTTGGGACCGGGCGAATGCGCTGGCGGCGCGCTGGAGATGATCGACAACCGTATCTTGGAAGCGGAACAGGAGCTGTACCAGGCCCGTCTGCTAGCGGAGAAGCATCAGTATTCGGTTTCGGTCAATAAGGCATACCGAGCCGTGCTGGCTGGGGCGAAGGCCTTGCTGGTCACCGAGGGAATTGATCCGGCGACGGACGCTGAGACTTTTTCTGAATTTGAACGTCGACTCGCCGAGAAGTGCCTTGTGCCGATCTCATACCGAAACCTGAGCTCACAGATTGGCGACTTGGGGCCGAAGGACACGACTCCAGAATTCGCTCATGCCAAGATCGCCTTTGCAAGAGGGTTTGTAGAGGCCTGCAAGGCCGCCACGGAAGAAATGGGGAAGGATCTCAAGCTTGCCCAGGCCGGAAAGGCCGAGGGGGCCGACAAGCCAGTTCCGGTGCTCCAGGAGACGCAGCAGGCCGCTCAGCCGGCCGCCGGCATCACGGTCTTCGACCTTCGGGGCGTCATGTGCCCGCTTAACTATGTCAAGACCAAGCTGAAGCTGGAGATGATGGAGGCGGGCGAGCGATTGGAAGTCTGGCTGGACGCAGGCGATCCGATCAAGAACGTGCCGATGAGCCTTCGTAATGACGGCCATAAGATCCTGGCTGAGGAACCGTTGGAACCGGAAGCGGCGCACTTCAAGGTGCTCGTGGAGAAGGTTGAAACATAGCCCAGAGCAAGTGATCGACCCATGGCCACCGACGTTCATAACAAGTCCAGACCGTCTGATGAAGCGCTGAAGACGATCAGCGACTCCTTCGAGACCAAGCCTCCACAGGATGTCTTGGCCCACGCGTTGGAGCGCTATGCTCCTCATATCGTGCTCGCCTGCAGCTTTGGCGCGGAGGATGTGGTGCTGGTGGACATGATTCACCGGATCAACCCGAGGATTCCGCTCTTCTACCTGGACACGGATTTTCTGTTCAAGGAGACCTCCGAGGTACGGGATCGCATCGTGGCCAAGTACGGCTTGCTCCCGGATCAGGTCATCCAGGTCAAATCTTTACTCACGCCGGATCAGCAAGCAGCCCGGTACGGTGAGGCGCTCTGGGCCCGGGACCCCGATCAATGCTGTCAGTTGCGCAAGGTCGAGCCGTTAACCCGCGCGCTGAATGGATACTCGGCCTGGATCACCGGCATCCGGCGAGACCAGGCTCCCACTCGCGCCAATGCTGGGTTTGTCGAATGGGACAGGAAATTCCAATTGATCAAGGTGAATCCGCTGGCCAGATGGACTTGGGCTGAAGTGTGGGCCTATATCCAGGTACACGAGGTCCCCTACAACAGCCTCCACGACCGCAACTATCCCAGCATCGGGTGCACCCACTGCACTGCCCCGGTGTTGCCGGGAGAAGATCCCCGGTCAGGCCGGTGGAAAAACTTCGCAAAAACCGAGTGTGGGCTGCATAAGTAGCCCACGAATTGTGATCCGTGATGAGTCACACGCAACTTGACATGCAGTCCCTCATCGCCAAGGTCGGGAAAGGGCAAAAAGCCTGGAAGGACCTCACCTGGGACGAGGCCAAACAGGCTATGCGGTTGCTCATCGAGGGGCAGGCTACGCCGGTTCAGATGGGGGCTTTCCTGCTCGCCATGCGCATCAAGATGGAGTCTGTTGCCGAACTGGCCGCCTTCACAGCCGTCGCTCGCGAGTACGTCTCCCCGCTTCCTGTCCCTCGTGATCTGTCGCTTGTGGACCTCCCGACCTATGCCGGGAAGCAGGACACATTCCATGTCTCGGTCGGCGCGGCTGTTGTGGCCGCAGCAGGCGGCGCTGCGGTTCTGATGCACGGATACGAGGGAGTGCCGGCCCGGCCCGGGACTGTGGCAGTGCTGGCCAAGCTGGGTATTCCCATCGACCTCGAACCCAAGCAGGCAGCCGACGAACTCGCAGCGAAGGGGTTTGCCTACCTGGATATTGCGCTCTACCACCCGCCGATCGCCCGCTTTCTGGAACTCCGGCGGGAACTCGGTGTGCGGAACTTCTTTCACCCGGTTGCCAGGATGTTGAACCCAGCCCGGGCCCAGTCCCAGGTCATCGGCCTGACCCATCCAGCCTATTTCGAGAAAACGGCCGAGGCGCTCACCATGCTGGGATGCCGCCGCGCGCTGATCCTGCGCGGAGTCGAAGGAGACCCAGAGCTCTCCATCGCGTCTGCTACCAAGGTGCTTGAGCTCAGAGACGAACGGATCTTTCCGCTGACGCTCCAGCCCAAGGATGTCGGGCTCCCCCTCGGGGTCTTCCGGGAGATGGCGGGCTTCTCTCCCGCACTGGCGGACCAGGAGGCGTCGTTACTTCGGCGTATTCTCCACAACCAGGTGCCCGGTGGCCAGCGCAACTGGGTCATCTTGAACGCGGCGATGCTGCTGTATGCGGCAGGCAAAGCCCCGTCCATTTCGGCCTGCGTCCCGCTGGCTCAACAGGCTCTCGAGTCAGGAGCCGCGGCGCGCAAACTTGCTGAAGTGACCGCCACGAAGGAACCGGTCCATGTCTGAAAGTCAAAAGTCCAAAGTCATCAAGTCGTCGAGTGAGAGAGTCGTGGAATCTATTCGGGAGGGACTTTCGACCTTTGACTTTCGACTTGATGACGCTCACGAGGACTTCACGTGAAACATCTCCGTCAGTTGGAAGACCAGAGCGTGTACATCCTTCGCGAGGCATACAAACACTTCGACAACCTGGCCATGCTCTGGTCCATGGGTAAGGATTCGACGGTCTTGCTGTGGCTGGCGCGGAAGGCCTTCTTCGGCCATGTTCCGTTTCCACTGATCCATATTGACACCAGCTACAAGATCCCGGCCATGATCGAATACCGTGATCGGCTGGCCCGCGAGTGGCGGTTGAACCTCGTGATCGGGCAGAACAAGGAAGCCCTCGCAAACGGGATGAACCACCAGCTCGGACGAGTCACCTGCTGTACTGCGCTGAAGACCAACGGCCTCAAGAACCTGATCGCGGAAAAGGGTTACACAGGGATCATCTTAGGTGTCCGGGCCGACGAGGAAGGCACCAGGGCTAAGGAGCGCTATTTTTCTCCGCGGGACAAGCACGGAGACTGGGACTTCCGCGAGCAGCCGCCGGAACTCTGGGACCAATTCAAGACCACCTTCCCTGAGGGGACGCACATCCGCATTCATCCCTTGCTGGATTGGACTGAGATCAATATCTGGGAATACATCAAGCTGGAGAACATTCCCTTCATTGACCTCTATCTCGATCGTGGCGATGGGACCAGGTATCGGAGCCTGGGGTGTGCCCCCTGCACCTTCCCGATCAAATCTTCCGCGCGAAGCGTCGACGACATCATCGAGGAGCTCCATCAAACCACCGTCGCCGAGCGGTCCGGTCGTGCTCAGGATGAGGGACGAGGCATGGAACTGCTCCGTAAAGACGGCTATATGTGACGCACGGGATGCTGAAAAAGGCCCCCAACTTTGTTCTCACCACCCATTGCACGAAGCTGGGCAATGGGTACTCGTCAAACCCCTCAACGTACCGGGTACCCGTTGCTCTGCGAATTGCAACGGGTGAAAGCCGGAAGGGGCCCTTGCTCCCTGCGGCCTCGTTGGTTGGCCTTTTTGAGCATCCCGCTAACGCCGCTAATCCGGTATGACTACCGCGCTCACCGCACCCACGGAGCATCTCAACATTGTCATCGTCGGCCACGTGGACCACGGCAAGTCCACGCTGCTGGGGCGTCTCTATGCCGACACGGGTTCGCTGCCGGAAGGCAAGATCGAGAAGGTCCAGGCCATCTGCCGCCAGCAGGGCAAGGAGTTCGAGTACGCGTTCCTGTTCGACGCGTTTATCGAGGAACAGGAGCAGGG
>JBOHOI010000005.1:0-33590 GCA_050731155.1 Nitrospiraceae bacterium | reverse complement strand
CCGTGACCGGCCTGGAGGAAATGGAGACGAACAAGCAGTGGATCGCGATCAGGGCAGGGCTGAACCCTGATGTGTTTGAGAAGGTGGGCCAGCCCTTCTTCACCAGAGTGCTGGGAGTGAGCCTCCAAACGCAAAGCGCGGTGAATGCCTATGCCACCTATTATGACGCCATGATGAAGGCTGTGGACACCCCGCACAGCCCTCTGCCCAAGCTCCAGGACGTGGTCCGCACCTCGCCGCGAACGTTCGTGGACAGGCTGGTGAATCCTATTCGCAAGGAACCGACGTGGGAGCCGTTCCTGCAGCGGATCATGGAAACGGATGCCAGGCTGCGGTTGGTTGCTCTGCAGGTGAAGGTACGCAAAACATCCCGCCAGCAGGACCTGCCGTCACGCATTGCCCAGGCCGGATTTGCTTACTTTGATCCCTTCACCGACCTCCCGATGCTGTGGAGCCCGACTCAAGGGAAGCTCTATAGTGTTGGGAAAGATGGTCTCGACGACGGCGGGGATACCACATTTGATATCAGCGTGCCGACCGTCTTCGCGTTGAACACTCCTTCCGTGCCATCCAAAGTAGTGAAAGCCAAATCCGCCGTCCGCCGGCGTTGAGGTTGAATCGCCGGACCGCGAATTGATCATCCTGGCGCCCACAGAGGGCGTTATCGCTCCCCGGCACAGTCAAGTTCCCGCAAGACCTGTCCTCTCTTCTTGCTCGCTTTCCTGGCGATTGCGGCACCGATGGCGGCGCCGATGACATTGGTACAGATGTCCGTCGTTGAAGGAATTCGGCTATGACTGAAGACCTGAACAAGCTCAACGCCGACGGACAAGAGCGCAGCTAACAGAGTCACGCGCAAGAAGACGGCTCTGGGCTCGGTGACTTCTGATCGGACGTAGAGATAGCCGAAGGGGAGGAAAAAGAGGAGGTTGGCAACAATGTCGAGGAAGAATCGCAACGAAGGCGAATCAGTATAAAAGGGAATCCAGCGCACGTTATCCCAATGTGAATGTCCCTGAAGACCCTGAAGACCGCTCCAAGGAAAAGTCGTGACAAGCCCTACCACCAATATCCAGATGATCCACAGTGTCCGCCACCTCAAAATCATAGGCATCCGATGAGGAACTGCGGGCAAACCTAGTCCGGTAAATCAATCAAAGCAAGGGGAACATCAAGGCTTGGGAATGGCCAAAACCAACATTCCTGCGTTGTGTGCTCTCTTCCTGGGTCCTCTCCTGAACCGTGCTCCCGTTTGTCTATTAATATCATAGATGCTCATACATGCATATTATTGCGTGTACCTGGACCTCCCTCAGATCCACGTGCCCCTTAACTTAAAGTGAGGATTATTGTCTAAGCCCTGACGTTTCCAGACGTTTCTCCGCGAGCCTTAGGTTGGCCCCCTCTTTTGGGGGAGTACTTTCGGGTAATGGCAGAGGAAAGCAAGTGCTGTATGGTTAATACTGTTGGGCGAGTCTTGTCCGGGCTGAAATGAGCTTGAGGCGTGCCATGGCAATTATGCCGATTCTGCAATAGAGGGTCACATGCTGAAGATGCCTGCGAAACTAGTGGACATTCGAAAATTCGACCATATGGTGGCCAATAACCTCCTCACCAAAGCCGAGCTGGAGGCCGCTATTGCCGATGCTTCAAAAGGGCCACAGGATCTCGAATCAGTCCTCATTGACAAGTATAAGGTCCGCAAGACTGATCTCGGTGTCTCACTGAGCGAGTTCTATCAATGTCCGTTCATCGAGTATAGCGAGCGCATCCTTGTGGATCGTGGGTTGCTGAAGGACCTGAGCCTGGACTACCTGAGAAAGAACTACTGGGTCCCTCTGCGCCGAGACGAGCATTCCATTGATATTCTGATTGACGACCCGCATGACATTGACAAGGGCTTGGATATTAAACGGGCCTTCCCTGGTTTGAGCATCCGGTTTGCCGTCGGTCTCCGTCGCGATATCGAACAGGTCCTGTTGGCGGCGACTAACCATGCTGATGGCTGGTCTATTAACGAAATCCTTGGCGAGTTGGTGAGTGAGGACAAGCAGCAGGACGAAGACTCGGCTGTTGGACACGTCGATGAAAACGATAGCGCCATTGTCCGCTTCGCCAACCAGATCATTGCCGACGGCTACCGCTTAGGCGCCTCCGACATCCACCTCGAGCCGCAGTCCGACCGAAAGGAAACGGTCGTTCGATTCAGGGTGGACGGTACCTGTTTTTCGTACATGAAGATACCCGCGAGTTACCGCCGGGCCATAGTCTCCAGGTTAAAAATCATGGCCAGCCTGGATATTGCGGAGCGTCGCAAACCTCAGGACGGCAAGATCAAGTTCAAGCTCGCGGGGAACCGGCAAATTGAGCTCCGCGTGGCTACCATTCCGACTGCGGGGGGGAACGAGGACGTGGTGATGCGCATACTCACCAACAAGGCGCCGATGCCACTCCAGTCTATGGACTTCTCGAAACGGGCGCTGAGCGAGTTGCAGAGGATCGCTGAAATGCCTCACGGCATCATCTTATGCGTCGGACCGACCGGATCAGGCAAGACTACAACTCTGCATGCCCTTCTCGGATATATCAATACACAAGAGCGGAAAATCTGGACTGCTGAAGACCCGATCGAGATTACGCAAGAAGGTCTGCGCCAGGTCCAGGTCCAGCCGCAGATCGGCTTCACCTTTGCGGCGGCTATGCGGGCCTTCCTCCGGGCTGACCCGGATGTGATCATGATCGGGGAGATGCGGGACAAGGAGACAGCCGATATCGCATTAGAGGCGTCCCTCACCGGGCATCTGGTTCTTAGTACCTTGCACACGAACAGCGCGGTTGAGACTGTGATCCGCCTATTGGACCTGGGATGTGATCCCTTCAATTTTGCAGACGCAATGCTGGGTGTCGTTGCCAAACGGCTCTGCAAGCTGATCTGCAAGGAGTGCAAGGAAAGATATCACCCGTCGAAGCAGGAGTACGACGAGTTGGTGGTTGGCTATGGTGCTGACTACTGGGAAAGACTAGGGATCGAGTACGATGACGCCTTGACCCTCTACCGCGGGCGAGGTTGCGACGCCTGTAATCACACCGGCTTTAAGGGGCGAATTGCCTTGCATGAGCTCATGGTAGGCACCGACGAGATGAAAGAACTGATCCAGTCCAAAGCGAGAACTAAGGCGCTGCTCAACCTCGCACTCCAACAAGGCATGACTACCCTGGTACAAGACGGAATCGAAAAGGTCCTGCAGGGTCATACCACGTACAAGCAGGTCAAAATGGTGGCGATCAGATAAGTTACGACTCTTGTACCTGCTGTCATCGCCGCGCGCCTCACAGCTTCCCTTCAGGAACCGTGACCCGCCTCGAGCGTCTTGACGAACCGTCGTAGTCGCTCTTGCTCCTCAGCCATTATACGAATGAACTCGAGTCCAAACTCCTGCCCTTCTGACCACCGCACCGCGGCCAATTCTACCTCTACCGGCAATTCCTGTTGATACGTCTGAATGCGTAACTCAAGGTAGGTGCCTGGTTGGATACTCGTGTCGCTTCCGACCGCACAACCTTCCAGCGAGAGATTAAACACGACGCCCTCTCCAGCGATTCTGTCGCCTTTAAAGGAAATAGGCAGTTGAATTGCGAAGCGCAGGTTCTTGCGCAACTCCATCGTGTCCTCACTCAGGAAAATGACGAAGTAAGTCTAGCCCGATTAATCAATCCAGGCAAGAAAACCTGTGAAAAGGAGCTAGGAACCCCTGAGAGGGTATACCTCCGGCGATGACTCTTGTGAGTGGAGGAACTTCGTGCTTTACGACCTTCATCGTAATCCTCGGAGTTGGCGATCCGGCTCGCGATTATGGACCCACCCGCCACCTAGTTCCTAGACAGTCTCGACTGGTAAAATGAAACTAAATCAGGATAGCTACCGTAATTCAATAGAGGATCGGGTAGATCAACACTTCGAGCATGAAAAACACGGAAGGCGAGGTGCACCATGAGCCGCACGATGGGGTTGTTTGCGCTGGGTCTTGCGCTGGTCCTGAGCGGATGTGCTTTACTTGAGCCCAAGGAGGTGACCTACCTACGAACCGCGCAGGATCATGCCACTGAAGATGAGATTCGGCAGCAGCTTGGCCAGCCCCATCTGACCAAGCCTCGGGAAGCTGGAGGATCGATATGGGTCTACCAGTTTTGGGCCCATGAGTACGGTGATCGCGTTCGCGCATCGGGGACTTGGTGCGACATATGTGCTCACCTTTGACAGCCAAGCCATTCTCCGTCGCTGGGCCCATCGGGTCCATCGTCATGGCGGTGAGTTGATGCCGACTTGTTGTGTGCCCGGCTCCTCCCATCCGGCCTAGTGAAGAAATCCGTCTCAAGCGAAGGACTTCAAGCTAGTAAAGGAATAGAGGTTAGAGGAATTTGGAGCGGGCGACGGGATTTGAACCCGCGACAACTAGCTTGGGAAGCTAGGACTCTACCACTGAGCTACGCCCGCCCTTCTCATGGGGAGACTCTTCGAATCCTACGCTGGCCTCTGAAGCCAAGTCAAGGGACGCACGATCAGCTTCGGTCTCGATAAAACTCCACGATCGCAAATTTCCTGCGGCCGACTCGCAGCCGATACTGACGACCCGGGATCAGCGTGAAGATGGCATTGGGATCGGTTTTCTTCTCTTTGTCCACTTCCAATCCCCCTTGGACGATCAGCCGCCGGGCTTCGCTTTTGCTCTGCACTAGCCCAGTCCGGGCCACCAACTCCACCAATCCTATTGCTGGAGCTGCTGGGTTCGTGACATCGGTTGAAGTCAGCGTCACGTACGCATCGGGTTGCACAGGGAAGTCGCGCTCACGGAATTTCTGCTGAAAATCCGCCTTCGCCTGGCGCGCCGCCTTATCCCCATGGTATCGCGCGACGATCTGCTCCGCGAGTGCCAGCTTCGCCTCCATGGGGTGCATTGTCTTCACCAGCGGAAGGTCTTCTGTGGTGAGGAGTTCGTAGTAGCGCAGCATGAGCTGATCACTGATAGACAGGAGCTTGCCGAACATCTCTTCCGGACGATCCTCCAGGGCAATATAGTTCCCGAGGCTCTTGCTCATCTTCCGAGCGCCGTCGGTTCCCTCCAGCAGCGGCATCGTGAGCACCACCTGTGGGGCCTGCCCAAAGTCCCGCTGCAGGTCCCTGCCGACCAGGAGGTTGAATTTCTGGTCGGTTCCGCCGAGCTCCACGTCGGCTTTGAGCGCGACGGAGTCATAGCCCTGGATCAGCGGATACAGGAATTCATGGATGCTGATGGGCTTCTGCTCATGATAGCGCTTGTGGAAGTCTTCACGCTCCAGCATGCGCGCCACGTTGTAATGTGCACTGATCTGCACCAGTTCCTCCGCTTTCATCGGATTCATCCACCGGCTGTTGAATTCCACCTTGGTCTTTTTGGGATTGAGAATTTTGAAGATTTGCCTCGCGTAGGTCTTCGCGTTCTTCTTCACCTGCTCTTTCGTGAGCGCGACGCGGGTCTCCGACACACCAGTGGGATCCCCAATCATGCCGGTAAAATCGCCGATCAAGAAAATGACCTGATGCCCAAGGTCCTGAAAGTGTTTCAGCTTGTGGATCAGAACTGTGTGGCCGAGGTGCAGATCCGGGGCGGTTGGGTCGAAACCGGCTTTAATTCGGAGGGGGCGCTTCTCTTTCAGAGAGCGGGTAAGCTTGGCTTCCAGTTCATTCCGCTGAATGACCTCCACGGCGCCGCGGAGAATCAGGTCCAGCTGCCGAGTGAGTTCGCTCACAACCGACCTTTCTCTTGAAGAGCCGGCGCTTCTGCCGACTTCGTTGTGCGACCCGGTGCCTGTGTCTGGTTGCCGACCAAGATCAGCGGACGTAAGCTGTTCAGCCGCTTCTCCCCGATTCCTTTCACTTCAAGTAAATCTTCAACTGTGCTAAACGAACCTCGGGCCGTTCTTCGTTCGACGACTCGTCTCGCCAGGACCGCACCGATTCCAGGAAGCCCTTGCAACTCCTCAACCGTTGCACGGTTGATATCCAGCCGCTTGGCGCCTGTGGTTGCGGGGATGACGACGGTCTGGCTGGTTCCTTTCGCATCAGTGATTGCTCGGCTGGAAGGTTGCTGGCCCGAAACAGAGATCCGCTCTGTTGTACCCTGAGGTCCTGCAGTCTGCTCGTGGGAAGCAGGAGGTGATGGATCAGTGGCTGACTCCTTTGGCATCGGCCAGCCGATCCAAAGGACCAGACCGGCGGTGACTGCCAGCATGGCAGCCTTCATGAGTAGTGACTTGAGCATCTCACCCCTCACGTCATCCCCCGCTTGCGCGCGAGGTGAATGGCCAGCCCGTCTACATCCTCGGCCGCTTCCATGATGCCCTCGGAGAGGGTCGGATGCGCATGGATCATCTCGGCGACGGCCGACGCGGTCGCCCCGAGTTGCATAGCCAGCGCAGCCTCGTGGATCAGGTCGGCCGCGTGCGCGCCGATGATGTGCACGCCAAGAATAGCCCCGGTCTTCGCGTCGGCAATGATCTTGAACAGGCCGGTTGTATCCCCAACGCCATGGGCCTTGCCTAGTGCGATATGCCGGAACCGCCCAACTTTGACATCAGCCTCAGACTTCTGGCTTCGCTCTCGTGCCTGCTGCTCGGTTAATCCGACGCGACCGATCTCAGGGAGTGTGAAGATCCCGGCAGGGATCACGTCGTAGCGGATCTCACGGTGGTGTCCCAGAATGTTCTCGACCGCGACCTTCCCCTGTGCCGACGCCACATGCGCCAGCATCGCCTTGCCGACGAGGTCCCCAATGGCGTAGACGCCGGGCACGTTGGTCTCCAGCCCCTCGTTAACGGGGACCTCTCCCCGCTTCCCTACCTGCACCCCGACCTTCTCCAGCCCGATGCCATTTGAATTGAATCCTCGCCCGACCGACACCAGGAGCTTCTCGGCCACAATCGCGGTCCCATCTTTCAGAATGGCCTTGACCGTCCCGTTCTGACGCTCCAGTTTCTCAACCGTGGTGCCCGAGTGGATTGTAACGCCCCGTTTCTTCAACTCACGGTCCATGAAGGCTGCGATCTCTTCATCCTCGAGTGGGAGGATACGGGGCATTAGCTCCACCATGGTAACTTGCGTGCCGATGCCGCTATAGAGGGAGGCGAACTCGCAGCCCTCGACACCGGCGCCGATGATCAGGAGGCTAGCTGGGATCTCGGTCAGATCCAGCGCTTCCTTGCTCGTGATGATCTGGCCCCCATCAATCGGAAAGAGCGGCAGGTTGGGCCAGGACGAGCCAGTCGCGAGAATGATGGCGTCCGCCTGCGCACGCGCCTCGGTGCCGTCTCGCTCGGCCACGCGGAGCGTCCGTTCATCGAGTAACTCTCCCGTTCCTTCCAGATGCTCAATCCCCCAGGTCTTGAACAGCGTCGCGATGCCTTTGACCAACGTCTCCACGACCTTGTTCTTCCTGGCCACCATCCGTGCCAGGTCGTAGCCCACCGGGCCGTCCAGTTTCAGTCCCAGCTCGGCCGCCTTTTTTGCCTTGTCCCCCAGTTCCACGACCGACAGCAAGGCCTTGCTGGGAATGCAACCCCAGTTCAGACAGACGCCGCCCAGCGCCTGGTTCTCCACGACGGTGACGCGCGCGCCGAGCTGGGCTGCCCGAATTGCTGCGACGTATCCTCCAGGCCCGGCGCCGAGGATGGCAATGTGTTTCTGTTGCGTCATTTCTTCTGGGTGGAGAGAAAGGCTTCGTACTGAGCAGCGGTCATCAAGGTCTCTACCTGAGCCAGGTCGGACAACTCGATGATCGCCATCCATCCCTTCCCATAGGGATCCGAATTGACCATCTCCGGGCGGTCCTTCAGGTCCGTGTTGACCTTGACGACCGTCCCGCTCACAGGTGTATAGATCGTGGACGTGGTTTTCGTGGACTCAACCTCACCGATCTGCTGCCCTGCCGCCACAACGGTGCCTACCTTCGGTAACTCAATGAAGACGATGTCGCCGAGCGCGTCCTGGGCAAAATTGCTGATCCCAATGGTGGCCTGTTTCCCCTCCACTCTGGCCCACTCATGCTCCTGATGATAGCGAAGTTCTGTCGGTTCCATCTTCTCCCCTTTATTGTGTCATGCACAGTGTCTCGAAATTGTCTCTCGAAAAGAATTGCGGGATCGTAGTGCAGCAGGTCCTCTTTGTCAAGGAACCGAGGAGGAAGTATTCGCATACATCACACCGATCCCCTTGGCTAGCGAAGCACGATCTGTCGTTGGCTTCAGTCGGTCCCCTAGCCGGGCGAGATCCCCCTCGGGAAGCGACGCTGTCACCCAAATCCGATCCGCTCCTCCCAACAACTCGATCAGACGTTCGACGGTGTTCGGCATTGCAGCATGCTGAACACCAATCAGGTAAGAGTCAAATCGGCTCCGCTTAGCCTCCAGGAGATCTTCCGCATACTGCATCAGCGTCTCAACCGGGGCGGTGACGGCTTCCGGATGGACCTCCAAGGCAAACTGCAACCTTGGCGAGTGTTGGCGCATCGCGCGCCGGAGCTGGTCTATCACCTTCAGTGTCTCTCGGGCTTTCCACCCCGCCCACCGCCAAAACTCCGGTGGGTGTTCCTGCCGAGACGCCGAAGTTCCTGGGTCCGTGCGCGGCAACAGTTTCCCAGGATCCAACCTGATGCCGAAGTCCCGTTCGAATCCAGCCAGCCCGTATGAACTCAACCCGTCGGTTGGACCTATCGGCACATCAGCTCGAAACAGTACCCCGTCTATCCCTGTGTCCGCGAGGTCTGTGAGGAAGCCGGTGAGGTATTCCTGAAATGCCGGGTTGAACAGGTCCAGGCTCGACGATAGCTTGAGTTGGCGTCTGGCTGGGTCATAGAGCCAGTCGGCCCATTCGGGCCGGGATTCCAGCCAGCTCATCCGTCGCAGCGTGATGGCTCCAAACACCGACAGGCCGTGCCGATGTGCCACCGGTACGGTCTGGCCGATGAAGTCCTGGATCAGGTTCGCTCGTCCGGTTCGAAAGTACACACCGGTGGGTGCATGGGTCTGCCGCCTGGCGGCTGACTTGCTCCTCTGCTTTATCCCCTGTTCCGTTGTGTGCCTGGTTCCCACTTCCAACACGAGCGTCGTGATGCCTGCTTGGGTGAGGGACTGCATCCAGTGGTCCAAGTCCGGGATAGTTGACAGGTGCTGGGACGGAATCAAAATGGCGGTGAGCCCGTTCGAGCTGACTGCACTGGGTCCTAGGAGTTGCTCTAGTTCAGCGATCCGACGCCTCGCGGTCAGGCGATCACTCTCTTCGCCCAGAATGGTCGTCTCAGCCGGGTCCGCGATGGCACGGTACTGGGTCAGGGCATTTTTCAGATCACCAAGCTGTTCGTACGAGCGAGCCAACCACCAGCGCGCTTCCAGAAGAAACTGAGACTCAGGGTAGGTGTCGATCAGATGCCGCAGGACATTCGCCGCGATGAGATAACGGCCCTCTGCGTAATGCGTCCGGGCGTTCTGGAGGAGTCTGCTCTGAGCTTCGATGGCGACAGGGATCCGAGGAGTGATGCGCGCGTGGGGGGACACCGGCGGCTGAGCGCAGCCGGCCGCTACCAGGATTGCAGCTAGTAGAACCAGCGAGGAAGGGAACAACTTGAACTTACCGCACACCCAACTCCATGTCGGAGAAGAAATACCCGATCTCGAAGCGAGCCGTTTCCGGAGAGTCGGATCCATGAACGGCATTAAACTCGATATTGGTCCCGTGCACCGCGCGGACGGTGCCGGGGTCAGCCTTGGCTGGATCAGTGGCGCCCATGAGGTCCCGATGGCGCTTGATCGCGTCGTCGCCCGACAGTACCAGAACGACGATCGGTCCTGAGGACATGAACGTCGTCAGGCTGTCGAAAAACGGCCGCTGCCGATGCACGACGTAGAACCCCTCGGCCGCGGATTTCGACAACTGCATCATCCGGATGGCGATCGGCTTCAGGCCGGCCGCCTCGTAGCGTCGGATAATGTCGCCGATCACATGCTTCTTGACCGCATCTGGTTTGATAATTGCTAAGGTTCGTTCCCCTATCACGTCGCTGCGTCCTCCTGAAGGTTGTGCATCTCCGCACTTTGTGTAAGTCCCATTATAGAGAAGGCGCCCCGTAGCTTCAAGAATGCGCAGGAGGAAGATAAGAGAAAAGGCTACCGCCGGAACCGTTCGGCCAGTTCGCTGGGTTTAAAGACGCCCCGTTCGGTGATGATCGCGGTCACGTATTCGGCGGGTGTGACATCGAAGGCGGGATTCAGTACCTCGACACCCATCGGGGCGACTGGTCTGCTTCCGAAGATCGAGGTGACTTCCTGAGGCTTCCGTTGCTCGATCGGAATCTGATCGCCGGACGGCGTCGCCAAGTCAATGGTCGAATGGGGTGCGGCGACGTAAAATGGAATTCCGTGCGCTTTGGCCAGCACCGCCACGGAATAGGTCCCGATCTTGTTGGCCACGTCGCCGTTCGCCGCTATCCGGTCAGCTCCCACAAGACAGAGATGCACCTGGCCCTGCCGCATCAGCGCGCCGGCCATGTTGTCGGTGATTAGCGTGACCGGAATGTGGTCCTGCATCAATTCCCAGACCGTCAGGCGTGCGCCTTGCAGCACGGGACGTGTTTCGTCTGCCAGCACGCGGATCTTTTTGCCTTGCTCCCAAGCCGCGCGAACGACCCCGAGCGCGGTGCCGTAACCGGCGGTGGCCAGCGCGCCCGCGTTGCAATGGGTCAGAATCGTCTGGCCGTTCCTGACCAGCATCGCGCCGTGTCGGCCGATTTCCTTGTTCATGGCGATGTCTTCGTCGAGGATCCGTTGCGACTCCTCTACCAGACGTCGCTTGATCTCGCTCACCGGTTGCCCCCGTAATCCGGTCAGCCTGTGCTTCATCCGTTCGATCGCCCAAAACAGATTCACGGCGGTCGGACGGGTGGCGGCCAGATGGTCGCAGATAGCCGTCACGGCTTTGGCGAACTCCTCGTACGAAGTCATCGTCAACGACTGGGCGCCGAGGGCGATGCCCATCGCGGCCGTCACGCCGATTGCAGGGGCCCCTCGTACCCGCAGTTCCTGGATCGCTCGAGCAACTGTCTGATAGTCCGTGCAGTCTAGGAACTCGACCTGCTCCGGCAACCGGCTCTGGTCCAGAATCCGAACCGCCCCGTTCTTCCATTCGACCGTCGGAACCATGAGATGTCTCCTCTTAGCGATCGGTCGCTTCCACGTCCGTGGGTCGTTCTTTCATCCCTCGACGATCCCCCGGTCGGCCCCGATACTCCAGGAAAGTGATGATGATCACGATCAGGGCTGCTTGGAGCAGCAGCATGAGCGCTTCCGCCGTATTGGCCTTGCGGAGGACCATCGCTGCCAGTCCGAGACAAATGTTCAGCGTAAAGATCGTGGCCACCGTGGCCCGCCTGCTGCCCAGCGCGCGCTCCAGTCTGTGGTGCAGATGGTCCTTCCCGACGTAGTCGATCCAGTCCTTGATCGTCCTGACCTTCCCGGTCACCACCCGCTCTACCGTGATATGAATCATGTCGTAGACCAGCACGCCGAAGATGAGGAGCGGGCTGCTGAACGAGACGATCGGATTGTTGTCAGCCCAGTTGCCTTTCACGGCCAAGCAGGCCAGGGTAAAACCAAGGAACGTCGAGCCGCTGTCGCCGAGAAAAATCAGGGCCTGATGGTTCATCCTGAAGTTGTACGGGGCGAATCCTAATCCGGCTCCGATGATCGCCGCGGCTAGCCAGGCCAGTCCCGGCTGATTCGTCTGAAAGGCGACCATGCCCAAGAAGAAGGCGATGAGGATGGCCAAGCCTGTTGCCAACCCATCCATGCCATCGAAGAAGTTGAACGCGTTCGTGATCCCGACGATCCAGACGAGCGTCAAGATGACATTGGCGATTCCCCCGAACGGACCGGCCGGGAAGAGGGTGAGCATTTTTCCTGTCGAAATGACCAACCCTGCGCCGGCGACTTGTGCCAACAGCTTGAACCAGGCAGGCAGCTCCAGCACATCATCCACGATGCCAATCACCAGGAGCAGCGATCCGGCAAAGAGGATCGCCAGCATCCAGTCGGCCAGGATCGAGTTGATCACCACCGATCCCACGAATCCCAGATAAACCGCCAGCCCGCCGACTCGAGGGGTGGGGTCCCGGTGGATTTTCCGCTCTGTTGGCTGATCAACGAGCCCCAGCCGATGTCCCACGCGGACCATCACTGGGGTCAATGTAAAAGCGCCGGCGAACGAGAACAGGAGAATGTAGAGCCACCGAAGGCCCTCGCTGACGAAGAGCCCTCGAACCCAGGGCAGGATCAAGACCAGGATGCTCATCAGCCCGCCCACGGCAGCTGGGGTGAGCCATCGGACTTCTTTACGAGGCTCCACGTGAGCTCCGTCAAGGCCGATCGGGATCATGTCAGCTCCTCGCAAAGCGTTTGGGCCGTGCGGGTCATCTCGTCATCCGTCATCGAGGGATAGATCGGCACGGACAGCGCGGTTTCACTCGCCTGCTCGCTGGCTGGATAGCTATCCAGGTTGAGGTAACGGTGCAGTGCGCGGAACACCGGGCGCCGGCATTGGACGCCGTGACGTTCCATCCGCGCCAGCAGCGCGTCCGTTGAGGCTCGTGCGTCGCGTGATGGGTGCAGTCTCACGACGTACCGGTAATAGATATGGGTATGCCCCTCCGGAACGGTGGGGAGCAGGACTCCCGTGTGACCCAGTGCCCGCTGGTAATAGGCCGCGATGGCTGCCCGCCGTTCCAGGAATGACCGGAACCGACCCAACTGGCTCAGCCCCAAGGCTGCCTGCAGATCCGTCATCTTGTAGTTGAATGACGCCGCATGAAGCGAAGGCTCCTCGTCATATTCGCGCAGGGCTCTCGCCTTTTCCAGGATCGCCTCGTCGTTGGACAACAGCATACCGCCCTCGCCTGTACAGAGCAGCTTGGTGGCGTGAAACGAGCAGACGGCGACTTGCCCCACGCTCCCGACTTGACGATCCGCCACGGTGGCTCCCAGCGTCTGCGCGCAATCCTCGACCAAGGGCACCCCCAGCGTTTGCAGCTTGGCCAGATCAGCCGCCAGCCCGAAGGGGTGCGGGACGATGATCGCGCGCGTGCGGGGCGACAGGGCCTTCTGAGTCGCGACCGGATCGATGGCATAGGTGCCCAGGTCGATATCCACAATCCGTGGTCGCGCCCCAATGCGGACCACTGCCACCCAAGGCGCGGCGCAGACATAGCTGGGAAGGATCACCTCATCGCCTGGTCCAACCCCCAAGGCTAAGAGAGCTAGCTCTAAGGCGGCAGTGCCGGAACTGACCGCTACGCCTCCATGGACTCCCACGAACGCCGCCATCACTCGTTCAAACTGCTCCACGCGAGGCCCCTGCGCCAGTTGCCCGGACCCGAGGACTGCGGTGACCGCCTGGACATCCTCGTCGCCGAGCGAGGGCCGAGAATGAGGAATCATGGCCGAAGAAACCGTCATGATCCGATATTGATGAACAGCCTCAGCGGGAGGAATCCTTCCGCGTTCCTCACTCTCCCCTGGATCCCGCGAAAATGCGCGGAGGAGCGGATAATATCGATGATGGTGAGTCCTTCGATGTTGGTCTTCTTGACCTGCGACGCGTGAGCCCGCAATGCCTTGATCTTGTCTTCCAGGACCGTCTCGATATCGACGAACACCGTGGGCGAGAAATTCTGCGTGGTAGGCCCCTCGTAGAATAGCACGTTCTTGGTGTAGCGGGTTGCCGTGATCGTGCTGAGCGCGATGTGCCGATGATCCTGGTGCGTATCGTCATGATAATGGACGAAGATGAAGTGGGGATCCACCTCCCGCACCACCCGTTCGATCTTGCGGATCAGCCCCTGATCCATCGGCACCTCCGTATCAGGGTACCCGCCCCAGTAGATCTGTTCCGCCCGCAGACTCTTCGCGGCGCGAAGCTGCTCGCGCTTCCGGATCCCCCGCCCCGCGCCCCGTTCCCCTTCCGTCAGCACCATGAGGAAGACCCGATGGCCGCTACGGGCATACTTCGTCAAGGTGCCCCCGCATCCGGCTTCAATGTCATCGGGATGAGCTCCCAGCGCGAGAACGCGCATCCGCTTCGAATCACCTGCGGGCATGCTCGCCTCCTCTCCTTTTGACCTCTTGCTCCCTCGGTCCTGCCTCAGCGCCGCTCCCATTGGCCAGAGTGGGTCTCATGGCCCGTAATCGGTTGATCGCGTCGTCGCCGCACGTCAACAGCAAATCGATGGCGGCCATCCCCGGCACGAAGGGTTCATAACATTGCGGATAGATGGGATGTCGGAAGTGTTGCTCTTCGAGCTGCACACCAGACGCCTCAAACCTCGTCCGATCCATATAGTGTGCCGCTCCCGCGCCGGCCACGTACTGCGTGGCTCCAACCGCGCGACAAATATCGATTAAGCGATCGGTGGGTTCATCCCGGAGGTGCATCTCCGAGGCCGATCGCAGAGGGGTCTTGATCCCCAAGGCATTGAGCAGCCAGCGGATCACGGCCAGATTCACGTCCGGGAGCCGGTCCCACGAACGTCGATAGATCTCGCGCAGCCCTTCCAGATACTGGTCGCGGTGGGGCGCCCGTCCATAGTGCATCTCCAGCGCGCGCAGATGTCTGCCTTGCCAGTCTCTCTGCTGGTTGATCCGGACCTCGTCCAGCCGTTGTCCGAACTTGTGCAGGACCGGCACGGTGATCCATTGCCAGCCTTGGGCCGTTCTGATTCGGTTTCGGTTCTGCCACTCGTTCTTTTTGAACTGCACCGAGTCGAGCACCACGAAGAGATCGGCCTGATCAATTTTGTCGAGATACCCGAGCCAAGGCATGAACTGGGGCTGATGGATGGCGACTCTCATCAGTACCTGACCGTGATCGGTGATGCGTGACGAGTTAAGAGCGATCTGCGAAGGCCAACACCACGTCTTTCCTCATCACGCATCACAAAGCATTAGCTCGTATCGGTTCAACGAAGATGGGGTTGCTGAGAATCTCCCCTCCTCCTTGAACTTCGACTCGATAGGCCACTGATTGTCCAAGTGGCACCTCGGTGTCTGCAACCGACTGGGCCAAGGGTGTCTGACCGGTCAGGCGCGCGATCACTTGCCCTGACCGGATGATCGTCACTGAGATCGGATGAGCCCCGCGATCCGTTGCCGAAACCGAAACCCGCACGGCCAGATCCTTGGCTTTCTTTGGATCCAGCGTCTCGCCTGACCTCGCCCTGCGGGCTCCGGCTTCGCACTCGACCAGGAACTCGTCCAGACGGAGACCGAACTCCCTCCGATACTGCCCAACCGCATACATCCGGCCGGCCCGCATGGCCTCGATGACTCCAGCAGGAGTCTGCTCTCTGACCCAGAGCACGGTCAACACCTGATCCAATTCGATGCTAGCCTCGCCGGGCTTATGAAACGCGATTTCGCCGAACGCGAGAGGAGGCAGCGGCCGCTGCCTGGTCAGGTACAGAGCTAGGGTCTGATCCCAGATCCCACCCGGTTGCGTTACACTACGAGTATCCTGATAGACCCCGCCGAATCCGGTATAGCCGGCAGTGAGCATCAGGACTTCAGCATAGGGCTCGGTCTTCACTGTGACCTCGCCGAGCGGACCGAACGAGTACCGATGAAAGTCACGTGCCTCCGGCATGGACCAGATGACCAGGCCGCCGCGAGACGTGACCGCATCAATGAACGTTTGATAAGGCCGGTAGCCAAGCCGCTCATCATAGGAGCTGAACACCGGTTGGCTGAAGGGCCAGGCATTGATCAGTAGCAGCAGGGCGAGACCGGTCAGGAGTATCGCCGGCACCCGGCGTCGTCTGACCACTGTGTATCGCAATTCCCCCACCCTGCCTATCCGGTAACGTCGGCGCTTCCAAAGCCAGCCAGCCGGAATCAACAGCAGAGCTGGCATGAGGTTCAGCGCGGTCTCCCATCCGAATCGATAGGAGTCAGGGTTGCCGCTGACCGGCAAGGTCGCGTAATCCTCTGCTCGTAGCAGTCCCAGCACCAGGAAATTGCGTTGCGAATTGTGCATCGTGAGGTCGCGGTCGAGCAGGGAGCCGGTCCAGTAGTAGTGGGGAGCCACCTCAACGCCGGGGATCAGCAACAGGTGGGGATGGCGGGCCTGGGCCGCGGCAACATCGGTCAGAAAGCGGTCGATCCCGTAATCGAGAATAGAGGGAAGCGTGACAGTTCGTTTGATGACGCCGCGGAGCGGGAGGACGCCATATTCGTAGCGGAGCACGAAATTTTCAGACAAGATCACTGCGTCAAGGCCCAGCCGTTCCGCTCGCTCCGCCAACTGGTCCAGATTCAGACTTCCCGTGCTGACGGTGCTGTGCACATGCAGGGCGGCGACGAGAGGACGGAGTCCCTGTTCACTCTCAACTGCTCCAGAGACCGGGCTGGTCGGTCCGAGTACGAGGAGCCCCGCCGCACAGGCGATGCCCGAGGTGACACCCACCCACCCCCGTATCAACCGCAATCCAAAGAGGCAATCCCGGTTCATCTCGCGCCAGTCGCTTGGAGAGCCTCGTCGAACACTGCTTCGATGGCTTGGACCATTCGGGGCACTCCAAAATTGGCGCCGACGCTCTCGCTGGCGGCGGCACCTAACTCCTTTGCCCAGGCCGGGCGGCGAAGGAGTTCGGCCATCGCTGCTGCCAGCGCCGTTGCATCTCCGGGCGGGACCAAGAGGCCGGTTCGTTGGTGTTCGATGATCGTTGGGATGCCGCCGGCCTTCGTTGCGATCACCGGTCGTCCGGCGGCCATTGCCTCGATCAAGGCGCGGCCCATGCCTTCGTTCAGCGAAGGCATGATAAACAGATCCATCGCTGCCAGGCAGTCCGGTACATCGGTCCGCTCCCCCAGCAATTGCACCGAGTCTCTCACCCCTTGCCTGGCTGCCAGCGCAGCCAGTTCGTCGCGCAACTCGCCGCTGCCCGCGATCACGAGATGCAGCCTCGGATAGGACGGTTTGAGCCGGGCAAATGCTTCAACGAGAAAGCGGTGCCCTTTGACCGGGGTGAGCCATCCCACTGCCCCCACCACCAGCGCATCCGGTGGACAGTCGAATCCCTCTGGGTGAGGCCCGACCACGCCAACCAAACGCCGGAACCGAGCCAGATCAATCCCGCTGGGCACAACCGCAAAACGGTCTGCTCGACCGACCTGTCGAAGGAGATGTTCGTCCCGCTCCGCCTCCGTCAGCGCGATCATGCAGGTGGTGCCTGCAGCCAGCCGTCGTTCAGCCTGCAAAAAGATCCAGGACGTGAAGGAACTAAAATGCCCATAGAAGACGTGGCCATGTGGAGTGTGGATAACGACAGGCACCCTGGTCAGCCAAGCGGCGAGCCGGCCTAGGGCACCGGCTTTGGACGTGTGTGTATGGACGATCGCCGGCCGTTCCTGACGAAACAGCACCACGAGCCGCCAGAGGGTCGCACAGTCCTTGATCAGGTTGACTTCTCTGGTCAGGGTCGGCAGGAGCTGCCACCGGACTCCTGCTTTCTCCAGATCGCGGCGGTTCTCTTCGGTCGCTGCGGCTCCGCCCTGAGCGTCCCATCGGCCAGGCAGGCCGGCGACGACCATCGGGTCAAAGCGGCTGCGATCGTGTCCGATGGCGGTGAGCAGCGTATTCTGTGCTGAGCCGCCGCGATCTAGCCTCGTGATGACGTGGATGACTTTATAAGGCGCCACTTCACACTCCACTGAACAGGCTGCTCAAAAGGCCCCCAACTTTGTTCTCGGTAGCTCGAACCCCTCAGCGTACACAAAGAGTACGCCTCGGGGTCCTCGCTCCCAGCGGCCGCGTTGGATGGCCTTTTGAGCAGCCCTGAAGTCTATTACTTCTCGACTGGCCACCATTGTTGCCATCACGATATGGACTAGGAACGCGCAGGACTTCGACAGACCTCGTGCAGAATCCGGTCCAGTTGCTCACTGTGCCGATCCCAGGTGTAGTCCTGCTTCACCAGGGCGCGCCCCTTCACCGAGAGGCGTTCCTGCTCACCAGGCTGGTCACGGAACCGGCGCAGGATGCGGCGAATCGCGGTCGCGAGAGCTGCGCTGTCGGTCCCGTCCGTCAGTAGCCCGGGGTCCACGCGAGCGAGCACTTCAGGGATTGCTCCGACCGGCGTGCCCAGGACGGGGGTCCCGCAGGCAAGCGCTTCGACGGTGACCAGCCCGAAGCCTTCCAATTGATGCGTGGGCATCAGGACAAGGTCCGCGGCCTGGTAGTATCTCGACAGGGCATCTTCGGCAATGAAGCCTACGAGTCTGGCACGATCAGTAAGACCGAGCTCTCTGATCAACTGTTCGAGAGCAGGCCGTAAGGGTCCCTCCCCTCCAATCACAAGCAAGAGATCCCGTCCCTCTTCTCCCAAGGTGGCGATCGCCTGCAGGAGACTCTCAAGCCCCATCCGAGGCACCAGGTTGCGCACGGTGAAGAGCACGACGCAGCTCAGTGGCAGCTTGAGCTGTTCCCGGACTGCAACCGGGTCTTCAGGAGGCCGAAACCGGTCTGGGTCGGCTGCGCCAGCAACCATCCGGAGCTTGTTCTCAGGTATCCGATGGATGGCCAAGGCCCGTCGCCACATGAATTGGCTCAGGACCACCACCCGCGCGCAGCGGTTCATGACAATTCGCTCGATCCATCGGCGCACCGTGGCATTAAGGCTTCGGCGTAGAGAGTCGCGGGGCGTTGTGGCGGGAGCAGTGCGTGACAGATATTCTTCGTGCGCCAGCGACAGGCACATATAGACCCATTGGCGGGCCTGTACACGACGACGCAGGATTGCCCCGAATCCGGCCAGGGATTGATGGATGATCACGGCATCCGGTGAGATGAGGGCCCTCGCTTGATCGAAGGCCCTGATCGACCGTATGACGGATGACAACACAAAGGCCGGCTCATTCCGCCGCGACACGGTATAGCGATGTTCAACCAGGTCGCTCACTGCGACCTGAGGCCGAGGATCGCTGGCTGGTGCGCGCGCCACAATGCTGATGTCGTGGCCGCGCGTCCGTAATCCAAGCGCCTGTTGCCGCAAGACTCGCTCAGCCCCTCCGAGCACGGCCGCGGCTGAGACTTCTGCGAGAAGTAAGATGTTCATTGGAGAATTGACGAGTGGTTCAATGCCGATTGATTCATTGTCTTGATAGTTCAATCACTCAATGATCCGATCGTTCAATGACACAATTCTTCATTGACTTAATGGCTCAATTCTTCGCGACGCTCTGGTGCCACAGCTCCAGCACCAGCAACGCATAGAGCTGATCAGCGAAATTGCGGGCGCCGGTTTCGTGTTCCCGCACCAGCCAGCGCACATAGTCCGGTCGGACGTAGCCACGCCGCGTCACAGCGTCGTCCGACAGCAGGTCATGGACCATGTCCCGCAGATCTTCCCGGAGCCACCGAGCCAGCGGAACCTGAAAGCCAAACTTCGACCGGGCCAGGATGGTGGACGGCAATACAGAATGCAACGCTTGGCGCATGAATCCTTTCAATCTCCAGCCTGAGAATCGCACCGAGGCAGGAAGGGAAAGTGCGAAGGAGAGCAGCGTGTGATCGCAAAACGGCACCCGCAGCTCGAGCGAATGGGCCATGCTCAGTCGGTCGCCCATCCGAAGGAGGTCGTCCGCAAGATAGGTTTGCAAATCCAGCCCCATCGCGCGGTCAGCCGGCTCCTCGGACGGCCATCGGTGAAACAGTGATTGGTAGGAACTGTCCTGTACCGCCGAGCCGGCCTGCTTGAGAAACTCTGACGTGAAAGCATTTGTGCCCCACTCAGGCGGTAGAAAAGTGATCCACCGGACATATTGCTCCGCCACTGGCACATGACCGTCTTGAAGAAATCGCTTGAGCCGGCTGAGCTGGTCGCGGCTTCCCGTTCCTTCCGGAAGTCGAGGGGCGATGGAAGCTGACACCCAGGCCCGTAGGGTCCTAGGCAACCATCCGTAGCGCGCCGCCGCGCGCGTGCCGAGATAGCGAGGGTACCCACCGAAGAGCTCATCCCCGCCGATCCCGGACAGGGCCACCGTCACCGAGCGCCGAGCGACTTCAGAGACCAGATAGGTCGGGATCGCCGAGGAATCCGCAAAGGGCTCACCCATGGCCGCCACGATCTTCGGCAGGAGCGTCACCGCATCAGGGCTGAGTCTTTCCTCCGTGTGGTCGGTGCCAAAGCGTTGGGCGAGCAGACGCGCAGCCTCAAGTTCGTTGTAGGAGCGGTCTGCGTCCGAGTCGTACCCGATCGAGAAACTCCGGATCGGCCCGTTGGTGACGGCACGCATCATCGCCAGGATCGCGCCGGAATCGAGCCCGCCGGACAGAAACAGCCCGAGTGGCACATCGCTCACGAGATGGGTATGCACGGTATCCCGCAGGAGTTCCAGGAAATGGTCAATCCGCTCTTCCTCTGATCTCCAGGCCGGTCGGCTCCCCATGCTGCGCGCCTCGCGCCAAGCGGATTCGAGGTGAAAATATCGCCGTGACTCGATGCGCCCCTTCACCACCCGCAGCAGTTCACCGGGAAGCAGTTGTCGCACGCCCTCGAACAGCGTCTCTGGGCCGGGCACATAGAGGAGGGTCAGGTATTGCGCCACTGCCTGCGGCCGAAGCGAACGGGGAGACAGGGCGGCCAAGAGAGCCGGCAGTTCCGACGCAAAGACCAGCCGGCGTTCTCCCTCTGTGTCGCTTGCCTGAACCGCGTAGTAGAGCGGCTTGATCCCCAATCGGTCGCGGACCAGGAACAGGGTCTGTTGCGCTCGGTCCCAGAGGGCAAAGGCGAACATGCCGCGGAGCCGATGGACACCCTCCTCCCCGTCCTGTTCATAGAGATGAACCAGCACCTCGGTGTCGCAGTTCGATACAAACCGATGTCCCTTCTGGATCAGCTCCTCCCGCAGCTCTCGGTAGTTGTAAATTTCTCCGTTGAGGACTACCCAAATCGTGCCGGACTCGTTCGCCATCGGCTGGTGCCCTAGTTCGGGATCAATCACGCGTAAGCGCCGGACTCCCAGGGTGACTCCTGGCTCCTGGTGCCGACCTTCTTCATCCGGACCGCGGTGAATCAATCGCCGCAGCATCCCGTCGAGTAGCGTTGGTTCCCCCTGCCCAGTGAAACCACAGATCCCGCACATTCCTCAATCCCTTGTGTCCCGGGGCTCCTGCGATTCCTTATTCGTCTCGATCAGCTTGCCTCGTGGGATGTCCTTCGGCTCGTACCATCCCGGGGTCTGCACATAAACCGATTTGATCACCATACTCACGCCCAGAGCAATCAAGGTGGTCAGCAGAGCGAGGGCCGCTGCCAACTCCCAGAACTTGAGGCGTTCGCGCCACCGTCTCCAGGCCATTGGTTACCCTTTCCTGTCACGAGCGGTCTTACAGGCCATCACTTCAAGGGACAGCCCCCAGGCCATTCGATCGAGCCCCAGCCCCGCTAAGAGGCGATGGGCTAGGTGGTTCACCCTTCGCAGGGAGCGCCTCACGGCAGCGATTCGACTTCTCACGTGCCCGTAGGCGTCACCCTGGCTTGGTGGGGCGGTCCTCAGAGCCACGACCGCGAATCCGAGACGTGGCAGATGGTGAGCAAAGGCCGCGCGCCCAAACGCATAGAGATGAATCACAGCCAGATGGTCCAGACCTACCACCGATAGGAGCGAGATGAGCCTGGCATGCACCGGTCCATTCGGAACCCTGATGTACAGCAGTCCTCCCGGTCGCAGTACCCGCCAGGCCTCTGTCAGGGCGGCAAAGGGAGCCCGCAGATGATCCAACACATTGATGAAGGTGACGGCATCGGCCGTTTCATCCGCGAGGGAGCACGGAGGCCAGGACTGCCTATAAGCTTCTAATCCCTTCGCCTGGGCGTAAGCCACAGCGGCACTGGACGGATCGAACCCGATTCCTTTCCAGCCCCATTGCGGACAGAGCGCAAGCAGGGTTCCTGCCCCACAACCGACATCCACAAGGGTTCCCGGATGCGGAGCCAGAGCGCGCAACCATTCCAACGCATGGACGTAGAGATTGTGACGAGATGTGCCGACCTGCTCATCACGGTATCGTTCCCAATAATCCTCTTGGTACCATTTGATCAGTTCGTCTTCCGGCGGCATGTGGTCTTTGGCCAGAAGCCCGCATCGCTGGCATCGGAGTAATTCCCGCCACAGGCCTCGGCGACCCCTCGAAACAGGGGCGCTCCCGCAAGGGCATGTCAGCGGTTCAGGTGGTTGCGCAGAGATCGAATTCACCGTTCTCACGAACGTTCACGGATCTGCATCGCGACATGACCACTGAGTGTGAACAGTACGGGCAATTGCACAGAAGGTCAAGAATTTCGCCTTGTTTGGTGTCGTCCCTCGCTGACCTCTTGAAGCAACTTCAGGACACGGCCAGCAGTCCGGTTCGGTGAAAACTCTCTCGACCTCATGAGTCCCTGACGCCGGAGCGTCGTTCCAAGCTCTGGTTGAGTGAGCACATCGGCCATGGCCTTGGTGATCGCGGCGACGTCCTCAGGATCGAACAAGATGGCCGCCTTCCCGACCACTTCGGGAATGGCCGCTCGATTGGCCGCGATGACCGGCGCGCCGCATGCCATGGCTTCCAGCGCCGGGAGTCCGAAGCCTTCCTCAAGGGAGGGAAGGACGAAGAGCGCGCATCCACTATAGAACGCTGGCAGATCTGGATTCGCAATCGGACCAGGGAACAGGAGCCGGCTGGTCAGGCCGAGGGTGCTGGCCAATTCGTTGAGTGCCGGCTGGTGATGCTGGTCGTAGCCAGCGAGGACTAATTGGTATGTATTGCGGAGCGACTCACCGAGTCCGGCAAAGGCCTGGAGCAGCCTGGACAAATTCTTATGGGGCCAGAAATTTCCGACATAGAGAATGTAGGGATCTGTAATCCCGTAACGGAGCTTCAACTCGTCGGTCAAGGGAGCTTCGTGGAACTCGTTCCCGAGAGGGACAGGGATCACCGTGATCTTCTCCGAGCTGATGCCAAGCTTCGTCACGATGGACCGTTTTGAGTATTCCGAATCCGCGATAATGGCAGTGGCTCGTGTCGCGTACCATCGCGCTACCCTGGTCATCACGCCATCGTAGAACAGCCTCCGCCGCCCCAGATAAGTGATGAAGAAGAGGTCGTGGATGGTGAGGACAGCCGGACAGGGAGCTAGCAGCGGCCCTTTGTAGTAGGGAGAGAGAAACACCGAGATGCGATCCTGGGCGAGTTGGCGAGGCAAGGTCACCTGGTCCCACCACTGCGTCCATCGTCGGTCCAGGATGCGAAGGGTGACGCCTGGCAGCGTGACCCCGAGGCTGGTCGAACGATCTCCATAGACCGTACAGTGCCACCCCTCTTGCGACGCGGCGCGCAGGACCTCGATCACGTACCGACCGATCCCGGTGTGGAAGCCTGTGGCCAGCTCACGGCCATCCACGCCGAGCCGCATCACGTCAGTCCTGCTTTGAACGAAATTGGCTTCCGCGCCTTGAAAATCATTTCGCAGAGCCCCACATACCGGCAGTTCAGAATCTCGTAGCCGGCCGCCCGCAGCCGAGTGGCGAGTTGCTCTCGCGTGAAATGAGAAATGTGCTCCTCGCCATAGCCACCCGGATGAACTTTTCCGTACATCCACTCCAGGACCGTCCAAAGCCAACGGCCGTAGTCCGGAGTTCCCAGGATCAGGATTCCTCCGGGTCGAAGAACTCGCCACATCTCGGTCAGAATCTCCGGCCTATCAGGAACGTGCTCAATAACCTCCGAGTTGATCAGGGTGGCGAAACTGCCGTCACGGAACGGGAGGTGGTCGCAGCTTCCTCTGACCAAGAGGCGATGGTGCCTTCGCAGCCAACGCAGTTTATTCTGAAGAATGTCCAGTCCGACCGCAGCAGGTAGGTCCACAATAATTCGGCTGGAGCCGCAACCGATGTCCAAGAGGTCCTCACGCTTCTCGAGGTATCCCAGGATGATCCGATGGCGGGTCCTCTGCCAGTAGCGCTGCAGCCAGATTGGGCTCGTGAAGGCCCGGTAGTCGTAGTCCGCGGAGGCGATCGAGTTGCGCAGTTTCCACATGCGCCACAAGGTCCGCAGGAACGCCAGCCCGAACTTGACCAGCCGGACGTGGGAGCGGCCGGACCCGCGAGCCATGTAATGAAACGGAATTTCCAGAATGCGCCATCCCTGGGCATGTACGCGAATCAGGATTTCCTCCAGCACGTCAAAATCCCGCGCGACCAGCTTCAATCCAGTCAGCGCGTTGCGGTGGTACATCCGGAACCCGCTGGACAGGTCGCGGAGCGGCAGGGACAGGGCCCGACGATAGGTGCGGTTCAACAGGTGGCTCAGCAGACGGCGAACGATCCCCATGTCTGCCCGGCCTCCCTCGACGTAACGGGACGCGATCAGGACCTCCGCCTCATTTCGCCGACGCCAAAATTCCTCCAGGAATACGGGCCGGTGGGACAGGTCCGCATCCATGGTGACGATGTAGGGAGCCGAGGTAGCTGCGAAGCCGGCAAGCAGCGCCCCTCCGTAGCCCCGTTCTTGCTGGATCACGACGCGGGCCCCTTTCCGCTCCGTCGTTTCACGCGTGCCATCCTGGGATCCGCCGTCGGTGATCACGATCTCCGCTGTCAGATTGAGCTCGGCGAGCACTTCCTTCACGGCCGGGAGCAACAGCTCGAGATTCTCCCGCTCGTTCCAGGCTGGGATGACAATCGCCAAGTCAGAATGACCCGCAGGCTTGAGGACCGAGGCGGTCACGGAGCGAACCTCCTGATGTCTCGAAGGCGGCGGATGAGCAGCCAGGACAAGACCCCCACCCCCACCAGTTTGCCGGTCGAGAGAAGGGACAGCCATCCATGATGAAACGCGGGAAATTGCTCCAACGAATAGCGACTTCCGAGCAGCAGCGCGGCGGCGACGAACAACACGAGATTGCTTGGTTTCATCGACGCGGTGGGCGCGGCGAGGAGGAGAAGCGTCAAGGGGAGGAGCAAGACAACCAGATGATGCTCAGAGGCCATGGGAGACAACAGGAACACAGCCGTCAGCCCCAGTCCCCACGACCAGTCCGACGCGGGGGAACCAGGCGGGGTGGACCGCGGCAGCGATCGCGCGACCAGCGTCAGGAACGCCACGTCAAGAGCCAGCCACAGGCCTTCGGCAAGGAGATGTCCTTCACTGGAGGTGCCGAGCCAACGGTGCAGCGTGGCCCGGGGAGAGAGGTTCGCGGTCCAGGTTGTGATGTAGTCCGGCATCGAAAACAGGTATCGGACGTACTGGAGGTGCTGAGCAGGACCCAGCACGAGCAGACCAACTCCCACCCCCAGGCCAGCGAGGAGCAACGAACGGGTGGCGACACGTCCCTGACCGCTCCACCAAAGCAGCGGGATCAACAGACCGTACTGCACCTTGGTGTGAACGGTCATCGCCACGGCTCCGGCGGCAACCCAGGGATGTCCGGTCCGCACACTCCACCAGGCGAGCGTGACAAGGAACAGCAGGAGCACATTAATCTGCCCCAAGGCGACGTTCTCGATAAGTGGCTGGTAGTTCAGTAGGATGAACAGAACCGCTGCGGCCCGCACCGGACCCGACGCGGGACATTGTCGGAAACAGAACGCCAGTGCAGCAAGCAGGCACACTTGGTTGATCGCTAACCAGAGGACCGATGCCGGGTGAAATGGGAGCAGCACCCACGGTTGCATGAACAGATAAAACAGGGGGGGATAATTTGCCGCTGCTCCGGCCCGGCGGATCTGAAGTACGTCATCCATGCGCGCCACGGCTTGGGGATCAAATGGGTCCTGACCAAGCGAGACCATGGTGGCGTAGCTGTAGTAATGGGCGAAATCAATGAAGGGAGATTCAACCAGAACTTTAGCGATGTCGTGGAAGTATCGAACAAGACTGAACAGAACAACGATCGAGAGCAGCAGAGGGAGCGCCTCGGTCTTGAATGGCAACTGACCCTCGGCTTGAAGAACAGGGAATTCCCGCAGTGTCTGCAGGCAGGCGGCGTTTGCCGCGGCCAGATCCCGCCAGGTCTGCTGGCGACTCGACGGCACGAGAGCCAAGAGAGTAAAGGCGATGAGTCGGATTTTCAGTTCAGCGAATGATATCCAGTGAGCAACGGAACCTCCCCAGCCGGGGAAGTGTTTCTCGAAATAGTAGATTCGGCTTCCGTATGCCTCTCGGAGCATGGCCGCCGGATGCTGGGCTATGGTCTTACCCCAATGATGGATCGAGGAGGGGCCAGGCAGGTAGCGGAGGCGGAAGCCTGCGTCATGGAGTCGTTTGCAAAGATCCATATCCTCGCAGTAGACGAAGAACTGTTCGTCAAAGCCGCCGATGGCTTCAAAAGCCTCTCGTCTGAGGAGCATGCAGGCCCCCCCGCCCCATGCCACATCCTGGGCTTGCTGGTGAGCCCTGACCGTCGAGCGGAGCAACCACCGGTGGAGGGCAGGTCGACGGTACAGCGCGTAACGGAGCGAGGAAAGAAAGAACAGGTCGCCGATCAGGCTCCAAGGAGACGGAAAGGATCGGTGGATGGAGGGTTGCAGTGAACCATCAGGGTTCAGCAACCGGCAGAACAGGCCGTCAAGGGAGGTGTCCTGCTCGAGCGCCTCGGTCATAGCCTTGAGAGTGTCCGGTGCCAGCTCGCAATCGCTGTTGAGCAACAAGAGGGTCCTGCCCCTACTCGCCCGAGCCCCGATATTGTTGGCTCGCCCGAACCCGAGGTTCTCCTGATTCTGAATAAGCCGGACGTGGGAGAACTGTTCTGTCACCATGGTCTGCGTGCCGTCCCTGGACCCGTTGTCCACGACGATGACCTCGATGTTCACGTCCTTTGCGGCTGAGGCGATCGCAGCGAGGCATCCCTCTAGGTACTGTTTGGTGTTCAGGCTGACAATGATGATTGAGACATCCGGACGATTCATGAATTGCCAACCGTCTGGAACCTTGGTTCAGGAAGGGGAGCATGTCCGCAGAGAGCGAACAGACTGTAAGCCTTGTCGGTGTCCGGTGAGAGAGGAAAGCTCTGAAGCGACATGTGCTGGGGCGGCGTCAGCCGGTTCAATTTGGCTATCGCAAGGACCGCAAGCGAGATCAGCCTGCGAGGCAGGAGCCGCTTGAGTCCCAGCACATCCCAGCGGCGGACTTGCTGACAGGCTTGCTCTAGGAGATAGACTTCAGCGGGACGACGTTGCCCTGCCAGCGAGACGAAGGTGAAGTGACGGCCAAGGAGCGTTCGCAGTTCTTCCGGCATGAACTCGTGCGCATGGAAGGGATTTCTGGGGCCCTTGTGGGTCAGCGCGTTTGGTGTAGACAAAATCGCGAGGCCGGAAGGACGCAGGATACGGGCCAGCTCAGTGAGGAACTGGTCCGCATCAGACACATGCTCGAGAACCTGAAAGGCGCAGGCCAGGTCCACGCTCGCACTCCGTACGCCAAGATGCGTCCCATCCATGCAGGCAAACGATAGGCCTCGACGCTGATGATGACGAGCCGCTGACTGGACGACTGCCGGTTCGCCATCGATGCCGAGCACCAGCCGACCCTCTCCTGCCAGATGATTTGCTCCATAGCCTGCACTGCAACCGATATCCAGCACGACGCCGTTCTGGAGCAGTTTCCGTGCGGTCTCGTAGGCTGCGAGCAACTCGAGGTAGAGTGTGTTGTGTAACTCAGCGGGAACCCGCTCGCCGGAATCCCACAAGCGCGGCTGCTTGGTCACGACGATGCCTTTCGAGCTTCTACGTGCATGGCGCCCCCATGTCCGAGGATTCTCCGTAGCGGAGAACAGATCACGAGCGCGACTTCGAAGTACCAGATCCTTCGCGCCAGCAGTCTGTAGAGACGTGATGATTTGCACTCACTCAGAAGGTACAGGAGGCTCCGAGAGCAGTCAACGAAATGGTACTGATAGGACAATCGGGTTATCACGAATCCGCTCCGCTCCAGCATGGCCCTGATCGTGTCGGGAGCAAGGACGAACAAGTGGCGCGGCGGGTCGAGGCCGTACCAATGACCTCTGAACAGCCTGGCTTCCAAACTGTCCACGTTTGGGGTTCTCAACATGATGATCCCATCTGGTTTCAGGATGCGTCGGATCTCCTGAAGGGTTTCCAGCGGATCAGGTAAGTGTTCGATAACGTGCCACATCGTGACCACGTCGAAGAACGAATCGGGGAATCGACAGGATTGGAGTGGGCCATGGTGGACCGTCAATCCCAGGACTTCCTGGGCATAGGCTCGACTCTTCGGTCCCGGTTCGATGCCGTGGCAGGTCCAGCCGAGCTTTGTCAGAAAGGCAAGGTAGCCACCGCTGCCGCACCCGATATCCAGCACCCGTCCTCCTGATCGTTGGCGTGGCACTTGGCGCAGGAATGGACGAAAGGGGAACCCCATGACTTTCCGCAGCAAGCGAAAGTGCGACGCGCGGATGACGTTGGGCTGAGGACGATACCCATACCATTCTTCAGCAACGATCTGCTTTAGCCACTGTCTGGCTTGCTCAAGCCAGGTGCCCTCCCCGTCTCTCCGGACGACCGTCACATGATCTGGATAATACTGAGCCAGCTCCTGGGCAGAGGGGCGCGGGTGGAGACACACGAGCCTGCATCCGTGGCACTTGACATAGGTGAAACGGCCCGGTCCTTGAAACTTCTTGTCGGATCCTTCCCAATGCCTCCGGATGTCCTCTGACCTGCAGAGAAAGCACGAAAGAGGTCTCGTCGAGGGTGTCCTGCTCGATTCAGGGGCGATGCAAGGCTGCCTCATAGACCTCCAACGTGCGGGCGGCATGCCGCTCAACGGTGAACTCCGACCGGATCCTTGCGAGGCCTGCTTGCCCCAATCTTGTCCGCAGCGATGGTTCTTCGATCACTCGGCCGATCGCGCCAGCCAGTGCGTGGGGATCGCGCGGTGGAACAAGAAGGCCTTCCTGTCCGTCACGGACGATTTCCGGGGTACCCCCGCTGTTCGTGGCCACGATCGCAGTGCCCGAAGCCATGGCTTCAAACAGGACCCGGCCGCAGGGTTCGGCATCCGAGGCGAGGACCAGTACGTCCAGACCCCGCATGACTGATGGAACGTCCGGGCGGAATCCGACGATCTTGATGCGATCCTCCAGCCTTGCGTCCTTGACCCGACTGCGGAGCATGTCGGTCCGCCAGACGTCTTGCGGAAAAAGAGAGTCGCCGATAATGAGGAACTGCGCTGGAGACCCAGCGCGGAGAAGCTGAATGGCCGCCTCGACGAAATGGTCATGTCCTTTTCCGAGGCCGATGCGTCCTACGATCCCGACAGCCGGCACTTCAGGAGCGATCTGCAGCTCGCGGCGGAACGGTTCGCGAGGAATCTCAGGATTGAATTCGTTTGTGTCAACGGCATTCAAAATCGTCACCGACTTCGCCCAGGCCCTGCTGCCACGAAACCGTTCGCGGATGGCGTCGGAGTTGCAAATGATCCTGGTCGCGAGCCCAGCCAAGAGTCGGTCCACATCCCACATGCTCCCATATAATAAATTTCGTTCGTGCCACACGACGGCAATGTGGGCCAACCGGCCAGCCAGGCCGGCGCAGAGATTCGTCTGAGGACCGTTGGCGTGCAACAGCTCGATGTGGTGCTCGCGGATGAGTCGCAGCAATTGACAGACCGAGCGGACCAGGCCGCGGATGTTTCGCAGGGGACCAAAGGGGACAGGAAAGACCGGAATCCCATCCTGCGCCACTAGGCTCGGAAAGGGCCCGGCCGCTGGTCCTGCAAAATGTGGAAAGACGTGATCACGGCCCAGGTGACGGAACAGCAGCCGAAGGCTCTGTTCTGCACCGCTGATCTGTCTGACATGGTGGAGGTAGAGCACTCTAATCGGCATACTGCCTCCGGCCAGCGGCGTGGGTCAGGGCCGTTTCATATTGCTCCGCGATTCGATCCCAATTAAACAAGGCTTCAGCGCGGGTGCGACCAGCCTCACCCAGACGTCGTCGCAGCGCCTCATCTTCGACCAACCGGGCCAGGGCATCCCCAAATCCCTGCCAGTCCCCTGTTTTCACCAACAGACCTCCGTCACCCAGCACTTCAGGCAGGGCCGTATTGCGGACGGTGACCACAGCCCGGCCGTAACTCATGGCCTGGGCCACGACGACGCCGAAGGTTTCAAAGGTGGAATGGAATGCAAACAGGTCGCAGGCAAGGAAATAGGATGACAGCTGTTCCTTTGGAATGTACCCGACGAACCGGACCTGTTTTTGGATTCCGAGTTCATCAGCCAAGCTGCGAAGCCTACCCTCCTCGGGGCCTTTGCCTCCGATCATCAGCATCCCGGCACTGGTCTGCTCGCGACAGCGGCGCAAGGCATGGAGCAGGACATCCACTCGCTTCTCAGTCCCTAGTCGCTGGAGCGCGAAGATCAGCGGCTCCTCTGCCGGGATGCCAAGAGCACGGCGAACCGAGTGACCGTCGCCTAATGGAGGAGGAATCTCCACACCGTTATAGACAATCTGCCCACGAGCGCGAGCGCCTGAGTAGAGTGCCGTCTGGCAGTAGTGAGAGCCGTAGGTGACATCCGTGACGAGCGCGAGGATCGCCCGCTGCCACCAACGCCACAGGACCGGAACACCGGGACCAGGCACGTCCCGGCCGTTCATCGTCACGACCGTCGGGAGTCCCAGCCACCGGTCAGCCACCACACCGGCTAAGCCGGTCGGCATCAGATAATGGACATTCAGGACGTCGGGATGGAAGCGCCGGACAGCCGCGCGGACGGCGGCAATGGCTGACAGCGAGAAGGGTGGGATCGCTCCGCCACTCCAGCGATGACCGGGGATCATCATGAACGAGAGTCTGTCATGGTACCGCTCCACGGGAAACGGAACCGCATCGTCATATTCCTGACTGGCTTGGTCACGCAGCAAAGCCGGAGCCAACACCGGAGTGACGAGGCAGACCTCATGCCGCAGCGCCAGCCGCCTATACACCTCGAAGAGGACCAACTCGGCTCCTCCAACGACCGGTAGAAAGGTGGGAGTCAGGACCAAAATTCTCATCGTCGTAGGACTCGGGCATAGAGAGCCCGAGTTTGTCGAGCGATCAAGGACCACGAGAACTGCTCTGCCAAGGCCACTGCGGCCTTGGCGAGACGTGCGGTTTCTTCCGGTGCCGCCAGCAGGGAGGTGATCTTGGCCGCGAGCGCGTCGGCGTTTTTCGGCGGCACTAACGCCACGTTCACGCTGTCCCTGAGATAGAAGGATGGCAGAGCGGAGTGGGTGCTGACGACCGGGAGGCCATGCGCCAGCCCGGCCATCAAGCTGCCACGGCGGATTGAAGCCCCGTCGTCGTAGGGAACGACAAACACGTCGGACACGCGGAGGAGGTGCGACACGTCCTCCTGCGATCGCCGTCCCGCCCAGATGACAGCCGACGTGACGCCCAGGCGATCCACGAGGGCTGTGAGGGTCCTGCGGTATTCCTGATTTTCTGGACGGGTGTCGCCGAGGATCACTAAACGTGCGCGAGGCTGGTGGCGAAGGATCTTGGGAAGCGCGGCTATGATCGTCTCGAGACCCTTCCCGGGATAGACCAGGCCAAAATGGGCCAGGAGCAGCGCGTCTTCAGGAAGACCGAGACGCGTGCGGGCGGTCCGCCTGTCCAGGATTTCGTTGGTCAGGACTGCTTGGATGTTCGTGCCGATCGGGATTTCAGTCCAGCGTTTTGCGAGCGCCGGCAGATACCGGCGAAGCATGGCGCTGACCTCCTCATTCGCACTGATGCTGTGGTGGGCGGTGGCAAAGAGGAACAGGGCTACGATCTTGGTCTGCCGGGAACCTCCGGTCAAGGTGTGAAAGGTCACGATGGTGGGCAGTCCCTTGGCCCGCAGCCTGGTAAGGAGCGGGATCAGTTTGAACCCCAGGCCGCGCCCGTAGAGGTCCGGGGTGTACTGCAGATGGATCAGATCTATTGGTGGATGCTTCCTCGATCCCGTAAGCCACCAGGCAGTGCCAAGCGTCCAGCTCTGTACTGTTGGGAGCACGGGGATGGATCTGTCCGCTTTCCCACGGTAGCGATCGGAGGTCACCACGAGCACCTCTTCACCCTGTCGGACCAATTCCTCAGCCAGGCATTGCGTGTAATCTCCGACCCCGCAGGTCACGTCCTGCGGGGGATATGAGGGGCATACCATGCAGATGCGCATGTTCGCCTAGTACGTGCGAGGTCCCCTAGCGTCGCGAAGCATCCATCCCAGCGTCAGAAAAACCAGAGCGAGTCCGTAAAACTTGATTTCTGAGACCAGGACCAGCGCCCCATGCGCCAGCAGCGGATGCATGTAAAAGTCATCCACCACCCCGATCATGATGGTGGCAGCACCGGCCAGACAAGGCCGGAGGATGCCGCGCGGACTCTCCTCCTTCACGAGATTGTCGAAGAGAATCCACAGGCTTGGAATGATGGTCACAAGATGATTGATCCAGGCGTTCGGTGTTGCCAGGGGGATCATGACCAAGATAAGCGCAAATTCCAGGGTCGCTGTCCGTGAATGCCGGGGGGCAGGGACGCGGGGAAGAAGCAGCGCCGACGCCGTCAGGACCAGTCCCGCGGCAATTCTGGCAGTCCAGGGCGAACTGACCGGCTGGCTTGGATCGCTCAAGCCCATCGCGCGCCCAACAGTCGCAAGAAACCCGGCCAGTGAGTGGTTCTCGATTGAGACCAAGGCGGTGGAGAACTTCGGCGCCACCTGAGTGAAGTACATCACACTCTGGTCTATCCCGAAGGCAAAGAGAGCCAGCACGCTCACCGCGCAGGCGGTGGCAAGGGCCACCAGTGCCGGACGGAATTCCCGCCGCCAGAATAAGTACAGGATCAGGAATCCCGGATGAAACCGAAGAGCGGTCACGACACCCAGAATTACTCCTGCCGTCGTGTCTCTCCCCTGTCTGTAGAGGGCAAAAAACAGGGCCAAGAATAAAAAGATGACCGCGTTCACCTGGCCGAGATCAAGGGTGTTGCGGATCGGATGAAACGTGACGGCCAGAAAGACCATGCAGAGAGTGATAAGCAGTCCGCTCCGGAGTGTCCGCGCCAGGAGCCACATGCCGAAGCCGATCGCCACGATTAACAGAACCAGCCAGGCTAACTTGGCAACGTGAAGAGGCGCGGACGCGAGGGGGAGCATGATGAACATCATGGCCGGAGGGTAGGAGAAGATATGCACGTGCTCAAAACTGTCGTGTCGGTGCATTGTCCCGAGCTGCTTGGCTGTGGCGATCAGATCAGGATTGTCGTTGTCGAGAAACCAGACACGCTTGGGCTGGGGGTCGTAAAATGAGGCGCCGGATTTCGCTACGACCGCCGCCGTGTAATAGGCGGCAAAGTCCCGCATTTCGCCTTTCCTGGCGAGCAGCAGCACCTCCATGCCAAACCGTACGGCGACGGCGCCCACCATCAGCAGCAGCACGATCAACACCGCGCGCGGAAGGCTTGCGGTGTCGTCAGGGGTCTGAGGCTTTTCCAT
>JBOHOI010000004.1:0-35549 GCA_050731155.1 Nitrospiraceae bacterium | reverse complement strand
GGATGAGGCCATCTCGGCTGTGTGCCGGGCGATCCGCCGGTCCCGCGCCGGGCTGAAGGAGGCCAAGAAGCCGATCGGGTCATTTATCTTCCTGGGCCCCACGGGGGTTGGGAAGACGGAACTGGCTAGGGCCTTGGCGGAATTCCTCTTCAACACAGAGGACGCCCTGGTTCGCATCGACATGTCGGAATACCAGGAAAAGTTCACCAGTTCGCGTCTGTTCGGAGCACCCCCTGGATACGTCGGGTACGAGGAAGGCGGGCAGTTGACTGAGAAGGTCCGTCGCCGTCCCTACTCGGTGGTGTTGTTTGATGAGATTGAGAAAGCCCATCCCGATGTCTTCAACGTGCTGCTTCAGGTGTTGGATGACGGCGTGTTGACCGACAGCTTGGGCCGAAAAGTCGATTTCAAGAACACGGTCGTGATCATGACTTCCAACCTGGGCACCAAGCTCATCCAGAAGGGCGTCTCGCTGGGATTTCACCGTCCCGAACAGAGTGAGCAGAACCGGCGGATGAAGGACGAGGTGTTGACTGAGCTGCGACGGGCCTTCAGCCCGGAGTTCCTGAACCGGATTGACGAAGTAGTGGTCTTCCATCAACTCGAGAAGGAGCATCTGTTCAGTATCCTGGACATCCTGCTCAGGGAGCTGAACGTGCGCTTACTGGAGCGTGGGGTTCAGATCGAGATTAATGACGACGTCAAACAGTGGTTGATTCAGGAAGGCTATCAGCCGTTGTACGGCGCGCGCCCGATGCGACGGACCATTCAGAGGGTTATCGGCGATCCGCTCTCTGAGGAACTGATCAAGGGTCGGTTTAAGGATGCCCGCAAGATCAAGGTTGTCATGAGGGATGGGGCGCCGGCGTTCGTCGAAGAAGAAGCGATGGCGGAAGTCTGACCACCCTTTCGCTCCTGCCACTGACGGATCAGCACAGCTTGAAAGAATCTCCCCAGCAGGGCTTCATGACAGGCAGCAGGACGACCCTCGTGGCAGCACTTCCACGGGGGTCGTTCTGTATCAGCAGGTCAGTCACGCTTTCGGTTCGCGCTCCCCAGGTGCCCCCCTGTGCATTCCTCACACCGTCCTCCTCTCCGGAACATGAGAGGCCAGCCTGCTGGCCGGTCTCGGCGCGTCAATAAGAGGACCCGATGCCTTCACCACCAGCCGCGATCCTGGGTCTGGAAACCTCCTGTGACGAAACCGCCGCCGCCATCGTCACGGGCGACGGACGTGTCGCGTCAAACGTGGTGTACTCCCAGCATGACCTGCACGGGCGGTATGGAGGAGTCGTGCCAGAGTTGGCTTCACGACGGCACATCGAAACCGTGGAGGTTGTGGTCTTGGAAGCGATACGACAGGCACGGATCGCCTGGTCAGACCTCAACGCGGTCGCGGTCACCAATGGACCGGGATTGGCCGGAGCGCTCCTTGTCGGCGTCAGCTTTGCCAAGGCGCTGGCCTATGCGTTGCGGATTCCGCTCATTGATGTCAATCATTTGGAAGGGCATTTGGCCTCGGCGTGGATTGATCACCCGGATTTCCCGACACCCTGTGTCGTGTTGATCGTCTCGGGAGGACATACCCATCTCTATCTGGTAAACCCAGCAGGCTCGTATGAGTTGGTCGGCCATACACTGGACGACGCAGCCGGCGAGGCCTTTGATAAAGCGGCCAAGATGCTGTCACTCGGCTATCCGGGCGGGCCGGCCATTGATCGGATCGCCCGCACGGGCAACGCCGGCGCCATTCGATTCCCGCGAGCTTATCTGAAGCGAGGCAACCTCGATTTCAGTTTCAGCGGAATCAAAACCGCCTTGTTATATTATCTCCGTGACCTTGACCGAGCCGGACAGCCCAGGCGGGTAGCGGACATCGCAGCCAGTTTCCAGGAAGCCATCGTGGCCGTGCTCGTGGAGAAAGCCTTTGAGGCCGTTCGACGATTCAAGGTTGGGGCCGTGGCCGTGGTGGGAGGGGTGTCCGCCAACTCAAGGCTCCGTACGGTGCTGGTCTCACGAGCGGTCTCAACCGGCATCCGGTTGAGCCTTCCCTCTCTTGCCTACTGCACCGATAATGCAGCGATGATCGCGGCAGCAGGGCTCAAGGCATATGCTCAAGGTCGATTCGCATCATGGCAACTGGAAGCAACGGCGGAGTCGCCGCATCATCGGCCGGCCATGACACGCTTCTAAGGAGTAAGCCCCATTCCAACCGTCCATGGAAATGTCAACGGCCTGAAGGCGAACCAACTGCTACGGCTGGAGCATCTGTACCGTCGCCGAGTGCCCGTTGACACAGTCATCACCCCGGAATTGGCGAGGGCCTGCACCGAACTGTCGCATGAAATCCGATGCCAAATCGGGTTGGTGATCACACGACGCGGAGTGATAGACCAAGTGATCGTCGGGAACGGACGAGAACTGGTGCTCTCTGACCTGGGTCGCCTTGGTCGCCGGTTGCTGCGCGGAGTGAGGCTGGTTCACACCCATCTGCACAATGAACCGCTCACGCAAGATGACCTGACCGACTTGGCTCTGCTCCGGCTGGATCTCATCGCCGCCATCGGGGTTGGAACCGACGGATTACCGGCCGACATGCACGTCGCGCACCTTCTCCCGCAAAACCAGCAGGGTCGGGTCTATGAAGCATGGGCATCTCGCCCATTCCGCGCATTCCAGCTGGAATACGACAAATTCGTGGAGGCCCTCGAAGCCGAGTTGGCACGCGTGACCTCCAGTCATGTGATACGGAACGGACAGGAAGCCGCCATCCTGATCAGCGCCTCAAAACGAAGTCGAGCCGAACAGGAGGAACGACTGGAGGAATTGGCGGAACTGGTCCGGTCCGATGACATGACCGTGCTGGAGACGGTGCTCCAACGGTCGCAGGACATCCACCCCAAGTATCTCTTGGGAAGCGGTAAACTCAAGGACGTCGTGATCAAAGCCCTGCATCGCGGCGCCGACCTGCTCATCTTCGACCAGGACCTGACTCCGGCTCAGGCGCGGGCCATCGCCGAAATGACCGAGATGAAGGTGATCGATCGTACGCAACTCATTCTGGATATCTTTGCCCGTCGGGCTCACAGTCGGGAAGGGAAAATCCAGGTGGAGCTGGCCCAACTCCGGTATCTGTTACCGCGGTTGTCGGGACGTGGCACGGCATTGTCTCGACTGGGTGGTGGCATCGGAGGACGGGGCCCAGGGGAGACCAAGCTGGAAACGGATCGACGTCGGGTGCGCGACCGGATTGCACATCTCGAACGAGAGCTGGCCGGATTTGCGCGTCATCGCGACCAACGCCGTGCTCGCCGCCTTCGCCACCGGATCCCCATCATCTCCATCGTCGGCTACACGAACGCCGGAAAATCCACTCTGCTGAACACGCTCACTGAAAGTCATGTGCCCGTTGAGGACCGTCCCTTCGAAACCCTCGACACGTCCAGCCGCCGGCTGCGGTTTCCCCGTCACAAGGAAGTCATCATCACGGATACCGTGGGCTTCCTTCGCGATCTGCCGAAAGCACTGGTTGGGGCGTTCCGGACCACCCTGGAGGAGCTCCGGGATGCCGACGTGTTGCTGCATCTCGTGGACGCAAGCGCCAGGGATGTCGAGGGACAGATCAAGGCGGTCGAGGCGATTCTGGTCGAGCTTGAGCTGGAACGGATTCCACGGATTGGGGTCTTCAATAAATGCGACCGTCTGCGAGCCGATGAAGCCGAGGCGCTGTGTCGTCGTTACGACGCGCTCGGCATCTCAGCGCTGCAACCCTCTACCCTGGTGCCGATGGTCGCCTTGCTTGAGCAGACTCTGGCAGAGAAGTGCTTTCGCCTCCCGGCCGCCTCTGTTGAGGTCAGTGACCAAGCCCAGCAATCAGTCGAGAGCGGAATTGGCATGTCCTGAGCCCTGTGGAGACGACGCGATGCCGAGCATGCGCAGCGGGCAGCCGACGGGCGCATCGCCGAGCCAGGCAGCCAAACGACGCGCAGCACGCATGCTCCGCGCGCTGACACGAGCGGTGCCTTCGGCCAAGGTGGAGTTGACCTATGACACCCCCTTGGAGCTTCTCATCGCCACCATCCTGTCGGCCCAATGCACGGATGAGCGAGTCAACCACGTGACGCCGGTGTTGTTCAAGAGATACCGCCGGGCGGCGGACTACGCCGATGCTGATCTCGCCGAGCTGGAAGCCATCATTCGGTCAACCGGGTTCTTCAAGAGCAAGGCCCGAAACATCGTGGCCTGTGGCCGCATGTTGATTGAACGGTTCGGCGGTGAGGTCCCCAACACGATGGAAGAGCTGGTCATGCTGCCAGGGGTCGGGCGGAAGACTGCCAACGTGATCTTGGGGAGTTGCTTCGGCCAACCGGCTGTCGTCGTTGACACCCACGTCAAGCGGGTGGCCAACCGACTCGGCCTGGCGGTAAGCGAGGACCCTGAACGCATCGAGCTGGCTTTGCAGCGGCTGATCCCGCTCGCTCAGTGGACATCAGGATCACAGCGACTCCTCCTGCACGGTCGCTACGTGTGTATGGCCAGGAAACCCGCGTGTGCGCACTGCGTGTTGTATGCGGAGTGTGCGTGGGAGGGGAAGCGACCACGATGATGAGAAGCATGACCGGCTATGGCAGGCGCGAAGCCGTCTGGACCGGCGGGTCGGTGGCGGCGGAACTCAGGTCCGTCAACCACCGATTTTGCGAAGTGGTCATGCGTCTGCCAAAAACTCTGTCTTCTTTGGAGGACGACCTCAAGCGGACCCTCCAACGTCGCTGCACACGCGGAAGGATCGAGCTGACGGTCTCCCTGATCGGACACAGGGAAGGTGAGAAATCGCTCAGTCTTGACCGAGCACTCGCCAGGCAGTACCATCGTCTACTTCGCGAGCTCCAGCGAGAGCTGCACTTGGGTGGAACAGTCGATGTGGCACTGTTGGCAGGTCTGCGCGATCTTGTGTCGGTCGTCGAACGACCGGCTGAGGACAGGCAGTTGAAACGGATCGTCAGACGGCTTGTAGCCGGCGCTGTGTCCGATCTCGACGCCATGCGGCGCCGGGAAGGTGAGGCACTGGTGCGCGACGTGAAAGCGCGCTTGGAAATGATTCGTGACGAGACCAGCAGCATCAGCGCCCGTGCGCCGTTGGTCATCCAGGAGTACTTTGACCGCATGAAGGCTCGCATCGAAAAATTGGTCGGGGCCGATGCGCCGGTGGACGCTGGCCGCCTGAATCAAGAATTGGCTCAGTACGCAGACCGATGCGACCTGACCGAAGAGCTGACCAGACTCGGCTCCCACCTGACACAATTCGAGGTGGCGTTGAAGAGTCGAGAACCGGTGGGAAGGACGCTGGATTTTCTGCTTCAGGAAATGGGGCGGGAGGTCAACACGATCGGGGCGAAGGCCAACGATGCTGCGATCGCGGTCCACGTGGTAAAAATTAAAGGTGAGCTGGAAAAAATCCGCGAACAGGTGCAGAATATCGAGTAGCGCGGGCAGCAGATCACACGCCTACCTTTAGCCAGACCGAGCAGGCTGTCGAAGGAGCCCATGGAACGGAGAGGGTTGTTGTTTGTGGTATCCGCACCGTCCGGTGCCGGAAAGACAACTTTGTGCAAGGAAATCGTTTCAGTGGTCCCTGTCCTCTGGCGGTCGGTGTCCTACACCACTCGGAAGCCTCGTCCTGGGGAATTGCACGGCCGGGAGTATTTCTTCATCGAGGAAAGCGTCTTCCAAGAGATGGTGCAACGAAACGAGTTCGCCGAGTGGGCGCCTGTGTATGGGCATTTGTACGGTACACCGAGGAGCGTGCTGACCGAGAAGATGGAGAACGGCATTGACGTGCTGCTCGAGATCGATACGCAGGGGGCGATGCAAATCAAGAAAAAGTTCGCCGATGCCATTTTTATCTATATCATGCCTCCCAGCATCGAAGCACTGCGGACTCGGCTGCTGCAACGGGCGGGGGATTCACCGGAGGAAATCCAACGACGGCTGCAGAAAGCTCGCGAGGAAGTCTGGAGCTACCGAGACTACTACTATATCGTGAGGAACGACGACATCACGCAAGCGCTCAAAGAACTGGAAGGCATCATCCTCGCGGAGCGAACGAAGACCAAACGCCTGGATATGGCCTGGCTGGAAGAGAATTTCATTCGCGAGAAGGACAACAAGCCAACGGAGCGCGGAGGGATGAGCACAACAACAGGGGGGACGAAACACCATGACTGACATCCAATCCTTGCTGTCACAATACGGCCAGGAGCAGTTTGATTCTCGTCACCGGTTGGTCATTGTCGCAGTAGAACGCGCCAAGCATCTGATCCAAGGTGCGAGGCCAACCGGCACATCGAAATTCACGAAGGAGACCACGATTGCGCTCGATGAAGTCCTCCAGGGCAAGATCAAGTACCTCAAAGGCAAGGAAGCCCGGCACGCGATGAAGGACGCCAAACGAGGCAAGGAAAGCGAGACCGAACGAATGGCGATGATGACGGGAGAAGACGCTCGAGAGATCAAAAAAGAACTGGGCGTCTATGTGGACGACTCGACGAAGCCGGCGGAACACGAAGGCGAAGAATAGGACGACTTCATGCCGCCTGTATCGGACACCAGATTCCAGGGCAAGCGCATCGTGCTCGGTGTCAGCGGGAGCATTGCCGCCTACAAGGCCGTCGGGGTGTTGCGCGCGCTGGTGCAGGATGGGGCCGATGTGTCCGTGGTCATGACCAAATCGACCACCCGTTTCGTGAGGCCACTCACTTTCGAAGTGCTCTCTGGCCACCCCGTGGCCACAGATCTGTTCGCGGCCCATCAGGACATGCTCCACCTGACCCTGCCTGGGCGTGCCGACGTCATCGTGATCGCGCCGGCGACCGCCAATGTGCTGGCTAAATGCGCCCTCGGTCTCGCCGATGATCTGCTGAGCACCATGGTGCTGACCTCGACCTGCCCGCTCATCCTGGCCCCGGCAATGGACGGCGGCATGTGGGACCACCCGGCCGTCAAAGCCCACACGGCAGCGCTGCGGGAACGAGGCGTGCTCGTGCTTGATCCGGAAGAAGGCCCGCTTGCTTCAGGGCGAACAGGACGAGGCCGTTTGCCCGACGAGAACGTCATCCTGTCGGCGATTGAAGCACGATTGTGTCCGCACAGGGATTGGGTCGGCCAGCGGGTGCTGGTGTCGGCTGGCCCGACTCATGAAGCCATTGACCCCGTGCGATTCATCTCGAATCGATCATCCGGCAAGATGGGCTACGCGATGGCACAGGCCGCACGCGAACGAGGAGCGGGGGTCATTTTGGTCAGCGGGCCGACCGCACTGCCAGCTCCAGGGGGGGTCGAATTCGTCCAAGTCCTGACCGCGGAAGACATGTGCAAGGCGTTGACCTCCCGGTTGTCCTGGGCAACCGTTGTGATCATGGCCGCCGCGGTCGCCGACTTTCGCCCAAGGCGGCAATCGCTCGAAAAACTCAAGAAGACGGGCACAACCTGGAAGAGGCTGGAGCTGGAACAGACCGACGATATCCTCGAGCTTCTATCAAGGCAGCGCACGTCGCAGATCTTGGTGGGATTCGCGGCCGAGACTCAGGCCGTTGAGTCGCACGCCAAAGAGAAGCTCCGACGGAAAGGGCTTGATTTGATCGTGGGCAACAATGTAGCTGCTGAGGGGTCTGGGTTTGGGTCCGACACGAATGCGGCGGTCCTTGTTGACCGCGAGGGCCGAGTCACGCAGTTAGACCTGATGCCGAAACGCGCGCTTGCCGACCGCATTTTGGATGCGGTGAAGGCTCTTGACGTCCCGGCTAAGCGAAGAACACGGCCACAATTGTCGGACACGATGTAAGGCGGGACGATGGCGGAGCCAACCCGTACTGAGCGTTCTTTGTCACCAGAGATCGACAAGCTGGCGAAGAAGCTGGCCAAGGATCCTCACTCGAAAGTGTTTATTCAGCTCGCCGAGGAATACGTCAAAGCAGGCCTGTTGCAGGAAGCCGCTGCTGTTCTGGAAGAAGGACTCAAGACCTATCCGACATTTCTTACAGCCCGCGTTGCGCTGGGACGCATCTATTATCAGCTCGGACTCGTTCCGAAAGCGAAAGCCATGCTGGAAGAGGCCGTGAAGATGAGCCCGGAAAATCTCCTGGCTCATCGCACTCTCGCCCAACTGTACGTTCAGGAAGGTGCTTCGGAACCGGCGCTGCGTTCCTGTTCTGTCGTGCTGTCGGTAAACCCCCAGGACGAGGAGATTCTGGCTCTCAAGGCAACCATTGATCAACGGCTGGGCTCAGGTACCCCCTCCGCTCCTCAGAAAGTACAGGAGGCATCACGGACGACGAGCCCAACCTCACATCCTCGAGAGGAAACTGCGGTCGGGGATGGTGATGGAAGGGCAAGCGCGACGGCGGCGAGTTCCAACGCTTCCTCACCTCAAGTGTCGCCGTCCTCGGACAAAGTCGAGCGCTTAACGACGTGGCTTGGGAAAATACGGCAAAGACGGATCTCGTAACCTTCGAGCCGGTTATGCAGTTCCCCCAGGGTTCTCTGGCTTGTATGTTTGACCCTCCCGTCTGAGCCTGTTAGAATGTGCGCCGCTTCGACACGCCTCAGAAGAGAAGGCTGCCGATTTTCTCATCACCCGGAGGCCCGCAGGGTTACGTATGTTTCATGTCCTTGTTCTGCATGGCCCCAACCTCAATCTGTTGGGGGTACGCGAGCAGTCCGTCTATGGCGATGCGTCGCTCAAAACGATCAATGCGGCGATCACCAAGCTGGCCAAACAGGAAGGCATCCTGGTCCAGATCAAGCAGTCGAATCTGGAAGGCGAATTGGTGACCTGGATTCAAGAAGCGAGGCGTCGTTTCGACGCCATCGTGATCAATCCTGGTGGCTACACGCACACCAGTGTCGCCATCCGCGATGCAATCGCGGCGGTGGCGATTCCCACCGTCGAGGTACATCTGACCAATATTTACAAGCGCGAAGAGTTCAGGCAGCGATCATACATTGCAGGGGTGGCGCTGGGTCAGATCTCGGGATTCGGCCCGACAGGCTACCTGCTCGGGATTCAAGCCGTACTCCAACATCTGAGGGCGAGACGGTCGTCCCACATTCGGCTGAGGACTGTGACGCAGCCCGCGTCAACCGCGGAAGGCAAGGGAAGGAAGAGGGGAGTGACGTCGTGATATCGACAGCTGATTTTCGCAATGGGGCTCGTATCGAGCTCGAAGGGGAGCCGTACTACATCGTCGAGTTCCAGCACGTGAAGCCCGGCAAAGGCGGGGCGTTTGTCCGGACCAAGTTGAAAAGCTACAAGACCGGTAACATCCTTGACCGCACGTTTCGCTCAGGCGAGCGGTTTCAGGAGCCAAACCTGGAAGAGCGCGAGATGCAATTCCTGTATGCAGCCGGGAATGCTTATACCTTCATGGATACCGAGAGCTTTGAACAGTTCACCTATGACAAGAAGGAGTTGGGGGACAACGCCGATCTGCTCAAGGAAAACATGATCGCGAAGATCATGGTCTACGAACACCAACCGATCGCGGTCGAGCTGCCGATTTTTATTGAGCTGAAAGTGGTTGACGCAGAGCCAGGCGTCCGCGGCGACACCGCCTCTGGGGGAAGCAAGCCAGCCGTGGTCGAAACCGGAGCGACGATCAAGGTACCGCTGTACCTGGAGGTCGGAGAGGTCATCAAGATCGACACCAGGACGCGCGAATATGTGGAGCGTGTGAGGTGAGCAAGCCGCGGATCCGTCCTCGCCCACGGAAGGAAGGCGGTCGCCTGACGGCCTTGCCTTCGACCTTGCCCCGGCCCTCCTCAGAGCGCGTCATGCTCAATGATGCGTCCGGCGAGCAGCTCGCGCACATCCAAGAGCTGATTGACCTTCTGAAACGGAACCACTTGACGGAACTGGAGGTGGAACATGGAGGATTCCGGGTCCGCCTCAGGTACGAAACGGGTGCGAGACCCGCTGTTGCCGCTGCAGCCGCCACCGCAGACATCGTTCCCGCCGCTCCCCACGCCCTTGCCGAGAGCGCGACCATCCCGCTCCCGGCTGAGACAGCCGGGAAAGTAACCATCACGTCGCCCATCGTTGGAACCTTTTACCGATCGGCGTCGCCGGACGCGGATCCCTACGTTGAAGAGGGCGATCTCGTGAAAAAAGGACAGGTGTTGTGTATTGTGGAAGCCATGAAATTGATGAACGAGATCGAATCCGAAGTTGACGGCCGGATCGTCAAGATTCTCGCTGAAAGTACCAAACCCGTGGAATACGGGCAGCCGTTATTTCTCATTGATCCCACGCCCACGTCCTGATCGCCTCACTCCCACACCGGAGTCACCGAGTGTTTAAGAAGATTCTGGTCGCAAATCGAGGGGAGATCGCTCTTCGGGTCATCCGAGCCTGCCAGGAGCTCGGCATCAAGACGGTCGCCATCCATTCCGAAGCGGATACCCATTCATGGCATGTGCGCGCAGCGGATGAGCACGTCTGCGTGGGTCCCCCCGAAGATGCCCTGAGCTACCGCAATATCCCCAACGTGCTCAGCGCCGCCGAAATCACCGGCGCAGAAGCCATTCACCCTGGCTACGGCTTCCTCTCCGAAAACGCCCATTTCGCCGAGGTCTGCGAATCAATCGGGGTGAAATTCATTGGTCCGACTTCCGAGAACATCGCGCTGATGGGTGATAAAGCTAAGGCGCGCGAGGTCGTGGCGCGTCGAGGGCTTCCGGTCCTCCCCGGCAGCCCCGGCGAGCTTCGAAACGAGAGCGAGGCGCTGGAAGCAGCCCGGAAAATAGGATTTCCGGTCATCCTCAAGGCCTCCGCCGGCGGCGGCGGGCGCGGGATGCGGGTGGTGAACAAAGAAGACGAACTCGCACGTGCGTTCCAGGCTGCTCAGGCCGAGGCCAAGTCCGCCTTCGGGCACGAGGGGGTGTATTTGGAGCGCTATTTCCTTGAACCCCGACATATCGAGGTGCAAGTGCTGGCCGACGACCGGGGACGAGTCGTGTTTCTGGGAGAGCGCGATTGTTCGATTCAGCGCCGCTATCAGAAACTCGTCGAAGAAACGCCGTCACCAGCCGTCAGTGAAGGACTGCGGCGAGAGATAGGACGAGCGGCTGTTGAGGCGATCAGAGCGGTCCATTACCGAAATGCCGGGACGGTGGAGTTCTTGCTGGACAAGGATCAGAACTTTTACTTCATGGAAGTGAACGCTCGCATACAGGTCGAGCATCCCATCACCGAAATGGTCACGGGGATTGACCTGATCAAAGAGCAGATTCGTATTGCGGCCGGGTTGCCGCTGGGGTTCAGACAACAAGACATCCGCATCACGGGGCACAGTTTCGAATGCCGGATCAACGCCGAATGTCCGGAGAAGTTCACCCCCTGTCCCGGCCTCGTGACGCAGTACCGTCCTCCCGGCGGCTTTGGCGTCCGCGTGGATTCAGCGATGGAACCGCACAGTCAGGTGGTGCCGCACTACGATTCGCTGATCGCGAAACTGATCACCCACGGTCAGACTCGTGAAGAGGCGATGGCCAGGATGCGACGTGCCCTCGATGAGTTCGTCATCGAAGGCATTAAAACGACCCTCCCCCTGCACAGGCGAATTTTCAGCGATGCGGAATTTCAGAAAGGTCGCGTCTCGACCAGTTTTCTGGAGCGGCTGCTCACCAACCAGTCCGACTGAAGCGAGCGCATGCTGAGCCCGGCCACCACGCTCGTTCTCACCTTGTAGCAACGGTGTCGTTTCCCTCCAGCTCATCGCGGTCTCTCAAGGGTCTCTACGTGATCCTGGACCCGGCAGCCTCTCCCGAGCGTGCCCTCGTGGACGTGCTGACACAGGCAGCCGAGAACGGGGTGAGGTTGTTCCAGTATCGTGACAAGACCTCGCCGATGAGAGAGGCCTATCGCCAAGCAACCAAGCTCCGGCGGGCAGCCGCGGATGCTCGCGCGCTGCTCTTCGTGAATGATCGATGCGACCTTGCCTTGGCAGTGGATGCGGATGGGGTACACCTGGGTCAGGACGATTTGTCTCTCTCTCATGCTCGGTCTCTCTTGGGTCCAGCGAAGATCATCGGGATCTCAACCCATCGAGCGTCGCAGGTTGAAGAGGCAACGAGGGGGGGAGCCGACTACCTGGGATTCGGGCCGATCTTCCCGACCGGCACGAAACCACATCACGAACCAGTGGTTGGTATCGAGGGGCTCCGCCAAATCCGACCGCTGACTCAGTTGCCGGTCTTTGCCATCGGCGGCATCACGATCGACTCCCTGGAGGCCGTGATCGAAGCAGGGGCTGATGGAGTCGCGGTCATCTCCGCCATTCTGAATGCGCCTCGCATCCGAGACGCGGCCCGAGCCTTTATGTCGCACTTTTCATGACCATATAGGCAAGCTCCAGGATGCCAGGATGCTGTGCGATTTTAGCCAGTCCGGCCTCCCATGCCCGATCGAACGCAGCCTCATGGGGAAGCGGTCCGATCACAGGAACTCCGCTGAGCTCCTTCACCAACTCAACGGTGGACTCCTCCTGCATCGCGTCCATTGACGACCGCGGAGGTGCGACAGGGTGATTCAGCACGATCCCCAGCGTGACGACCCCACGCTCTCTGAGCGCCTCCACTGTGAGCAGGGCGTGATTGACGCCGCCGAGGCTCGCGCGACCCACCACGACGGCGGGCAGCCCAAGCCGCGCGATGAGATCGCGAACGGTGACCTGTGGGCTGATCGGCACCATGACCCCCCCAATGCCTTCCACCACGACCATGGGATGACCCGCTGCAAGGGTCTCATAGGCAGCCACGATCCGGTCCATCTCGATTGTCGAACCGGCGAGGCGAGCGGCGGCGAGCGGGGCCAGAGGAGCCGAGAAGCGATAGGGAGTGACGATTTCGACAGGATCTGGAGCCTCAACGATTGCCCGTAAGCGTTCGGCATCAGAGACACCTGAGCCGTCAGGTTGGCCCGTCTCGATCGGCTTCATGACTCCGACACGGAGACCCCGCTGCTTCAGGCAAAGTGCGAGAGCAGCCGTGACGAGAGTCTTCCCTACACCCGTATCTGTGCCGGTGACGAAGCAACCGCTACGTGGAAGCGACTGCGATGAACGGCTGAGTTGTGGAGAAGGCATCCAGTCTGTCTCATGGCCCGGAGCCATGAATGGCTGGCTCAGAGCCGCGGACTACACCGAGGCGATTAGTCGGCTGTCGAGATTCCAGACTTGGCCTGAGACATCCTTCAGGAGAGCCAAGTGATAGACGGAGCGGGCAACCACGTGCAGATCAGGTGACCGTCCGAGGACATGGTCCTCCATGCCGGCCACACGCGACAGAGCCGGTTCTGACAGGTCGGTCCGGTGCAAGCCCGGAAAGATCGCATTGACCCTCACGTTGCTGCATCCCCATTCACGAGCCGCTGTTTTCACCAGCCCCAGCAGACCGGCTTTCGAGGCCGCATACGCGGACTGGCCGGCGCGACCCTGCACGCCGGCGAATGAGCTCACGACAATGACGGAGCCGTCCCCTTGAGCCAGCATGTGACTCGCCGCTGCCTTGAGGCAGTGGAATGTGCCGGTCAGGTTCGTCTCGATCACAGCCCTCCATTCATCAGGGCGGAGACGGAGCACAAGACCGCTGGCAGCCTGTCCCGCATTGCACACCAAGACATCGAGCTGTCTCCAGCGGGAGACAAACTCCTGAACCATCGCGTCCACTTGTCGTGCATCTCCGATATCGGCCTGGTACGAAATGCCCTCTCCTCCATGAGCAGTGATCGTCGCGGCCGTGCGAGCCGCGTCTTCCTTTCGTTCTCGGTAATGGACGCCCACTCGCCAGCCAGCTCGACCGAATTCCAGACAGATAGCTCGGCCGATGCCGCGCGATCCCCCTGTGACCAGAACCGTGGGACGGGTGACCGAAGACGGAGAGACTCGGGAGTCCGGCCGTGACACGGACAATTTCGACATGGACGCCTCGCGGGCGGTATTATCGTGGAACGTGGTAAGGGAAGGCAAGCTCGTGAGGCGTATGGGCCTCAGAGAGGGACCGGACCTTGCCGGTGTTCAGGCAAGTATGGTACCGTGACACCCAATGCATCATCCTCTCGGCAAGACGAGTGGCTGGTTAGTGGCGTGCTGGTCTCTGGCACTCGCTGTGAGCACAGGGTTCACGGCTTCTGCTGCCTCGGGAGCCGAAGTCATCGCCAATGCAGACGATTACTTTCCGGACACTGTGGGGAGCCGGTGGCGCTACCGAGGCGAGGTGGTTGAGGGACCGCTCCAGAAGATCACCACGAAACAGTTCGTGAATGTCTCAACGGTGAAGGGAACCGAGACGATCAAGGGCGTCACCGTGAAGATCTTTCACGACACGAACCCCGGTAACCATGGTCCCTCGGACAGCTACTATCGCCGGGACGCCGCTGGCATCGTCTATTACGGGTCTGAGCCTGGGACTGCTCTCGAGAAGCAACTCATCCCCTACCAGATTGTTCAATTCCCCCTCGCGTTCCCGTCGTCGTTTCAGCAATTCGACCGCAAAGGGTTGGCCTTCGACGCGGATGTGGACGGAGATGATGTGGTTGAGCGAACCGACGTGCTGGCGTCGGTCACCGTGGTTGCAAAGGAAGCCGTGTCCGTGCCGGCTGGCACGTATCAGGATGCCGTGCGCATCGAAGCTCGCATGACCCTGAAGATCCATCTCTCCAGTGCCAAGCGGACTGCGGTCGGAACGGATACGATGACGGCGTGGTTTGCCAGAGGGGTCGGGCTCGTGAAGTACATCGAACGGCAGGAGCTTCCGCCGATCAAGTCGGATCGGGGCTGGACCGCCGAGATCACCGAGGAACTGGAAGAAGTGGAGATCAAGGCCACGCCGCCTCATTGAGCCGGAGCGAACCCGCGACGGAGGGTGTTCTCGCTGACCACGCGCGCCACCGTGAATTGCGTCAGGTAGTCCTCGCCTCCGGCCTTGGCGCCGACTCCGGACAACCGATGACCTCCGAAGGGCTGCCGACCCACTAGGGCCCCGGTGATGGGACGGTTGATGTAGAGGTTCCCCACGTCGAATGCTTCGCGCGCTTTCATGAGATGGGCTGGGCTCCGTGAATAGACCCCACCTGTCAAGGCATAGGGTGAGGCGTTCGCGAGCTGGATGGCCTCGTCGAAACTTCGGGCGCGCATCACGGCGAGCACCGGGCCGAAGATCTCTTCATGGGCCAGCCGGTGAGTAGGTTGGATGTCCGCGAAGACGACTGGTCCGACAAAACAACCTGCCCCGGTGACCTGCCGCTCCACCACCAGCCGTCCTTCGAGTTTTCCGATCTCGACGTACTCGCGGATCTTCGCGCGGGCGCGTTCGTCGATCACAGGGCCCATGCGGGTGCCTGGATCTTCCGGAGGGCCGATTCGCAGGCTCATGACGGCGTCGGCGAGCCGTTGGAGAAACAGGTCATAGACCGATTCGTGGACAATCGCTCGAGAACAGGCGGAACACTTTTGTCCCTGGAAGCCTGTGAACGACGCCATCACGCCTGCGACCGCTTCATCGAGATCGGCAGTCTCATCGACGATGATAGCGTTCTTTCCCCCCATTTCCGCGACCACATGTTTCACCGTCGTCTGACCCGTTGCCACACGCCCGGCCTGGCCCAGAATCCGAAGTCCCACCTCCTTTGATCCGGTAAAGGCGATCATCTGGACTTCAGGGCGTTCAACCAGCGCCTGACCAAGTTCCGGTCCTCCTGGCACGAATTGGAGAACCCCTTCCGGCACACCGGCTTCCATCAGCAGTTCGACCAAGAGATGAGCCGTCACCGGAGCGCGCTCTGAAGGTTTGAAGAGGACGACGTTACCGGTCACCAAGGCCGCCGAGACCATCCCGGTGGGAATGGCGAGAGGGAAATTCCACGGGGGAATCACGACGACCAGTCCGCGCGGGAAGAACATGAGATGGTTCAGCTCTCCCGGCTCACGTCCCAATCGGCGCGGCTGACCGAGACGACGCATCTCCCTGGCGTAAAATTCCAGAAAGTCGATCGCCTCAGCGACATCCGCGTCCGCTTCGCGCCAGGGCTTTCCCGTCTCAAAAATTTCCCATGCCGACAGTTCAAAGCGCCGTCGGCGCATCGTCGCTGCCGCCTTGACCAGGATATCGGCACGTTGTTCGGGAGCCGTGGCACTCCAGGGGGTGAGCTTGGGAAGGATCGCTTGAACGAGACCGGCGACATCGGTTGGCGCGAAGCAACGCAGCCGACCGACCACCTCGCTTGGACGACTGGGATTCAGCGAGACGAGCTCCGGCCCTGAGGAGGACAGACCAGGCGGCACCCTGTAGGAGAGCGTACGGCCCAACCGGCCCCTGACCGAGGCAATAGCCTGGGTCATTGCCGCCCGGGAGGACGCCTGTGAGAAATCCGCATGGGGTTCGTTGATGAACTGATCGGTAGTAGCGCCTCGGGGGAAAACGAGGTTGTCAGGCTGAGGCCCAGAACTCGCTGCCTCAAGAGGAGCTGCGTGAGGTGGAGCAAGCAAGAGATCCAGGGGCTCCGATTCGGCATACTCCCGTCGCAAAAAGGATTCGTTGGAGGTGTTCTCCAGCAGCCGACGCACGAGGTAGGCCATGCCGGGGAGCAGCTCTCCCACAGGAGTATAAATCCTGACTCGTCGTCCGGCCTTGACGACGGCAGCCTGAAGCGGTTCGGCCATTCCGAAGATCATCTGATATTCGTAGGCTTCAGGGGGCAGTCCGGCTGCTTGCGCGGCCGCTTCAGCGTGCGCCAGGCTTCGCAAATTGTGCGTCCCGAAGATGGGCCTGATCAGGTCGGCATGCTGGATCAAGGTCCGTGTTAAGGCTTCATAACTGGCATCGGTTTCCGGCTTGCTCTCGAAAACCGGAACCGGCCATCCCCGCTGCTGATATCGAATAGTGTCAGAGTCCCAGTAGGCTCCCTTCACCAGTCTGAGGCTGATAGGCGTCCCGCGGCGACGAACCCATTGGAGCAGGGTGTCGAGGTCGGCTCCGGACTCCTTCACGTAGGCTTGAATCGCGATGCCGCCATGCGGATACGACCGGTAGGCGTCCTCCGACAAGAGACGCATGAAGATCATGAGCGTCAGATCCTTCAGTTCAGCCTGCTCCATATCGAACGTGATCGCAGCCGGCACGGTCATGGCAAGGTCCAGGAGCGGACGAAGTCGCGTCGCCACAGCGGAAAAACTGCCCTCGGGATCAATCGGATCCAACTGGGAATAGAGCGCGGAAAGTTTGACGGACACATTGACGCGAGGAACAGGCCCCATGCGGTCTTGTTCGGGGACAGAAGCAGCAGGCCAGGAAGCCGTGGCTTTCCCTAACAGACGCAGCGCCTCCAGGCAGCGGTCTCGGTACCGGTCCGCCTCCTTTTCGGTGACCGTGGTTTCACCCAACAGATCGAGCGAAAAGCCCCGCCCCTCTTTCCAGAGGCGTAGCAGAGCGGGCAGGGCATCGGTGATTGAGGCGCCCGCGATGAACGTGCGGGCCATCTGGTGGATCTGGCGTCGAAGAGACTTCGCGCTCAGCTTGGAACCAAGGCCGGTCGCGGAGAGTACGCGCAGGCCCCACTGAAGAGGAAGCGCCACTTCGTCCGTCCCGCCAAAATACTCCTCCATGAGCCGGGCGACTTGAGCATCCGTCTCCAAACAGGGCAGGACGTCGATAAAGCGAAAGAGACGGACCTTAACCCCTTCGTCCTTCATGCACCAGTCGAGCAGGGTCTTCGACCACCAGGCAGAATCAAAGACCGTGGGCGAGAGGCCAGCCGATTGCCTAGCAAGCTCCCGGCCGATCCGATGAATGGCAAGTTCCAGAGCAGCACTCGTATCCGCCATGGCTTCCCTTCCTGACTATACCTGTCTCGGTCACAGTATACACCGTGAAAGGATTTTCTTGAAAATTGGTCAAGAGTTCGCTATCATGCACAGATGAGCCAGGCAGGGGAGACCGCGTAAGAACCCACTAGGGAACGAAACGGGAGGGAGACAAGAGTGGAAAAGACTGTTCGACATTTCGACTATCCGGTTATCCTGCTGTTTTCCGTCGTCACCGCAGCCACCCTGATCGGCGTGCCGGTGTTCGGTTACCTGCACGGATTCAGTTTGTTGGACTGGCTCATGTTCGCGGTGCTGTACATGGCGAGCGGATTAGGGATCACCGTCGGCTATCATCGTCTGATCTCCCACAGAAGCTTTGAGTGCCCGGAGTGGGTCAAAGCTTGTCTGCTCGTGGCCGGTGGGTGGGCACTCGAGAACTCTGCGCTGCGATGGTGCGCAGATCACATCCGGCACCATGCACGGTGCGACCAAGAGGAAGATCCCTACAACGCGACCAAAGGATTCTGGCATAGCCATTGCGGATGGATTTTCGAAAAGTCTCCGCACCGCGATGAGATCTACGAATCCAAATTGCGCAAGGATCCGATCATTATGTGGCAGCACCGGCATTACGCCCTGATCGTCCTCTCCGGTCTGGGGCTCCCGTTTGTGGTGGGGCTCCTCAACGGAGGGTGGATGGGCGGATTGAGTTGCTTTCTGCTCGCGGGGGTGGGCCGTGTCTTCTTCGTCCTCAACTCCACCTTCTGCATCAACTCGATTTGTCACATTTGGGGATCGCAGCCCCACGGCACCGAGGACAGCAGCCGAGACAGTTGGTGGATCTCTCTCCTGACTTTTGGGGAAGGCTATCACAACTACCACCATACACACTTGAGGGACTACCGGAACGGCCCCAAGTGGTACAACATCGATCCCTCCAAGTGGCTGATTTTTACCCTGTCAAAGGTCAGGCTTGCCTACAATCTCCAACGCCATCGAGCCTGAAGACTTGCGCTGATCCGTGCCCTCCGCCCCCCTTGTCTCCTGAGAGGGGACAGGCGTATCATGAGTGCATGATCCGCCTGGACAATCTGTTTTTGCTCGACCGAAGCATTCAAGGAGATTCCCGATGGAATGCCCGCGATGCAACGGGGTGATGGTACAGGATGTGTTTGAAGACATGAGGGACGATACCGGTTCCCTGTATTTCAGAGGCTGGCGCTGCCTCATTTGCGGTGAAATTCTCGACCCGGTCATCGAACACAATCGGGGAGCCCACCGTGAACCCCTACTGGGCCGCGCGCGAAAGAAGTTTGCGACTCAGTTGAGCTGACCCCACCGTGACTCTCCTGCAAGTTGAGAGCCGCTCAACGAACGAAGGACCGTAACAGGATTCCTTCGAGAATCAGGATGTCGATCGCGTGTTTGACGCGGTGATCGTAGCGAGGTAACGGGCATGGGCGAAGTGAACGCCGAGCAAGGACAACAGGGAAGCCGAGGCAAAGACGATCTCATCCCGAACGTCAAGCACGTGATCGCGATCAGCAGCGGCAAGGGTGGGGTGGGAAAATCAACCGTGGCTGTCAATCTTGCGGTGGCGCTCAGCCTCGCCGGGGCGAAAGTCGGGCTGATGGACGCCGACGTCTATGGGCCGAACATTCCCATAATGATGGGGGTTCCCAAACCGCCCCAGCAAGAAAATGGCAAGATCAAGCCGGCCGAGGGCCACGGGGTCAAGGTCATCTCGATGGGGTACTTCGTTCCGGAGGAGACGGCTGTCGTCTGGCGAGGCCCCATGGTGCATACTGCCATTCAGCAGTTCTTCCGAGATGTGATCTGGGGGGAGCTTGACTACCTTCTTATTGATCTTCCCCCCGGAACGGGAGACGCCCAGCTCACCCTCTCTCAGCTCGTGCCGTTGTGTGGAGCGGTGACGGTCACCACACCCCAGGAAGTCGCGCTTCACGATGTGCGGAAGGGTATGATGATGTTTCAGAAAGTCAACGTCCCGCTGCTCGGCATCATCGAAAACATGAGTTATTTCGTCTGCGGGCACTGCGGGGAACGGACCGAGATCTTTTCTCACGGCGGCGGTGAACGTGCGGCGGAAAAGCTTGGCATCCCGTTTCTGGGCAGGATCCCGATCGATCCCGCCATCAGGGCTGGAGGAGACACCGGTATGCCGATCGTGGTGGCCAATCCCACGTCGCCTCAGGCGACAGCGTTCAAGGAAATTGCGGCCAAGCTCGCTGATGGGATCCGCGGCATGACTGCAGGGACAGGAGGCCAGCCTCAAGCTTCGATTGACAGTCTGCTGAAGAAGATCAAACGGCCGCTGGGCACGTGAAGAAAAAGGGTAAGGCTAAGGTTGAGGTCAAGAAGCAAGCCATTGATCGAGTCCTTGCTCGACCTGAACCTGAACCTCACCAAGAAGAGGAGGCAGGATGGCTGAGTTCGTAAAAGTCACCGGCACAGCCGATGTCGCCCCTGGGAGCGGCGTGGTCGCGGAGGTCAATGGCCAGTCCATCGCCGTGTTCAACGTGGACGGAACCTATTACGCGATCGACAACACCTGTGTGCACCGTGGCGGGCCTCTGGGGGAAGGGGAACTGGAGGGCGACACGGTCACCTGCCCCTGGCATGGATGGCAATACAATGTGAAGACCGGCGTGTCCCTGACGACTCCTTCGGCCTGCGTAAAGTCCTACCAAGTGAAGGTCGAAGGTCCTGACGTCAAAGTTCTGCTCTAACGTTCGCACTCGTTCTTGAGTGTCCCACCGGCATTCTGCATAATACGCCCCGATGGACCAAGAAGACCTCCTCACGCTCTATCGTCAGATGCTCTTGATTCGCCGGTTCGAGGAACGATCGGCGGAGATGTACGCCTTGGCTAAGATCGCCGGGTTCCTGCACCTCTATATCGGTGAAGAGGCGATCGCAGTGGGGGCCATCGCAGCCATCAGAGCCGACGATTACGTCATCAGCGCCTACCGAGACCACGGGCACTGTCTCGCCAAAGGCTCGGACCCGAACAAAGTCATGGCCGAACTGTTCGGCAAGGCCACCGGTCTGTGTAAGGGGAAGGGTGGCTCCATGCATCTGATAGACGCCAAACGGAACTTCATGGGTGGCTATGCCATCGTGGGAGGACATCTTCCTCTGGCCACCGGGCTGGCCTTTGCCGTCAAGTACCAGAAACGCGACCAGGTGGTCCTGTGCTTCTTCGGAGAAGGGGCGTTACCCAGCGGGCAGGCACACGAGGCCTTCAATCTTGCGGCCCTGTGGAAGTTACCGGTGATTTTCATCTGCGAAAACAATCGCTACGGCATGGGTACGCCGGTTGAACGCGCGATCGCACTCTATTCCAACGTGGCGGTGACAGCCCGTTCGTACGCCATTGAGGCAGAGACGGTGGATGGGATGGACGTGCTGGCGGTCCGCTCGCTCATGCGTAGGGTGGTGAAATTGGTTCGGTCCACGCCGCAACCCTATTTCGTCGAGGCGACGACCTATCGGTTCATGGGTCACTCGATGGCGGACCCGGCTCATGGGCACTACAGGACGAAAGAAGAGGTCGAAGAAGAACGAAAGCGAGACCCCTTGGTGCTGCTCCGCAAGACCATCATGAACCAGGGACTGGGAACGGAAACTGCTTTCAAACGGCTGGAGCGAGAGGTGGGAGAGATTGTGGCTGCCGCGGTCAAGTTTGCCGATGAGAGTCCGTTCCCAGTTCGCACAGCCCTTGAGGAAGACGTCTATATCGAGTAGGCAGCCATGCTGATCTCATACCGCGAAGCATTGAACCAGGCCATGCGCGAGGAGATGCGCCGGGACGACCGCATCTTTCTGATCGGCGAGGAAGTGGGCTATTACCAGGGAGCCTTCAAAGTGAGCAAGGGGTTCGTGGAAGAGTTCGGCTCGCAGCGAGTCCTGGACACCCCGATCACGGAAGCGGGGTTCACGGGCTTGGCCATCGGTGCGGCCATGGCCGGGTTGCACCCGATCGTCGAGCTCATGACGTTTAATTTCGGCATCCTCGCGCTGGATCAGATCGTCAACAACGCGGCCAAAATCCGGTACATGTCCGGCGGACAGTTGTCAGTTCCCATCGTCATTCGTGGGCCGGGGAGCGCCGCGCATCAACTGGGAGCGCAGCATTCTCAAAGTTTGGAAGCCTGGTTCTGCCACGTGCCAGGTTTGAAAGTCATCGCGCCCGCGACCCCGCTCGACGCCAAAGGGCTCTTGAAAAGCGCCGTACGGGACCAGAACCCGGTCATCTTCATCGAGGCACAACTCCTGTACTCCACGAAAGGAGAGGTCCAGGAGGGCGAATACACGATCCCGATCGGTCAGGCTGAGGTGAAGCGCCAGGGCAAGGACGTAACCATCGTGGCCTATTCCAAAATGTTGCTGCTCGCCTTGGAGGTCGCTGAGGATCTCGCCCGCGAGGGGATCGAGGCAGAGGTCGTGGACCCCAGAACCCTGAAACCCTTGGATCTGCCAACCATCACCGCTTCCGTCAACAAAACCGGACGGCTGGTGATCGTCGAAGAAGGCTGGCGCTTTGCCGGGCTGGGTGCCCAGATCGCCGAGAGCGTGTATTCCGAGGCGTTCGACTATTTAGACGCTCCGATTGTACGGGTGACCGGCGTGGATGTGCCGATGCCGTATACCAGGCCCCTTGAAGATGCAGCCATTCCTGACAAGGATCGCGTGCTGAAAGCAGTGAGACAACTCGTGAGGGGAGGAACCTAAATGCCTGCCCAATCCACAGTCCCACGCCATATCGAGATCACCGAGACTCTCGTCCGACTCTACGTGTTCCTGGCTCAATACCTGGATCGTTGTCTGGACGAAGCGGCCCGCAAGTCCTACCCGGAGCAGGAGCTGCAGGCTCACCTGTCGGCGACTCGAAGCAAGATGTCGGAAATCCTGTCCGTCAATCCGGTGGTCAAGGGCAAGGTTGAAAAGGAATGTGACCGGGTGCTGTCGCTAGGAGCCTCTTGCCTCAAGGGCGGTGCAGAAAATCATTCCGTGCTGGACAACATCACAGCGGAGCGAGCCATACTGAAACACAAGACCGTCGCTCTGAGTGATCTGTTGGCAGTCTTCCGAGCTGTCTAAATAATGGCGCCGGATGGTCATGCAAACCGTCATGACGAACCACCCTATCGAGAAGCACCAGTTGGCCGGACTCGATGCGCGAGCGCGTGGCTTCACCCGTCTGGTCGAATTCGAGCAGACGGAGGCCGGGTATCGGGCTGTGCTTCGCTACGAAACCGCACGTTTCGTCACGGAAGGGCGCCTGACGTCAACAGAGGCGCTGCAGGAGCTGGTTCACCTGCTCCAAGCCCAGGGCTATTCACAACTCCGAAGCCAACAGAGTTATCGGAACGGAACCTACCTCGGCTCACAAGCGCCGTGGATCGAGTATCCAGACCCTGAACGACCCCCGGAGCCGGCATGGGGACTGTTTGGATGGTTCCGTTGGTGGTTACGTGGACAATGACCGTCGTGCACTGGCTAAGGTCGGTTCAGTACGGTACAGTCAGAGTGAAGGGCTCGTGTTGATGGCCAGGGAGTCGTAAATGGCTAGTCGCGTCGTCATGCCGAAATTGACCGACACGATGGAAGAAGGCGTCGTCGTGAAATGGAAAAAACGCGAAGGCGACTCGGTCGCGAGTGGCGATGTCTTGGCTGAAATCGAGACTGATAAAGCCGTGATGGATCTGGAGGCCTTCGCGTCCGGCACGCTCAGGCGCGTGCTGGTGAATGAGGGAATGACCGTCAAAGCAGGAGCGTTGATCGCAGTGATCGCTGAACCAGATGAGGACATCAGTGCAGTCTTAGCCGACACCATCGCTCCTGCGCCTGGCGCTGCGCGAAGTCCGGAGCCCAAGAAAGAGCAAGCAGCCGGCCCTGCTTCTTCTGCTTCACCTACTTCCAGCCTGGGCGAAAAGAAGGACCGCATCAAGGCTTCGCCTCGCGCCAAAGCCATGGCGGCCGAGCGGGGGATTGATCTGTCCACACTTACAGGCTCAGGGCCAGAGGGGCGCATCGTCGAAGAGGATGTCGTGAAAGCTGGCACAGCCGGCGTCCCTCGCGCCACCGGCGACACAGACCGGCCGCTCAGCCAAATGCGCAAGGCTATTGCCAGGACCACTACTCAGAGCAAGGCGCCGGTCCCGCATTTTTATCTCACGACTGAGATCGCGATGGAAGAAGCGGACCAACTCCGCGCACAGCTCAAGCAGAGCCGCCGTTCCCATCCAAGTCTGACCGACATGATCGTGAAAGCAGCGGCGCTGGCCCTGACTCGCCACCCTGAGATCAACGTGTCCTATGCCGGTGACGTGCTTCGTCAGCATGGGAGCATTGATATCGGGATTGCCGTAGGGCTGGATGATGGCCTGATCGCTCCTGTCCTGCGTGATTGTAGGTCCAAGACGCTGGAGGACATTGCAGCCGAATCGCGCGAGCTGATTGAGCGGGCGCGGAACAAACGACTGCAGCCGCACGAATATACCGGCGCCACCTTTTCGGTCTCCAACCTGGGGATGTTCGAGGTGGAAAACTTCATCGCCGTCATCATGCCACCGGAAGCCGCCGCAATTGCAGTGGGGGCGGTGCGCGATGTGGCGGTTGCCGAGGCGGGTGGCGTGAAAGCAGGCCGGCGCATGAAAGTCACGCTCTCCTGCGATCATCGCGCGCTGGACGGGGTCCAAGGAGCGAAATTTCTGAATGAATTCAAGCGTATCCTCGAACATCCTCAAGAACTTATTCAGCCCTGATGCTACAATAGAGAAGGTCATGACCTTCGTACCGATCACTGAGATTCGCCAGTCGGGCCGACGCCTCCCGCCCTGGTTCAAGGTCACCATCAAGCAGGGGCCGGACTACCAGGACATCCGGCGGATCATGGACACCTTGGGGCTCCACACGATCTGCGAGGAGGCCCGCTGTCCCAACGTCTGGGAATGCTGGAACAACCGCACCGCCACGTTTCTAATCCTGGGGGACATCTGTACGCGCCGGTGCCATTATTGCGCGGTGACCACAGGCCGTCCGCTGGAGCTTGATCGAGAGGAACCGCTCCGCGTCGCCCAAGCAGTGCAGGCGCTCGGCCTCCGGCATGCGGTGATTACCTCGGTGAACCGGGATGAGTTGGAGGATGGCGGGGCCTCCATCTTTGCCGAGACGATTCAACAGATCCGACGTCTGGTCCCAACCTGCGCGGTGGAAGTGCTGATACCTGATTTCGAAGGCAATGAGGCAGCCCTAGCATCAGTCGTAGCCGAGAAGCCGGATATTCTCAACCACAATATCGAGACGGTGCAGCGGCTCTTTCCGTCCATCCGGCCTCAGGGCAAATATGATCGGTCTATCACACTGCTAGACAGAGCGAAGAGAATGGGGGCAAGAACGAAATCAGGCCTCATCGTCGGCATGGGAGAAACGGCCGAGGAGGTTCGGGAAGTCATGCAGGACCTTCGAAGAGTTGGATGCGACATCATGACGATCGGGCAATATCTGCAACCCACTAAGCAACATCTCCCTGTAGCCCGCTTCTATCATCCGGACGAATTCGCTGCCTTCAAAGCGGAAGGCTTGGCCTTCGGCTTCAGCCATGTCGAATCCGGCCCGCTAGTCCGCAGTTCCTACCACGCCGAGCAGCAGGCACCCTCTCACTGAAACACTGACGTGCCTCGCTCGTCGTTCGTGAAGCGTGAAGCGTCCGAATTCCGGAACGAGATGCGCTTCACGAAACTCAATGGCGCGCGCAGTTGGGGATCAACCAGGCTACCGTACCCTCCGTTCGTCAGCCGAGGCCCCCAATAGCCACAGGCGCTCCTACCCCGTGAGAGGACAACCGTTTGCCGTGCAGGAAGCCGACGAGCGTGAGGTATGCCCTGGGCCAAAGCTCGAGACGATCGGCGTTCCTTGGCAACTCATGGGTCTGAGGCTCACTGCTGGCGGAGGCTCCGGTCAGAGTGAAACAGCTCGGGCCGCGCCTGCTTGAGCTCGTCCAGAAACCAGTTCCCTTTCAGACGGGTGCCGCTCGGGCTCGAACATCTCAGGCGCGTGGCGACCCGATCTCCAACTTGTTCGCACAGCGCGCGGTAGGTGGTGAACTTGCCCCCATAGATCGTGAACAGATTGCGCGCGACCTCATCCACGACCGCTTCTCGTGACAAGCTGGAGATGTCGCGGTCCACCTTGCGGAGATACCAGGGCGACGCAAAGGGCTGGTCGCGCCAGGCGTCCGGCACCGAACGGTCCCGAAGCCTCACTCCGCGCTTAGGGTGCGGAATCGTTCTGATGCCGCAGAAGAATTCCTTCGTATGGCGTGCTGGCTCGATGAGATTGAGGTTCCGCGTGGCCACCAGCAGGAGATACTCCCGGTCGCCCAGTGGGCACTCCCACTTGTCCGGCGTCCCCTTGAGCATGGACTCTGTCGTGCCGAGTAACCAGCTTCCCTGCCAGGGAATGAAAAAGAGCACGCGCCCGTCATCGTGCTGCAAGAGCGTGGCGGCACAGTCTTCGGGTTGCGCGTCTACGGCCTCGCGTGTAAACAGGAGATGGGAGCCTACGTTGAGCAGACAGGGCACGCGCGGGCTGACTGCCCACTTGAGCAGGTTGGCATTCGCCCACGCCCCCGTTGCGTTCACGACCACCCGACTCCTCATAACCTGCCCGCCCTGTGGGGAGGAGAGACGGATGCGGAATCCCTCTCCGTCCGGTGCGACCTCCTCCACTCGCGTGTGTTCCGCATACGTGGCACCCAGGCGAATGGCGGCCTGTGCGGCCACCCGCACGATCACGTCGTCGAGCATCTGGGCATCATAATAGAGAAAGCCTGACCCCACCTCCTGCTCGAGGCGCTCGCGTCGGAGGTACGGGGCGAGCTGCGTGACTTCGGCCTTGGTGAGACGGCGTGTCTTTGGGAGCCCGCCCTCCCACGCGAGCTGGTCATAGAGCGCGAGCCCGAGGCGGACGAGCCACGTGGGTCTCCCGCCTTTGAAGTTCGGTAGCACGAAGCGAAGGGGCGAGACGAGTCCAGGCAGGTTCCGGAGCAGGAGCGCGCGCTCACGAAGGGCTTCGCGCACGAGGGCCCATTGCGCTGGATGCTCGAGATATCTCAGGCCGCCGTGCACCAGCTTGGTGGTCCGGCTGGAGGTGCCTGACGCCAGCTGGGCTTGTTCGACGAGGTGAATTCCCTCGATCTTCCTGGTGGCAAGGTCATGCAACAGCCCAACGCCGTGAATGCCTCCGCCGACGACCAGCACGTTGAGATCCATCCGGCCACTCACCCAGGGTTGTGAAGGAAAGCCACCGGTCCTTTCACCAGCGCTTTCTATAGCTTATCAGGTGGGGAGATCAGCGGATTTGATCAAAGCACAAGGTAGGCTGTTCCTCCCTTCGCCCCCTCTCATTTAGGCTAACATTACCAGATCGTTCTACAGGTTCCTGCCGCTCGCCCGGACCTCAGGATCGGAGGTCCTCCGAGACCTCTCAGGCGGCCGCCCAAGTACGATTCACTGTCTTACGTACATGATTTTAATGCTTTCGACTCGTGGCGAACAAAGCTTCCGCGCGGTATAGTGTTAGTAACGATATTATGGAGAAACCTGAGCCAGAGCCATTCGGCGAGGGACCACATGCTGCGCTCCTGGGTTAGTCGTTATGATCCCGGCGTTCCCTCCACCTGCGACTACCCTGACTGGACTGTTCCGGACCTGCTGCGCCATTCCGCTGCCAGATTCACCAATTCAATCGCGCTTCTCTTCTATGGCAGACGCATCCGCTTCGATGAGCTCGATGATCTGACCACCCGGTTCGCCCTCTCGCTGCGCTCGCTTGGTGTGCGCCCAGGGGACCGCCTCGCGCTGATGTTGCCGAACATCCCTCAGGCGGTCATTGGGTATTACGGCGCCTTAAAGGCCGGAGCCATCGTCGTCCCCACGAACCCGCTCTACGTCTCCAGGGAACTCGAGACCCAGCTTGTGGATTCCGGAAGCGAGACGATCATGGCGCTCGATCTGTTTTATCCGCGGATCCAGGCTGTCTGTGAGCGGACGCCATTGAAGCGCGTCATCCTCACGAGCGTCGCAGATTTTCTCCCGCCCGTCCTCCGCTTGCTTTATCCCATCAAGGCCAGGCTCACCGGGCGGTGGATTACCATCCGGAAACGGCCGCCGCTCTATGATTTCCGGAACCTGCTGGACTCTGTCCCCGCGGGATCGAAGGAATCTCCTTTGCTTCCCCCGTCGGATCCCGAGGATGCCGCCATGCTCCAGTACACAGGGGGCACCACCGGGACTCCCAAGGGCGTGAGGCTGAGCCACCGGAACATCGTGGTGAACACGTGGCAGTGTCGCGTCTGGGTGCCTGATTTTGCCGAGGGTCGAGAGGTGTTCCTCGGAGTGATTCCGTTTTTCCACGTCTACGGCCTCAGCACGTGTCAGAACCTGGCGATCATGAGCGGCTCCACCGTGGTCCTGCTCCCCCGGTTCCAGGTCACGGATGTCCTGAAGGCCATTCACAGGCACCGGGTCACGATCTTTTCCGGGATCCCGATGATGTTCATGAAGATCAGCGAATTCCCCAAGGTAGACCGCTACGATCTTCGATCCCTCCGCGTCTGTCTGAGCGGAGCGAGCCCCCTGCATGCGGAGATCCAGGATCGCTTCGAGCGACTGACCGGCGTCAAGATTTCGGAAGGCTATGGGCTGACCGAAGCGGGTCCCGTGACTCACTGCAACCCGATCTATGGAGAGCGCCCGCGCCGGTCGATCGGCTTGCCGTTCCCGGATACCGACACGCGGATCGTGGACCCCGAAACGGGGAAGCCGACGGCGTCACCCGGCGAGGCCGGCGAATTGCTCGTCCGAGGACCGCAGGTGATGCAAGGGTACTGGAACAACGAGGCGGAAACACGGGCCGCCCTGCGAAACGGCTGGCTCTACACCGGCGACATGGTCCGTGAGGACGAGGCAGGATTCTTCTTTCTTGTGGACCGCAAGAAAGACATGATCAAGTCTCGCGGCGAGAGTGTCTATCCGCGTGAAGTCGAGGAGGTCCTGTTCCGACATCCCGCCGTGAGAGAAGCCGTGGTCATTGGCGTTCCCCACCGCCAGCACGGAGAAGCCGTGAAGGCGTTCGTGGTGCTCAAGGACGGGCAGGTCGCCACAGAGCAGGAGTTGATCGCGCATTGCCGCCAGTCGCTGGCGGTGTTCAAGGTTCCCTCGACCGTCGTGTTCCGCCAGGAGCTACCCCGAACGGTGGTCGGCAAGGTCCTGCGACGGGCGCTGCGGGATGAAGAGGCGAGCCTCAGCGTCGCCGGTGGCCTGGAGCGGAAGGTCGGGTGAGCCCGGGAGCAGGGAGGACGGACATGAAAGAGATCGTCATCGTCGCGGGAGTGCGGACACCGATCGGCACCTTCGGAGGGGCCCTCAAGGACATCCCGGCCCAGAAGCTCGGGGAATTCGTCGTGCGCGAGCTGCTTGCCCGCACCGCGCTTGATCCGGTTCTGATTGATGAAGTGATCATCGGCTGCGTCGGGCAGTTCACGGATTCCGCCAATATCGCCCGGGTGATCGGGCTCATGGCGGGCCTGCCGATCCGGACGCCCGCCTACTCCGTACAACGGAACTGCTCCTCGGGGCTTCAGCCGGTTGTCAACGCGGTTCAGAACATCCGGAGCGAGGACGCGGACATCCAGATTGTCGGTGGGGTGGAGAGCATGAGTCGGGCTCCCTTTGTCTCGCGAGATATGCGCTGGGGTAAGCGGCTCCGCCATGCCGAGTTCTTCGACAGCATCTGGGAAGGGTTGACCGACGCGTTCTGCGGCCAGCTCATGGGCAGAACGGCCGAGAACCTGGCCGAGGAGTTCGGGATCGGGCGCGAGGAGCAGGACCGTTTCGCGGTTGAGAGCCACGGCCGGGCGTTCCGGGCGCTCCGGGAAGGGCGGTTCAAGGATGAGACGATGCCGCTCACCATTCCCAAATCGGTTGCCGGGCGGGAGGTCGCACCGGCGGTCTTGACCCAAGATGAAGGGCCGAACATCGGATTGACCGAGCAGCAGCTCGCGCTCTATCCACCCCTGTTCAAAGAGGGCGGGACGGTGACGGCCGGAAACAGTTGCCCGCTCAACGACGGCGCTGCTGCCGCGCTGGTGATGTCGGCGGAAAAGGCGCGGAACTTGGGCCTGCATCCGATGGGGCGCATCCGGGGATACGCCTTTGTCGGTGTGGACCCGACCCGCATGGGCATCGGGCCGGCTGAAGCCCTGCCGCTTGCGCTCAAGCGAGCGGGGGTCGCCCTGCCTGACCTGGATCTGATCGAGCTGAACGAGGCCTTCGCAGCGCAGTACTTAGCCGTGGAACGGCTGCTGGGACTGGATCGCGAACGGACGAACGTGAATGGCGGGGCTATCGCCCTGGGACACCCGGTCGGCATGACTGGCACACGTCTGGTCCTGACGCTGCTGCATGAGATGCGACGAAGGGACGTCACGCTTGGAGCCGTGACCATGTGTGTGGGAGGCGGTCAGGGTGCTGCGATGGTGTTGGAACGCCTATGACGGTGTGAGGGACGGCCATGTACATCTATCGAGTCGGGGTTGTGGGAGCTGGCACCATGGGGTCGCAGATTGCGCAGGTGGTCAGCTTCGCCGGTGTGCCGGTCGTGATCACCGACGTGAGTAGGGCGATCGCGGAGCGGGGAGTGGAGAGCGTGCGGAGGATCTATCAGGCCCGCGTGGACAAGGGCAAGATGACCGGCGAACAACTCGAGGAAAAGATGTTGCTCGTGGGCGCGGCGGCTGATCTCGCGGCGCTCAAGGACGTGGACCTGGTGATCGAGGCCGTCTCGGAGGACTTGCGGCTGAAGCAGCATCTGTTTCGCGAACTGGATGCGGCGTGCTCACCCGGAGCGATCCTGGCCAGCAACACCTCGGCGCTCTCGATTTCGGCGCTTGGGGCTGCCACCAGGCGTCCCGGCAAGGTGCTGGGGTTGCATTTTTTCAACCCCGCCTATGCGATGCCGTTGGTGGAGGTCATCCCAGGACTCGCGACCGATCAACAGACGATTGATGATGTCGTCGGGTTTGCCGAAAGCATCCGCAAAGCGCCGATCGTAGTCAAGGAATGCGCCGGCTTCCTGGTGAACCGGCTCTTGATGCCCTATCTGAATGAAGCAATCTTCTCTTTCCAGGAGGGCGCCGCTTCTCTCAAGCAAATCGACCAGGACATGACCGCATTCGGGATGCCGGTCGGGCCGTTCACCCTGCTTGATACCCTTGGACTGGACATCTGTTGCGAGGTCGCCCGGATCCTCCACAAGAGTTATGGCCCGCGCATGGCCCCTGCTCCCTTGCTCGAGGCGATGGTCAAGGCTGGACGCCTGGGCGTCAAGACCTCCCGGGGATTCTACGAGTACCACCCGAGCGAGTCACGTCAGCCCGAGCAGACGGTAGAGCAACTGATTCAGGCCATCGGGCAGGAGACCGGCCCGCAGCGGACGCGGTGGACGCGGACGCGCCCCCTGCTGGCTATGGTCAATGAGGCCGTGATGGCGCTCCAGGAGGGAATTGCCTCTGCCCGGGACATTGATCTCGCGATGGTGGCCGGTACGGGATTCCCACCCGACACGGAAGGACCGTTGCACTACGCCGACCGGCTCGGGATTGAGCAGGTGCTTCATGAGTTAGAGGAGTTCACGCAGACGTTGGGGGCCCGTTTCTGGCCGGCGCCTCTGCTCCGACGCATGGTGGACGCCGGGTTCACGGGGCGCAACGCTGGCCGGGGGTTTTTCGTGTATTGATTCAGGGATCGGGAGGGAGATGTATGCGACTCGGAGGAGGGAACCGACAATGACCACGACAGCCAAAACCATGCTCACGCAGACGGTTGAAAATGGCGTGGCAACGCTGGCGCTGAATCATCCTCCAGCCAACACGCTGACCCCGGACCTGCTCCATGAACTGGAGGCTGCCTTTGATGCGCTGGCTGCCGACAGCGCCGTCAAAGCCATCATTGTGATCGGAACCGGGCGCTTCTTCATTGCCGGCGCGGACATCCGGGTGCTTGCCGGGATCCCTTCGTCCCGTGAAGGGACGGAGATGGCGATACGGGGACAGGCGATCTTCAACAAGATCGAGGCCTGTCCCAAACCGGTCATCGCGGCGATTAACGGGTCCTGTTTGGGTGGTGGCTTGGAGCTGGCCATGTGTTGCCACATCCGACTCGCTGCGGAAGGAGCCCGGCTCGGCCAACCGGAGATCAACCTCGGGATCATCCCGGGATTTGGTGCCACCCAACGCCTCAGCCGGCTGATCGGGCGCTCGAAAGCGACTGAGCTGATCCTGACCGGGGACCTGATCTCGGCACAGGAGGCCAAAGCCTTGGGACTCCTCTCGCAGGTCGTCCCGGCGGAGGATCTGCTGCGCCAGGCTCAGGGATTGGCGCGAAAGATCGCCTCGAAAGGCCAACTGGCGGTCCGGTCCGCGCTTCGGGCAATCCATGAGGGCTCGGAACTGGGGTTACGCGAGGGGTTGGATTTGGAGGCGCGCCTGTTCGGTGACCTGTGTGATTCAGAAGACAAGAAGGAAGGCACCTCGGCATTTTTGGAAAAGCGGCAGCCACGCTTTCAGGATCGCTAACGTGCGAGGAAGGTAGGAGGCGGGCGGGAATCTCTGGTGAGGCGTCGTATGGGGCAGCCGTGTAAATTGGCGCTGGCACTGTCAGGTGGAGGCTTTACCGGCTATCTGTTTGAGATCGGGGCACTGACGGCGCTGGATGATCTGCTCGACGATGGATTCACCATCAATGATTTTGATCTGTTCTTGGGGGTGAGCGCCGGGGCGGCTGGTGCCGCGCTCATGGCCAACGGTGTCAAACCGGAAGAGATTCTCCAAGCCAATCTGTCCGGGGAGCGCCCGTACTATTTCGAGCGCCGGGATATCTTCGCCCCGGCCATGGGGGAAGGGCTCAAGACCCTCCTGCGGGCGGTCCAGCAGCTCATCCCCCTGTTCAAGCTTTACGTCCGGAACAGGCGCGAGATGAGCTTCATTGACCTGCTGGATAAGGCGCAGGAGGCGCTTCCCAGCGGCGTCTATAAGCTGGAGCCATTCGCCCGGTACCTGGAGATGACGTTTGCGACAAAGGGATTGAGTAACGATTTTGAAAAACTACACAAGGAGCTCTACATTCCGGCGATTGATCTGGACACGGGACGAAACGTCATCTTCGGCGAAGAAGGATGGCGCCAGACTCCGATCTCCCGGGCCATCACCGCATCATCGGCGGCTCCCATCTACTTCTGCCCGGTCCGGATTGACGGGCGAGACTATATCGACGCGGGCATCGGCCGGATCGCCTTCTTTGAATTGGCGCTCCAAAAGAAGGCCGACTTTATGCTGATTATTCATCCGCACCTTTTCGCCGGGACGGGAGCCGCGTGGGGCCAGCCCCGCAGCGCTGTTTCCTCGCGCGTCGGCGAGAAGGGCTTTCTCTCCATCGGGGACCAGGCCTCGCGCATCAATCTGGAGGCGCGGTTCTCTCTCGCGGCCGAGCTGTACCAGCGAGAATATCCGGATAAATTTCTCGTCATCTCCCCGAACCCCAGCGAATGCCTGCTGCTTGAACGCAGCTTTCTCAGCTTCCGGGACCGGGTCCATCTGCTTCGCTGCGGTTATCTGTCAGTGGCCGACGCGATCAAAGAGCAGTTCGTGCGGGTTCAGGGGAGGTTTGCCGCCCACGGCATTTCCATCTCGCTCAGCCGCATCCAGGAGCGAATACGGGCACGAATGGCGCAGTTTTCGGGTGCAGCCGAGGCTCCGTTCCCTGCGTTGGCGACCGCTCGACGTCGCGCAGGCTGGTCCTCGGCGTTCTGAATCGTCAGCCCTGTCCTGTCTGTTCATGTCCCGCATCCGTTGCCTGCGACGGTAGCTCGCGCATCCTTGTTGGTAACAGCGGGAGAAGGACCGGAATGGCCACAGGGGAAAAGCTTTTTCAGGGCTCTCTTGCGGTAGCTGAAGTATCGCGGGATACGAAACCCTACTCGGGCTTTATCTCCGGTGTGTTCGAGGGGATCGTTCGGAGAAATCTGTTTAGGTCCTATTCGATTTCGCCCACCAGCGAGGCGGCACACGACTTTTTAGAAAGGCTCCGCCTGCTGCTCCCGAAGGTGGATCCGGAACAAATCGATCAGGAAGGAGAGATTCGGGAAGAGATTGTGACGGCATGTGCGGAGATTGGTGCGTTCGGCATCAAGATCCCGAAAACATACGGCGGTCTCGGCCTCTCCCAGTCTGAATACCATACGGTTGCGACGCTGCTCGGGGGCCATGATACCTCGACCACCGTCCTTATCTCGGCGCATAATTCGATCGGTGTTGCGGAACCGGTCAAGCTTGTCGGGAATGACGAGCAGAAGCAAAGATTCCTGCCCCGTCTGGCCAAAGGCGAGATTTCAGGATTTGCGCTGACCGAGAAGGATGCCGGCTGCGATATCTGGAATCTCAAGGCCTATGCGATCCCCGTCAAGGAAGACGGCCGGATCGTCGGCTATCGGCTCACCGGCGACAAATTGTTCACGACGAATGCCCCCCGCCGGGACAATCAATTTCTGGCTTCACTGCTTGTCGTGATTGCACAGATCGTGAATGCGCCGCACGAGGTCAATCGTCCCAAGGAGGAACGGCAGTTCGGCGCGTTTGTGGTCGAAACACGTTCCCGCGGGTGTACCTGCAGACGTTTGCGGTTTATGGGCGTGCGCGGCATCTACAACGGCGAGGTGCATTTACGCGATGTCTTTGTGCCGGTGGGGAACCGGCTTGGAGAAGAGGGGAAGGGGTTGCGCCGTGCGTTAGAAACCCTGACCGTCGGCCGGCTCACTCTTCCTGCCGCATGCTTGGGGAATCTGAAAAAGTGCCTGTGGTTTGCCCGGATGCACGCGCAGCAACGAGTCCAGTATGATCGTCCGATAGGGGAGCACACGGACATTGGATCCAAGGTCGTCCTGATGGCTTCACGCGTACTCGCGCTCGAAGCGCTGGTGAAGATCACGGGTCTCTGGGCAGATGCCAAGGAGGACGTTCGCCTCGAATCAGCGGCCGCAAAGATTTTAGCCACTGAATGGCTGCTGGAATCATTGCTTGATCTGTTCCGCATCTATGGCGGGCGCGCGTTTGAGACCACGGAGTCGCTTCGTCTCCGCGGTGAAATTCCAGTGCCGATCGAACGGATGATACGTGACGCCTTGATCAACCTCATTTGGGAAGGGACGAACGGCATTCTGACGCTCTGGATCGGGAGGGAAGGACTGGAGGAGTATTTTAAGCAGGGGACCGCATTCCTCGAGTGGCAGATCAAGGACATGCTGCGCGCCACTCCCTTTTTTGTAAAGGTCCTGTCCCGGTCCTTCAACGCCCTGGCCGACCATGAAAAAAATGGCTCCGCGAAAGAACCCTATGACGCATGGGAACGGTTTGTGGGAGAGAAGAGTCACGAATTGGCCAAAAAGACGCTTGTTGCCGCTGCGCGTCATCGGCAAAAGCTCGCGCCCAAGCAACTGCTCATGAAACGTCTTGTCAAAGCGAGTATGCACCTCTTGTCCATTGAAGCGATCGTCTGGTACGGCTCCCAGAAGGAGATAAAAGAAAAGGAGCTTGCGCAGTCCCTGATCACGTAT
>JBOHOI010000003.1:0-40412 GCA_050731155.1 Nitrospiraceae bacterium | reverse complement strand
GTACCGCAGCCCAAGCTGTGCATTCAGTCCAATTTTGGTGTTGGATTGTGATTCATCCGTTCCCAGGGTGCTTCGATTGGCGAAGAAAAGCCCAGGCCCAATCCCAACATAGGGCTGAAGGCGTTTGCCAGGATGCCTAAACATTATATTCAGAGGGGCCCACGTGATCACACTGAGGTGTGAGCCGGGAGTAGTAGTTTGAACTGATCCACCCGGTCCTGTGACTGTCGAAACTGTCGGTTTGAAGTGCGGCGTCGTCCTGAATACCTCAGTTTCAACGCCAAACCATCGCACAGTCTGAGAATAGTATCCGAGCTTGGCCCCAAACATGATTGAATTTTTCAGCTCGTCAACCACGGGGCCTGACACCGTCACTCCCGGTGGAAGAGCGGAAGTAAATTCATAACTGCTAAGACTCTGTGGAATCGTGACGCCGAATTGGCCGGCGATGTAGGGTTCAGGATACGCTGGCGTATGCAGGAGCGTCAGGCATCCAGAGAGAATGATTAATCCGAGGAACAATCGGCATTGCAATGACTTACGTGTGGTCATGCGTGGAACCTCCAGGTTGTCATCCATAGACTATGTGGCTGTGGGATGTCAATTCACCCTTGCTTTGTTCATTCTACGAGGATTTGAGCAATTACTATGCCATCGGATACCTATTCAGACCAGAACAGTGATTAATCAAAGGGATTGGATTTAGACTCCTCTCTGAATCTGCGACATGCCCTGGCCAGTACTGCTGCAGTAATGTACGCGCCTTCACGTAGCTCATCAGATCAGCTCATATCACCACTACCCAGAAAAACCACTTACCCTTCCTTATTTTTCAGAAAGACGGAACGAGACGAGTCACGCCTCGCACAAAGTCCGTTTGATTGACAGTGAGACGGGAGCATTCTTATAATCCGGCCCTTCTTCACCACCCCTCCCTTGCCCTCCCCCCTCGAGGGGGAGGGATGGGGGGGGAGCTGGAGTGCATCGATGGCTGATGTTGGTCTCTCAGGTCAGATCATTCAAAAGGTGACGGTGATCGGCGCAGGAGCCTGGGGGACTACGCTCGCTCGTCTGCTGGCGGACAAAGACCTGCACGTCAGACTCTGGGCCTATGAATCCGAAGTGGTGAACGCGATTCGGACGAAGCAGGAAAACACTCTGTTCCTGCCAGGTGTCAAGCTGCCCCCATCAATTTCGCCGACTGCATCGCTCGCGGATGCCGTACGAGAGAGTGAATTGATCGTCTTCGCCGTACCATCTCAAGCTGCACGCTCCGTGCTGCGACAGTTAGCTCCGCTGCTGCCGGCTCCTCTTCCTCTGATCAGCGCGACGAAGGGGATCGAAGAAGACTCGCTCAGACTCATGTCCGAGGTGATCTGGGACACGTTGCCATCCCCCATGCATCGCTTGCTGACGATATTGTCCGGGCCAAGTTTCGCGAGCGAGGTGAGCAAAGGCCAACCGACGGCTGTCACATTAGCCGGCGAGGACGCTGAGTTGGTCCGGCGGCTCCAGACGTTGCTCATGACATCGGTCTTTCGGGTCTATGCCGGGGTTGACCTCATCGGCGTGCAGCTTGGCGGCGCGCTGAAGAATGTGATCGCGCTGGCCGCCGGCGTGGTTGATGGTCTGGGACTCGGGCACAATGCGAGGGCGGCCCTGGTCACGCGCGGATTGGCCGAGATGATCCGTCTGGGAACCGCTATGGGCGCCGACCCACGCACCTTCTATGGGCTCTCCGGCGTGGGCGACTTGGTACTGACCTGCACCGGGGCACTCAGTCGCAACCACAAGGTGGGAGTCCGCCTAGGTCAGGGAGAAAAGCTGGATGCGATCCTGAAAGGAATGCAGGCGGTGGCTGAGGGTGTGCGGACGGCACGGGCGGCGTTCGGACTGGCGAAACGGTTTGGGGTGGACATGCCGATTGTGCAAGAGGTGTGCGCGGTACTCTTCGAGGGAAAGCCTTGCCGGCAGGCCGTCAGTGACCTGATGGAGCGAGTGGCCAAAGAGGAGACATGAATCACCAGCTCCTGAAGAAACTGCTTCACGATCTGCAGGCCGGCAAGATCGGCGTGCCAGCGGCCATGGAGCGATTGCGCACCCTTCCCTATGAGGACCTCGGGTTTGCATCAGTGGACCATCACCGGTCAATCCGGCAAGGGTTTCCGGAGGTCATCTTCTGCGAGGGTAAGACGCGGGCGCAGACCGTGGCGATTGCGCGAGGCCTGTTGAAGAAAGGCGGCCCTCTGCTGGCCACCCGCGTCGAACCGGGTGTGGCGCGCGCGCTGGCGGGGCTGGATCGGCGCGCGGTGTATCATGAATTGGCACGCGCGGTGGTGATCGAACGACGCAGGCCTGAGCTCAAAGGCGACATCTTGGTCCTCACGGCCGGCACGGCCGACATTCCGGTCGCCGAGGAGGCGCGGGTCACCGCCGAGACGATGGGGAGCCGCGTCGAGGCGCTCTACGACGTGGGAGTGGCCGGTCTTCACCGAGTGCTCGGGCGACATGACCGGCTGCTACGGGCGCGCGTGCTGGTGGTGGTGGCAGGGATGGATGGGGTGCTACCCAGCGTAGTGGGCGGTCTCGTGGATCGGCCAGTGGTGGCGGTGCCCACCAGCCGGGGCTATGGTTCGAGTTTCGGGGGACTGGCCGCCCTGCTGACCATGCTCAATTCATGCGCGTCGGGCGTGGGTGTGATGAACATCGACAATGGATTCGGCGCTGGCTGCCTGGCTCACCGGATCAATATGCTAGGCGTTGAACCGTGAAACGTGAGGCGTTAGGCGTGAGTCGAGAAAAAAGGTATTCCTGAAAAGTACCCCTTACGCCTCACCCCTCACGCCTTACGGCGGTTATTTCACTTCCAGTGTTCCGCGTTTCGGCCAGGAGAGCATCTGGGTCCGTGGCCCATTCTCTCCGACCACCAGGAGTTTTGCCCGCACTTCGTAGTGATATCGTCCGTGTTCCACAAGTTGTTTGGTCTGGTCTGTCCCGTCCCAGTTGAGCTTCACGACAATCCGCAATGGAGAGGAATCGGCAGCCGTCTGCGCTTTGGGTGGTGGATCAGAAGCAGGCTGGGCAGTGACTGTTTGGCGGCTGGAAATAAATCGCATGGAGCGTTTGGAGGGGGAGCTGATCAGCGAGGACACCTCTAGCAAAGTCGCCCCGTTCAGCTCTTTCGGCAGTTCGACCTCAACGGCCAAGTCGAGCGAGCCGGTTCCCGGCGAGAAGGGTTCGGGCGAGGCAGTCACGGCGACGATCCGCAGGTCCGGCTCGTGCCGCTGCACCGGTGTTCGCTTGGCGTCCGCTGATTCGGCAGAGAGCACTCCCACGAGCGCACTGCTCAGCAGCATCGCTTTCAGGAAACCTGAAACGGCTTGGCATGTGGCTGGGCGAAGGCAGGGGGGCGGCGCGGGTGTCTTGTCAATCCCGATCAGGCGAAAACTGGTGCGTTGCATATACGGGGGATAACATAGCATGCTTTCGGCTGTCAATTGTACGAAAGGCAGAGGGCTAGAGGCGATGAGCGATATCGCCGCTCGCCTCTAGCCATCCCTTCAATGCTTACGTTAAGATGAGCGGCGCTGTGTCAGTGCCGGTCGTTGTTGAGGGCAAGGGGTGGGAATCCAGCTCCATTTTGACTGTTTCTCCGGGATCAGCGGGGACATGATCCTTGGCTCGTTGGTGGATACCGGCCTCCCAATCAAGGATCTCGTCCGTGGACTTAAAGCCATGCCGGTTGATGGGTACGCCCTGCGATCCAGGAAGGTCACGCGTGCTGGACTTCGCGCGACCAAGGTGGATGTGGTGATTCGGGATGGATTCCGGTCCCCTCTCTCGCTCGGTCGCATCCAACGGATTATCGCGTCAAGCCGGGTGCCGACGGTGGTGAGAGACCAAAGCCTCGCCGTGTTTCAACGGCTGGCCCAGGCAGAGGGGATTGCCCATCGCATCAGCCCGTCCAAGGTGCAGTTTCACGAAATCGGCGTGGTGGATTCGCTCGTGGATGTGATGGGCACTGTGCTGGGGTGCCATCTGTTGGGCGTCAAGCGAGTCACCGCCTCGTCGGTGAACCTGGGCGCCGGGGTGATGAACTCTGCGCACGGCCAGTTGCCGGTTCCTGGACCGGCGGTGACGGCGCTCGCACGTGGCATCCCGGTGTATAGTGCCGGCCCAGCGCGTGAGCTGACCACTCCCACCGGTCTCGCGCTCCTGTGCACACTCGCTCGGGACTATGGTCCGCTGCCTCTGATGCGTCCCAGCGCCATCGGATATGGAGCTGGCTCTGCTGACCCGGATGGATGGCCGAACGTGCTGCGGGTGTTCCTGGGCGAATCGCTTCCGGCGTCCCTTGGCGACACAGAGACCGTCATCCAGATGGAGACGAACCTGGACGATCTCAATCCCCAGGCCTATGAGACCGTGATGGATCGGCTGTTCGCTGCGGGCGCGCTGGATGTGACGCTCACGCCGGTCATCATGAAGCGGGGCCGCCCCGGCATTGTGTTGGCTGCACTGGTGTCGCGCGAGAAAGCTGAGGCGGTAGCCGGAGTTGTGCTGCGCGAGACTACCGCGCTGGGTGTCAGGATGCAGGAGATGAGCAGGCGAGTCCTGCCGAGACGGATCCAGCCGGTGCACACCCGTCATGGAGTGGTGCGGGTGAAAGTGGCCGAGACCGAACGAGGTCAGACGAAAGCGACCCCTGAGTACCGGGACTGCAAGCGGATTGCCGAGCAAACCGGTCGGCCGGTGCGCGAGATTATGGACGAAGCGGCGCTCGCGTACTGGCGTGCGCAAGGTAAAGGGAAAAAGTAACAAGTAAAAAATATGAGTGAAACTTTTGCCTTTTTACTTTGTACTTTTTCCTTGCGAGGCCGCTCGTGACCGTCCTGACCTACGTCGCGCTGGTTCTCGCCTCCGTCGTGATCACCCTGGCAGGCTGTACCTTGTTCACCAATGGGATCGAATGGCTGGGGAAGCGTTTGAAGGTCTCAGAGGGCGCGGTCGGCAGTATCTTCGCCGCGGTAGGGACTACGCTGCCAGAAACTTCGATCCCGATCATTGCGATCTTCTTCGGAACCGGACAGGAGCGGACGGAGGTCGGACTCGGCGCGATCCTTGGCGCCCCCTTCATGCTCAGCACCCTCGTGCTGCCGATCCTGGCGGCTCTGCTGGTGCTCTACGCCAGGATGGGAAAGCGCGCGGCTATGTTCAAGCTGGATTACCGAGAGGTGCGGGTTGATCTTCAGTTTTTTCTGGTTGGCTATGGCTTGGCCGTGGGCTGCGCGTTTATGTCTTCCCGCCCCGCCCATTATCTCGCTGCAGGGTTGTTGATCGGGCTCTATCTCTACTATATGAAGCTCAAGCTGTCCGCTCCGTCGGAACAGGACGGGGAGTCGGGCCTGGATCCCTTGATCTTTGCCCGCCGCTCCGCCAAGCCATCATACGGCTTGATTGGTCTGCAAGGACTGATCGGCCTGGTCGGGTTGGTGAGCGGAGCCCATCTGTTTGTGACGGCGGCCAAGGCGATCGCAGGAGAACTGGAGGTATCGCCGCTGTTGCTGGCGCTGTTGATTGCGCCGCTCGCGACCGAGTTGCCGGAAATGTCCAACAGTTTTCTGTGGCTGTACCGGCGGAAGGACAGGCTGGCGGTCGGCAATGTCACGGGCGCGATGGTCTTTCAGGGCACCTTCCCGGTCTCGGTGGGTCTGATCGGGACGGAGTGGGTATTGGCTCCCTCGGCCCTGTTGACGATGGGGCTCACGTTAGTGGCAGCGGGGGTCAGCTTCGGGCAACTGCTCTGGGGCGGCCACTGGCGTCCCTGGCTACTCGGCGGCGGCGTGTTGTTGTACATCGGCTATACTCTGTACCTCTATGGCTCCTGATCGTTCACACACAACAACGGGGCAACTCCCGATCCTCGGCCTGACCATGGGTGATCCGGCAGGAATCGGGCCGGAGGTCATCGCCAAAGTGCTGGCTGGTCGGGAGGTCAGCCGCCTCTGTCGTCCGCTCGTGATCGGCTCGCTGCCGGTGATGGGCAGGACGGTCCGGTCTCTGGGGCTGCCCTTGCGGGTCGTCCCGGTGGAGGGCCATGACAGACCGTTAGGGCGCCGCGGCGAACTGCCGGTTCTTGATCCGCTCGAACACCCGATCGGGCGATTCCGTATGAGAGTGGCGGCGGAGCGGACGGGCGAGGCGTCCGTCGCGTTTATTATGAAGGCCGTGAAGTTGGCCGAGTTGGGCTGCATTCATGGGATCGTCACAGGGCCGATCAACAAGGAAGCCATCAACCTGGCTGGGTACCAGTATCCAGGACACACGGAACTGCTGGCGGACCTCACCCACAGTAAGGAAGTCGGGATGATGATCCTCGGTGGTCCGCTGAAGATCATGTTCGTCACGACGCATGTAGCGATCCGGAACTTGCCAGACACGCTGACACTGGAGCTGGTGGGGAAGGCAATCCGGTTGGCTGATAGGGCCCTGCGCGATTATTTTGGCGTGGTCAGGCCAAGGATCGGCGTGGCGGCGCTAAATCCTCATGCCGGGGAAGCCGGCTTGTTCGGCGACGATGAACGGAAGACCATTCTGCCTGCGACTCGCCGTGCGAGGGCCACCGGCATACAAGCCAGCGATCCGCTGCCAGCCGATACCCTCTTCGGCAAAGCAGTCCGCGGCGAGTATGACGGGGTCGTGGCCATGTACCATGACCAGGGGCTAATTCCACTCAAACTAGTGGCGTTCGGCAAGTCCGTCAACTTGACGGTGGGACTCCCGATCATCCGCACCTCCGTTGATCACGGTACGGCTTTCGACATTGCCGGCAAGGGCGTGGCGGATCCTGGGAGTTTGATCGAAGCGATCAAGCTGGCGTCGCGGTTGGCTGTCGTGCGCCAGAAAAGCTCCTGACCTGACAAGTCAGGCCCGCTTCGGGGTTACAAGGAGTCAATGAATGTCTGACCGTGTCACATCAGGGCTCGACATGATTGAACGGCAAATCAAGGAACTGGATGGGTTGTTGAAACAGGCCAGAGAGGATCTGAACACGGTGGCGGCGACCGAGCGTGTGGCCAAGTGGAAGCTCCGAACCATCCCGCTGCTCGCTGAGCACGTGGGTCCCAACGAGGCCAAACGGTTTGGCGACACTCATGCCGGCCCATCCTTTACCAACGATCTTCTGGAAGAGCTCAGCGATGATGTGGAAGTCTATCGAAATTTCCTGGTCGCGCTGGCCGCTGAGGTCAAGAAAAGAGGCAATGGTTAGCCGTGCCCCTTCCTATTCCACCTCCTCGGAAACGCCTCGGCCAACATTTCCTGGTTGACCCGAACATCACCCGCAAAATCGTCGCACTGGCTGCAGTCCGGTCGGAGGAAACCGTGCTGGAGATCGGACCGGGGCGGGGAGTTCTGACCAGACTGCTCTGCGCTGCAGCCCGGCGGGTGATCGCGCTTGAGCTTGACCCGAAGCTAGGGGCTTATCTGGCTGAGGCGCTGGCTGACTGTCGCAATCTCGATCTTCGGCTTGGCGATGCGCTGGAGTTTTCCTATGAAACGCTGCCTCAAGGGACAGTTGTGGTGGCCAACCTTCCGTACTATGTCTCCACCCCGCTGCTGTTTGCGCTCTTGGAAGCGCGGGAGCGGATTGATCGTATGGTCCTGATGCTGCAGACCGAAGTCGCTCGACGATTGGTGGCGAAGCCGGCGACGAACAACTACGGTATCCTGTCGATCTTGGTGCAATACGCGGCGGAGGCTTCGCTGGCCTTCCGGGTCTCGGCGAGCTGCTTCCGTCCTCGCCCCGAAGTGGGCTCGGCTGTGGTCAACCTGGGGGTGCGAAGGCAGCACCTCGTTCAGGTGAAAGACGAGGCCTTGTTTGCCAGGGTCGTGCGGGCAGCCTTTGCCCATCGCCGCAAGACCCTTTCAAATTCCCTGCGCGACGAAGGCCTCTCCTCTGAGCAGGTCGCCCAGGCTCTGGCGCAGGTTGGAATTGGTCCGTCACGGCGTGCGGAGACTCTGACGCTTGAGGAGTTTGCGAGCCTCACGGATGCTCTGCAGCAAACCTCAGCATAGCCGGTCTTTTTACCATTTTCCCCCCTCCCTCGCAATTGAATGAAGAGAGGCCTGGCTGCCCCTACTGCGCGCATCGTCATTGAGTCCTGTGAAGCGGGCCTCGTGAAGCGTATCTCGTCTTCGGATTGAGACGATTCTCGAGAAACGCACGACGCTTCACGAACGACGAATAACGCTGGAGGAGTGCGCGGTGTGCGAGCACGGGGGCAGTCTGGCCCTGTGCTCATTTGCTTCTTTAAATTCAATTCGCCCCTGTGCTACCATCCCGCGCATGGGTGTAACCAGCACGACAAAGCGCGGTGACGCCCGCAGTGCATCCCGTCGGTTCTCCCATCTCCAGTACGAAGTGATCGGCATTCTGCTGATCACGCTGAGCCTCTTAACCCTCCTGAGCCTGGTTTCTTTCACCCCCGGCGATGTCCCGCTGTTCGGGTCCGGTCCTTCCGATGCTGCTTCACCCAGACAGACGCGGAACATGATCGGGACCGCCGGAGCTGCGGTGTCGGTTGTGCTGTTCCGGTTGGTCGGTGCTGCTGCCTATCTCGTGCCCTTCCTCTTGGCGATGTTGGGAGTGCGGTGTTTCGTCGAGGGCCCCTTGACCGTGACGGTGCGCAGTGCGGGCGGCTCTCTGCTGTCGGTGCTGTTTCTGAGCAGTCTGCTGCAGCTCGAAGTGACCGCCGTCCCGACGCTGGTCAGCGGGCTGGTGTACCGGGGGATGGCCGGAGGTCTAGTCGGACAACTGATCGCCGAGGGGCTGAAAAGCGCGTTCGCCAGCACCGGCGCCCACATCATCGTGGCAGCCGGTCTCGTGATCTCGCTCCTGCTCGCCACGCCGATCTCGCTGGCCGATCTCCGACGGCGTGTGCCCGGTTGGTGGCAATCATTCACCGAAGCTGTGGCAGCGATTGCGCCGGCTCTGCCGGAACGGGCTGAGCGAGGCGAGAAAGTCAAAAAAGGGAAGTCCAAGCCAGTCATGATCAATCGTTCCATACCGGTTGAGGACGATGAAAGGAGGGTTGCGGTCGAGGCGTCGTCTGAACCAGCGTCCACAGGAGTGTCGGTTAGAAACGGTGAGGAACCTGCTCGCCTCGAAGAAGAACCGGAAGTCATCACGTCCAAGCGGGTCTCGACCGGCTATGTCTTGCCGGACCCGCGAGAGCTGCTGAACGACCCTTCCGGTCCGCTGGAACGAATGACCGACGAGGAACTCAAAGCCCAGTCCGAGGTCTTGACGCGAGCGCTGCTGAGTTTCGGCATCGAAGGCAAAATTACCGAGGTGCACCCTGGTCCGGTCGTCACCATGTACGAGTTTGAGCCAGCTCCTGGCGTGAAAGTAGCGCGGATCGTCAACCTGGACCGTGACCTTGCACTTGCGCTGAAAGCCACCAGCCTGCGCATTGTGGCACCGATCCCGGGCAAGTCGGTGGTCGGCATCGAAGTGCCGAATCGCTACCGTGAGACTGTCTCGCTGAAAGAGGTGCTCACCAGCGAGGTCTTCACAAGGTCCCGTTCTAAACTGACCGTCGCGCTCGGCAAGGATATTTTCGGAGTGCCAGTCACCGCGGACCTGAAGACGATGCCGCATCTGCTGGTGGCTGGCGCCACCGGGGCAGGCAAGAGTGTGAGCCTGAATACCATGCTGATGAGCATGTTGTTCTCCGCCAGACCGGATGAGGTCAAGCTGCTGCTGATTGACCCCAAGATGCTGGAGTTCCAGATCTATGACGGGATTCCCCATCTGCTCCGGCCTGTGATCACCGATCCCAAGTCAGCGGCCCGCGGTCTGGGGTGGGTCGTTCAGGAAATGGAACGGCGGTACAAGCTGTTGGCTGAGGCGGGAGTACGGAACGTGGAGGCCTATAATCGGCGAGTTGCCAAAGCACAGGGCGTGGTGCAACCTGCCGCTACAGCGAATATGCCGGAGCAGCCGGAGCTGCCGATCCAGTTTCTCTCTGAGGAGGCGCGGTTGTCGGCAGGCGAAAGCATGGTCCCGGACGATGGTCCAGCGGCCTCCGCCGAACCGGGCAAGACGCCGCCCGAGCCACTTCCTTATATTGTGGTGATGATCGATGAGCTGGCTGATCTCATGGCAGTGGCGCCGAAGGAAGTTGAAGACAAGATCGCGCGACTGGCCCAGATGGCCAGGGCCTCCGGCATCCATCTGGTCTTGGCCACACAGAGGCCGTCAACTGAGGTGCTGACCGGCTTGATCAAGGCCAATTTTCCGGCCCGGATCGCCTTTCAGGTCTCATCTCAAACGGATTCTAGAGTTGTCCTGGATGTCAATGGGGCGGAGGCTTTGCTGGGACGGGGCGACATGCTCTACCTGGCGTCAGGGACTGGACGGATCACCCGTCTGCATGGGTCATTCGTGGCAGACGACGACATGCGCCAGGTGGTGGACTTTATCAAGAAACAGGCGGCGCCTTCCTATGGCCAGGAAGTGCAATCGCTCCGTCAAGAGGAAGCGGCGGAGTCGCAGGAACAGGACGAAGTGTACGAGCAGGCTAAGGAACTGGTGCTGTCCTCAGGGCAGGCCTCTGCCTCCTTGATCCAGCGGCGCCTGCGGGTGGGGTATCCCAGAGCGGCGCGCATGATCGAACGCATGGAAGAGGAGGGGATCGTCAGCGCGCCGGCCCGTGATGGCAGGCGCGAGGTGATTGCACGTCGCGGGCCGGTTGGGCAGGAGGAGGCATGAAGAAGCTCGGATGGAGGGACAGCGAGACCGCCCTTTCGTGCTCGCGCAGCGCGCACGATGAAACTATGCTCGCTGGACACGCGCAATAACAGGGTGGTCCCGCCGTCCCTCTTGATGAATAACGTTGTGCGGGTATGAGTGTTCAGTTCATTTTGCTTCATGCCTTGGGGAAAAAAGAAATGGAGAAGCGCGCAATAGGGAACAGTCCAGCCCGCCCGCCCTTTATCATGAAGCTCGCTCTAACCCTTGTAGTATGTGGGTTCTTGGCCTCGGCCCACGCTGCTGAGGAGGAAAGGGATGACAAGGCGCTGAAGGAAGTGCAGGAAGTCGTCAAGAAAGTCCAGGCTCGGTACGAGAAGACGCGTGACCTCCAAGCCGATTTCAAACAGAGCACGAAGATCGAAGGTTTTGCGACGCCGATTACCTCATCCGGGCGAGTGTATATTAAGAAGCCTGGTCGGCTCCGCTGGGATTACCTCGATCCGAACGTCGAAGAGATCTACGTCAAGAAGGACGAGGTCATGATGTATGTCCCAGAGCATCAGCAGGTCTTGGTGGGAAAGCTGACCCAGATGGCTGCTTCTCAAGCCCCCTTGCAGTTGCTCCAGGGAGTAGCCAAGTTGGAGGAGGAATTCCAGGTGGAACCGACTCCAGATGGGCAACGAGGGGCGGGCGGAGTGCCCTTGGTCACGCTCCTCCCGAAACAGACTGCGGAGTCTGAGCCCGTTCGAACGCTCAATCGGATTGTCTTGGAGCTGCAACCGAAAACGTTCTTTATCAAGACCGTCTCCATCCATGAGATCAGCGGGAACATCTCGACGTTTGAGTTTACCAACCTGAAACCCAACCAGGGGCTCAAAAACGATCTGTTCGAATTTGCCGTGCCGGCCGGTGTGGAAGTGATCAAAGCTCCAACCTTGAGAGCGCCGTAAAAAGTTAGTGATGAATGATGAGTGATGAGTGTTGAACGAACTCAGAACTTACAACTCAGAACTCATAACTGAGAAAGGATGCGCATGATTCAGACAGGCATAAGCACCATTACCGAGGCGGTCGAACAGGCGGTGGCCGCCCTCGACTTCGAGCGGGTGCGGAAGGACTACTGGGAGCAGAATGAATTCGTCGTCGTCGAGAGGTTCCTCACGCAAACGATCGTGGAAGAGTCCCTGATCCCAAGGGTCGAGCATCTAAAGCCACAACTCAATCGCAATTACATTCCAGGGCACAAGAAGGGAGGGAGCGTCAGCTATTACACGGTGCTCGAGCAGGCCCCCGAGTTTCTTGAACTGTACCGATCGCCGGCGTTCATCGATTTTCTTAGCCGGCTCGTGGGTGCGCGGCTGATGCTCTGTCCGGACAATGATCCCCATTCCTGCGCGCTCTACTACTACACCGAGCCGGGGGATCACATCGGCTTCCACTACGATACCTCCTACTACAAAGGGGCACGCTATACCATTCTGATGGGGCTGGTGGATAAGTCGGAGGGCTGTCGCCTGGTGTACCAGCTCTACAAGGATGATCCCGCTCGCGAGACCAATGAGTTGGAGCTCACGACAAAGCCCGGTGACATGGTGATCTTCAATGGGGACAAGCTCTGGCACTCCGTGACCCCGCTCGGCGAAGGGGAGGAGCGGGTCGCGCTGACGATGGAATATGTCACCAATCAGGAGATGGGACGGTTCCAGAGGCTCTATTCAAACCTGAAGGATGCGTTCGGGTACTTCGGGATCAGGGCGCTCTGGAAACGCCCACTTTCCAATGGCCCGAGGCCTGTGCGATAAGTTGTAAACAAGAAAATGTGACCTGCAGGCAGTGTTAGGTCGAATCCGCTTCAGGTATGCCTGGCAAGGACGACTGAGCATCCGATAAAACAAGCCCGGTCTTTCTACAGCGTCCCGACTTCCATCGTTTCTCCTCCCTCCCTCGCCGGCTCTAATTTTGCTTTTCGTTTTCGCAGTCTTCACAAGTCCCAATGTGCTATAACCGCGAGGAGGACTTCCAATGGATCTCCTTCGTCTCCTCCAGGAACTGCCGATCGAGCATCTCTTGCTGGGCGTCTCGACCTTGCTGCTCCTGAGCGTGTTTGCGAGTCTCGTCTCTGGGAGGATGGGCGTCCCCGCGCTGCTCGTCTTCCTGCTCATCGGCATGCTGGCGGGCTCTGAGGGCCCGGGCGGCATTGAGTTCGATTATCCACGTCTCGCGCAGTCCCTCGGCGTCGTCGCCCTTACGCTCATTCTGTTCTCCGGTGGTCTGGACACGAACTGGCAGGACATTCGTCCAGTGGTATGGAAAGGAATGGCCTTGTCGACTATCGGGGTTTGCCTCACGGCTGGACTCGTCGCCTGGTTTGCCGTGTGGTTCTTGCGTTTTGCGTTGCTCGACGGGTTGCTGCTCGGCGCAATCGTCTCCTCGACGGACGCAGCAGCGGTTTTCACCGTGCTGCGCTCGCGAAAAGCCAGACTCCGGGGCCAGCTCACCCCTCTCCTTGAGCTGGAGTCCGGTAGCAACGATCCCATGGCCGTGTTTCTCACGGTGGGATTAATCAGCCTGTTGACCCAGCCCGGGTCCACCTGGCTTGATATAGTCTCGATGTTCTTTCGCCAGATGATCCTTGGGGCGCTACTGGGCTACAGCATGGGGGCCTGCATGGCCGCTCTGGCCCGGCATCTCCGGCTGGAGTACGAGGGGCTCTACTTGGTCCTCAGCCTCGCCGTCGCGCTCTTCACTTACGGTATGACCGCATCGGTCGGGGGAAATGGATTCCTCGCGGTATATCTCGCAGGGTTGACGGTAGGGAACAGCGAGATTAAGCAACTCGATTATCTCCGCCGGTTTCATGAGGGACAAGCCTGGCTTATGCAGATCCTGATGTTCCTTACGTTGGGGCTGCAGGTGTTCCCCTCCCATATCGTTCCGGTGATTGGCATCGGGCTTGTCCTCTCCCTCTTTCTCATGCTCGTGGCTCGTCCCGCCGCCGTGTTTTTAACACTCCTAGCCACGAACCTGACCTTCAAGGAGAAGCTGATTGTCTCGTGGGGCGGCCTCCGTGGCGCAGTGCCGATCGTCTTGGCGACGTTCCCTCTCATTGCCGGTCTTCCTCAAGCAGAAATCATCTTTAATCTTGTGTTCTTTATCGTGGTGACATCCGTCTTGCTCCAAGGGACTACCCTGCCACTCATGGCCCGTTGGATGGGCCTGTCTAGTCCGGAGATCAGAGCCGTGCGTGAGACAGGCAGTGGCTGAAACACCTAGACAGAGGGGTGGAATGTTCCCTTCGGCACGTCCGGCTTGGGATAAGAAGCTCGCTCGCCCTATCTGTGGGATCGAAGTCTTAGTTGATCGGTCATTGTCTGTGCCATCGAGTACTGCTCACTAGAGGGAAGATTCCCACTTCAGTCCTAGCGTCCTGTCTCCTCCATCACGATCAGAATGCGAGATTGCTGCAAACCTCCTCGGTCAGGTAACCCTATTCCGTGTAAGACCACGGCCTTCGGGGCATCGCCACTTAATCGCCGGACCTGAAACTGCGCGCAGTTCCCAGCATCAATCCGGATCTGTAAGCCCCTCCTGATTTCATCGCAGAGGTCAGTGACCACTCTGGGGAACAGGTCTCTTGCTCCTGTCCCATTCTCAGCCTCTTTGATGCGTCGGCTCAGCTCAAGGGCCTGCGGATTCCTATGAAGCACTTGCAGGGAGGTGGTGAAGACCAGGATGCCGGAGCCAGGACGCCGTTCAGCGCTTGGGCTGGCAGGCTCATCTGGATCAGGATTGGTCTGAGGCTCTGTTGTTTTCATGAGGGCGCTCTCATTCTCTCTCAGCCGATCTGCAACCGCTAGACGGCATGGCGGACCTGTTCGCCCTTGCCGGTGAGATGGTTGACCGCCACCGCTCGGCGAAGGATCGCCTTAATTTCCTCTTGGTTGTAGGGTTTGGTCAGATAGGCGAAGGCGCTCTTCACCAGTGCCTAAATCGTATTCTCCACCGTCGCGTATCCGGTGAGGACGATGATCGGAAGACTCGGATTCGACTCCTTCATGACCCTGAGGACCGATAGCCCATCGAGATCCGGCAGCCGAATGTCCAACAAGGCGACCTCATAGTGTTCCTGCCTGACTCGTTGCAGAGCCTCCGCCCCAGTTCCCATGGCCGTGACACGGTAGCCCTCATGCCGCAGCATGTCACTCAAGGCCTCTCGGATGTCCGAGTCGGCATCAACGACCAGGATATTCGTCTGGGAGCGACGCATCACATTCTGATCTTTCCTCAGGCCATGAGTAAAGCAACTGCGATGCCGTGCTGTGAGGCTTTCCCAGCGCGAACCGCTCTTGCCGGAACCTATTGATTCACCAATGGCAGATCACTCACATGGGGAGGCGAGGTGAGAGGAGAGATGCTGGGGATGAGATGAAAAGTATCGCATTGAATACGTCGAGTATCGAATCTGATACAGGAGCCCCCAACTTTCACCGTGGTCGCGCGAGGGGCGAAATTCATGGTGAAGGTCACGTTCAGGTCTGCACGATGGGGAGGGTGAAGGAGAAGCGGCTGCCTGCGCCAGGGGCGCTCTCCACCCAGATGCGGCCCCCGTGCAGCTCCACCAGACTTTTGACGATGGCCAACCCCAGCCCCGCGCCGCGCGCCTCAGTCGGAGCTGATTCCGCTCGGTAGAACTTCTCGAACACCTTGGCGAGTTCATCAGGCTGGATGCCACAACCGGTGTCGGCCACAGAGACCTGCACGAACTGGTCGTCTTGTACGAGGGACTCGACCCGAACCGCACCGCCCGCGGGTGTGAACTTGATCGCGTTCTGGATCAAATTCGTGAGGATTTGGTGGAGCTTGTCACGATCCCCGAGGATCATGGGGAGGAGATCAGCGTGGCACGCTTCCAGGGTGACGGACTTCTCGCGGGCGAGCGTCTGAAGGCTCTCCAACACCTCGGTGACCAGCTCCAGGAGCGACACAGGTCTGAGCGCAAGCTCGACCCGGCCAGCCTCGATCCGAGACAGGTCCAGGAGGTCGTTGATCATCCGAGTGAGACGCTCGACGTTGTACTTGACCCGCCCCAGGTAAGAGAACTGCTTCTCGGTGAGATGGCCCGTCAGGCCATCCAGCATATTTTCCACATAGCCCTTGATGGAGGTCATGGGGGTGCGAAGTTCATGGGAGACGATCGAGACAAAGGTCGATTTCAGTTGGTCCAGCTCTCGCAGCCGCTCGTTGGCGACTTCCAGTTCCTTATTCAGCCGTTCCAACGCGGTGGTTCGCTCTCGCACCTTGGCTTCAAGCCCCTCATTTAGCGCTTCGATCTGCCTGTAGGCGTCCGCGTTGTCCAGGGCAATGGCAACCTGACTGGCTACCGTCATCAGCAAGTTCACATCATCCTGAGTCAGACTGTGTTTCTGGCTCCGATCCACGGTGAGGGCGCCGAGGACCAGATCCTTGGTCTTCAACGGGACCGAGATCATGGACGTCGCATTGGCCTCCAACGCGAGGCGCTGGTGGAGAGGGTGGAGACGATCCCACACATCCCGGATATTGCCTGCCAGGATTGGTTTTCCCTGTAACAGCACCATGCCTTCCACGCTGTGGGGATCGGTGACGGGCACCTCGAGCGAGCGGGCAAAGACTGCAATCTCCTCGGAGACGCCCAACATGCGGGCGTCGTGCGACACTCGCCGGTCACGGTCGAAAAAAGTCACCATCGCCCGATCATAGTGGAGTTCGCGAATGATCGTCTCCAACACTTTCTGCAGCAAGGCCTCGCGATCCAGCGTTGTGCTGAAAAGGAGCCCCGCGTGGTGCAGCGTCGTCAATTGACTGATCATCTTCCTGAGGTCCACAGTCGTCCGTTCCTGTTCCAGATAGGTTTCGCGGAGTTCCTCGTGCCGGGCCTCGACGAAACGGAGCTGCTCTTGGATCAGCGCTTCCCCGGTCTTTACGTCCTTATGGAGGGTTCTCCAGTTGCTGGCCAGCCACAAGGCCATCGCCGGTAATAGGGCGAGCGCCAGCGTCGCTACGAGCGGCATCTCCGGATAACGAATGCGCAGATACGCAAACGCTGCGCCGCCCACCAGCAGCCCCCAGGCCGGCCATGCGGAACGGCGTGGTTGCGGCGGCGACCAGGTGAATTCCCATTCGCAGTACTCGGCTCCATCCGCAATGCACGTCCGGTCCTTGATCGTGGCCGCTGGCAGGTGATGGACCAACTCCGGCACCGCTGCAAGCGCAGCCTTAGCGGACTGACAGATCAGCTCGGCACAGCGTTTCCGGTAGGGGCCGAACTGCTGATACACTCGCTCGTTGAACTTCATGCGCAGGACCGCCGAGCAGTCCGTCACGGCTCCGACCTCGAACTGCAGGGACCCCTTGGCGAACTTCTCGCCGAAGTGCGCGAACATCATGTAGATCTGGGGAACTGGGAAGGGGCGGCCGAGGGTTTGAATGATCGGGGAAATGAACTTTTCCTTTCCCACATGAAACTGAAACTGCGAATCGTCGGAGAGTCGCCGGCAGAATTCACCGAGGAAGCACACAAACTCGTATGAATAGCTGTGCCAGACGTTCTTGAGAAACGTCGGGCTCACATGGTACGCAGGGTCGCGGATCCGTTCATTGAGGAGCTGGCAGAGCTTCTCCACCGCGCGAGCGCCTGCCTCTGGCCCTTGCCTTCGCCCAACCGTTTCTTCCAGGTAGTCCACGTTGGCCTTGACCGTCAAACCGCTGACGTCGCGGATGTTCTCCCCGTGCGGATCAATCCCAAAGGGCCGGTGCTCCATGAAGCCCTTTTCCAAGATCGTGTGCTCTTTGGAGAGCAGGTCGGTCGTGGCGCTCATGGGTGATTACCGAGCCCGCTGCACCAGAATGATCTTCTCCATGATCTCCCGATAGACCGCCTGCAAGTCGTTGCTCATATCTTCCCGTGGTCTGGTTTCCGGGATTCGCCAGTTCACCTGCATGAAGTGATCGAACGGGATCGTCTTGACGTAGTGCCGAGCTGCATCGTCCCATGGGTAGTGGGCGGACCAGACCGAGACGGCTCCGTCATTGCCTGTCTGTTGTTCCTCCGGCGTTCCGAAGAGTTCGATGACCTCATGGGACGGCCTGAGCAGAGGGATCTGATCCGGCTGCGCGACTCCCCCGTAGGCAAAGTAGGCCACTGGCTTGTCCTTCCGTGCACGAACCGCCTGCTCCTTGGCAGCCTGCCGCCTGTTGAATTCTTCGGCTCCCTCAAGTGTCAAAGCGTACAGGCCTTTTTGCACCTTGGCTTCGTCCTGTTTGCTGTCAATGATGATCCGATCTAATAAATGATGATAGAACTCCAGATGATCCTCAAAGCCGGACAGAGCAAGGGCCAGACGGCCAATGTCAGAGAGATCCTTCAGAGCCTGGGCTGAAGGCATGATCATGGGTAGGGCTGCATAGGCCAGATCTCCTAGTGTGGTGCCACGGTGCGGCGTGGCAATAGTGGTGAGCGAGGCGATCTTGTCAGCCATCCCGTCTTGGACGATCACCCACCTTGCATCCAACCCACCCATGCTGTGGGCCAGGATGTGGACGCGCGTTCCGCGTGGATAGTGTTTCAGCGTTTCCTCGATCTTCTCCTTGAGCTTGGCTCCCCTGATCTCGACGCTGTCAGCCGCAGGGACCCTTGGTGCCACCAGCACCAACTCGATTTCTGGGTGGCGTAGGCGGCTCTCATCTTTCAGACACTTCGCCACGCCATAGTAGTAGTCCTTCATCTGATCCTGCTGTGTGGCTGCCTCGTCCTTCCCCCACCCGAAGATGCCGTGTGCCAGGATGAGCACGATCAGGGTTTTCGTTGCCATTTTTACTTCTCCTTACGCGAGCGAGTCTCCATGGCGTTTAACATCGCGCTCGACTGCATGACGTAGCCTTTCTCTGTCTTATCCAGCTCGATGTTCCCAATTCACCGCCTGACGATGGTGGGTGCCTCGATGAGTTCTGGATCAGATGCCCCAGGATCGTCAGGGATGAGTTGCGGACCTGGCTGATTCGCCGGACGATCCTTCCATTTTCGTGGGACTCTCCGAATACCGATAGGGAAGATGGTGAGGTTCCCTTCGGCGTCAATTTTCAGTCTCAGGAAGTGCTTCCAGCCCTCGATTCTCAGGGAGGAGAACGCCTCGTTGTAGTGCCGCCCGAAGACGTTGAGCGATACGAGGAGGTAGAGTCCCATCACGAGGGGGCCGACGATGTACCCGCCGGCGAGTATCAGGGTGCCGGTCAGCACGAGTTGGCGAGTGGACTTGAATTCCAGGCCCAGCCCCGTCACGCAGAAATAGGCAGCGGCCCAGCCGATGACGAACACGGCGGCCAGGTGGACCAACCCGTGGACGGACCCGGCGAGCCGCCGGTACCGTTTGGAGTGGGTGTCCGTGAAGAGCCAGAAGGCAAGAAACAAGGCCACAACCCAGAACGCGGCGACCGGGCTCCCGAGCGCCTGCCGAACCGTCAGCCGAATCACCTCGAACCAGCGGGAGAGCCCCTTGTCCGCGATCGGAGCCATGATGGCCCAGGCGGTGAGCATGTAGAACAGGCCCGTCACGAACCCGAACTTGGGGTTCAGATAGGGAAACACCAGGTTGCGCCAGGTCAGCTTGCTCGACTGTGCTCGATCTGGATAGCTCGCCTGCAGCGTGAAGCCCCCGGGCAGAGTCTGGGTGTCGTGCCGGGGGTCGTGCGTGGGATGGAGAAACGCCCCGCCGCCTCCCGCGGTGATCTTCTGCGTGCCGTCCGGTCCGGCATGGCGTCGGTAGTGATGCAGGTCGCCGGCCACGAACACCTTAATCTTCTTGCTTAGCACCCGCTCCTCCAGAAACTTCAGGTTACTCTCGTTGTAGACCTCCCGATCGAGGTCTCCGTACCGGGCTGCATAGACCCAGTGGGGCTCCGCCGTGCAGAGGATGACGCGGTCATCAGGTTGCATTTCCTTCGCCGCATTCCTGAAATAGTCCACCTGGGGCTTGTCGATGTCGGATCCGAGCTGAACATCCACCCCGCACAGCCACCAGCCGTGCGGCAGTTTCACGGCGAAGTAACTGCGGCTCTGCGGCGCGAACCAACCGGCGAACCACTCCTTCGAGCAGAAGAGGCGGGTGAAGGACACCAGGTTGTCGTACCAGTCATGGTTCCCCGGAATGGCGAACACCTTCGGATGCGGCGGGTCGGTGCGTGGCAAGGCGGTCCAGAAGGGTTGGACCAGCCGCTGCTCGTACTCCTTGCGACTTGGAGTGGGGTAGACTTCGTCCCCACCGAAGACGAGAACGTCCGCGCGTCTGGTGTCATGGGCCATGGTGGCGGGGTCGTTCGGTTGTGTGACCCGGAGTGTCGGCTGCGCCAACCAGTAGGCCACCGCATAGGTCGAATGCCAGCCGTCGCCCGTGTCGGCGACGTAATCAATCCAAATCTCGCGGCGCGGCTGCTTCTGGTCGTCCTCGGAGAGGTCGTACCAATCGCTGGTTCCCGGCCACAAAGCTTCCATGAGGCGATGATCGGAGTGCTGGCCGAAGATCGTTGAGATAACGACTTGCCGGGCCGTGCGGATAAGCTGGAGAGGGTCGTACCACCCGACCATCTTCGGCCGCTCAATAGGCATCATGAATCTCCATTCAGGGGCCAGGTTTCGGCTGTGGTCTCAGATCCTTGCTCACAGTCGGCCCTCGGTAGACGGTCGTGAGGCTCTGCGCTGTATGGCAGGACCAGGGGGAACAATATCTGTGAGCCTGAGCAGCCACCGACAAGGGGTAACTCCTTGAGGCTCCTCCCAGCGTGGCGCGGCTGAGCAGGATGGTGTGCAAGAGAATAGGGCCTGCTACATATCGGCCTGTCCCAGGTTTGTCAAGTGAGCTAGTTCACAGTCAGACCTGGCCATGTAGGTCTCTGTGGTCGGCGTGAGGCTCGCGTGTGAGGGATCTGTAGCAGGGTTGAAAGCGAATCTTACTGGTGCAAGTGTTTGAGGGCCGCGCCGCAGAGGATGATGAAGAGGCCAATCCAGAGGGCGGCACGCTGGAACGGGATTGGTTCGTAGAGCTGTTCTTCTTTCTCCTCGGCCGTTTCCTCGCCGGTCTGCTCGGTCTTGAAGAGGACGGTGTAGAGGAAGAGCGTCATGATCGCGAGGACCAAGCCGAGCTTGATGAAGAAGATGGTGAGATATTTCGGATGGTTAGAAATTGAGAGACCGGTTTGAGCGGTCAACAGCACGTTGACGTAGTGGAAATTGATCCCGCCGGTAATCAGGATGATCACCAGCAGAACGCCGATCACACGCTTGTATTGCTTATAGAATGTGTCACTGATGGGCTTGACGTATTCTCTTGGAACAGCTCGTTTCAGGCCCGGGGTGACTGCCATGACCAAAAAGGCCAAACCGCCGATCCAGATGACGGCCGATACCAAGTGAAACCAGTGATTAATGATCGGGATGAGCTGGTTGATATCGGTGAGGATGGATTGCAGCGCTTCCATCTCAGGCCGTCCACCCCTTACACCTCACGCCTAACTCCTCACGTTAGAATTTAAAGACCGGGGCCTCGTTTCCAAACCGCTTTTTGCGGAGCTCTTCCATGAGTTCGACGGTAATCACCGGAATGCCGTGCTCCCGCGCGTGCCGCTCGACACCCTTCTTCACCATCGCGCGCAGGAAGTAGGGGATTCGTGAAAGCCTCGCTTGCGCAGCCTCGTCCCAGACCCCGTCGAATTCCTCCGCCGTATTGAAGGCCACGCGGATTTTCTCTCCCCCCTTCGGGGTGTAGAGGCACCAGTGATCCTCGTCCAGCCAATCTCCGTGATCGACATAGGGCCGCGCGCGGCACCCGCCGCAGATCTCGCTGTATTCGCAGTCGCCGCATTTGCCTTTCAGGTGGGGGTACCGGAAAGAATCGAAGATATCGGACTTTTCCCAAAGATCCGCGAAACTCTTCTCCCGGATATTGCCGGCCGAGAGCGGCATGTAAGGGCAAGGCGTGAGTTCGCCGTTCGGGGTCACCCGGGCGTAGTTGGTGCCGGCCAGGCAGCCTCCCCCCATGTAGCCCTGGGCCTTGGTAATGGGAGAGTTGGGGTCCTTTTCGTAAGCCAGGCGCTTGAAGTGCGGCGCGCAGCGGGCGCGGACCAGCATATCCTTGTATTGATCCTGACAGTTCACGAGATAGCCCAGCACCTCCTCGTACTGCGAGGGGGTGATGTCGGTCAGTTCCTCTCCGCGCCCCGTGCAGACCATGAAAAACACGTTCAGCACCTTCGCACCGAGCTGGTGGGCCCACTCGATGACCTGGGGAAGCTCCTTGTAGTTCATGGGCTGCGCGCTGAAATGGACCTGGAACTGGAGCCCGTTGCGCTTGCAGGCCTCGATGCCCGCGACCGCGCCTTCCCATGCTCCCGGCAGCCCACGGAACTTGTCATGTTTCTCCGGGTCCAGAGAATCAATGCTGATCCCGACACCCATCACGCCGATCTCGACCAATTCCTTTGCCATCCGATCATTGATCAGCATACCGTTGGTGCCGAAGACCACCATGAACCCGAGCGCCACGGCATGACGGGCGATATCCAGAATGTCCGGACGGGTCAGCGGCTCGCCCCCGGTGATCACCAACAGGCAACCTTTGTTGACCTCCGCGATCTGGTCAATGAGGCGGTAGCATTCTTCGGTCGTCAGCTCATCCGATCCACCGCCGGCCTTGGTCGTCGCGTCCAGATAGCAGTGTGCGCATTTGAGGTTGCACCGCTTGGTGAGATTCAGGGCAACTAGAAAGGGCTTGAAGTCATCCACCGTCCGGCCGTCGTTGGGAACGGCAAAAGCGCCCGGCGTGACAAACCGTTTCACCTGCTGTTCGAGGGAGTCGAGCGTCCCGGCAAGCTGCGAGAAGTTCAGAAGCGGTAAGGATTTCCCCATCGTCAGAGAGATTCAGTTTGAGGTCAAGGTTGAGTGATGACTCGGATTAGCAATTAGACCAGAAAGGAGGCCCTCAGCCTCAACCTTAGCCTGAGCCTGTCTTCCCAGCGCTGGCTCCGGTCAGGCGCTCAATGATGTCCTTGAGGTTGCCGTTCTTCATGGCCTCTTCCATGGTCCCCTTGGCCTGCTCGATGCCTTGGTCGGCCACCTCAAGCGTGATGGTGGTCGCGCCGATTTTGTCAGCGTGCTTCTGGATCAGGGCCCTGGTGCAATCGCGCATGAAGCCGGCAGGAACGCGCTCAAGTCTCTGTTGGGCTTCAGGAGTCCAGGTATAAGGGGAGGGTGAAGACATCTGACCACCTCCGTTGCCGGCGTTCGAACCGTTCTCGCCGGTCTCGTTCAGCTTGGCCTCCGCCGAAGGAGCCGTGCCGGATCCCCTGTTGGCGAAGATCGGGGTGTAGTCCTCAGCCGCGGCTTCTTGAATCATCGGCGCAGCGTATTCGAGGGTAATGGTGGTCATCCCCAACTTGCGGGCGGTTTTTTCAATCTTGGCTTTGGCGCGCCGCCGCTGGAATCCGGCCGGCACCGCCCGGATGGCTTCCTTGGCGTCCTTGGTCCACTGCATCGGGACGTCGTCGTAGGCCAGCTCCGTCTCAAGCGCCCCTTCCGCTTTGGCCGCTGCCTCGAAAATGCTCTTGTCCACCTGTTTGAAACGGGCGCCCTCCGCGCCGCAGACCGGGCACTTCACCGGCATGTCGCCCTTGCCGATGTACCCGCAGCCGTCGCAGACGAAATAGTTTTGGCTCATGCGGTCCAGGTATGCCTGGGTGCTGGCGTTCACCGTCGGGGCTTTCTCCTGGACGATCTCGGTCATCATGCCGCTGAGGGTGGAACCCATCAGATCCTTGGCGACGGCCTCATCGGCCTGCATCTTGTTCCGATCAATCCCGGCTGCGGTCAGGCTCGAGCCGAGCGCCTTCATGGCCTCCATCGCGCCCTTCGGAAGAATATGGCCGACTGCGGCGTCTATCACGGTGTTGCTGATGATCGTGTGGCCTTTCTCGATCGCATACCGGTGGATGGCTGTCTTGGCCACGCCTCGGGCGAAGACCGGGATCTTCTCCATGCGAGCCAGGGCCTCCTCGGTCCAGGCGATGGTGTATTCCGCCTGAGTATCGATGGGCGGCACATGCTTGCGGTTCGAAATCAGGACGTGGCACGGCGCGGACCGCAGCAGGTTTTCGGTGTTGCTGCCGATGTCCATGTCGTCATCGCTGTGGACGCCGATGCGACCGACGATCAACAGCCAGGGCGTTTCTTTCCGGACGTACTGAATGACTTTTTCAAAGGCTTTGCCGTCCAGGAGGACGGTCTTGATGTCCGTGTTCTCAGCCTGCGCCAGTTCCCGCGAGATATCGAGGTGCGACTGGTAAATCTTGGCCAAGCCGCTGTCGATGATCTCCTCGTGCAGTTTCTCCTGTTCTTTGAAGCGGAAGACCTTGCCGGCTTCTTCGTTGAGGACGCCCGAAATGCTGTGGAAGGCGGCGTAATGGAAATAGGGATCAAAGGCAGAGATCGCCTCGACCGGCTTGTTCAGAACCTTGCCCAGGGCCAGGCCCGTCATGAGTCCGCCGAACGAGTAAGGACTTCCATCCACGGCCACGACGATCTTGCCGCCGTTCATGGGCTGGATGTGCTTGATAATCAACATGTCGGAGCCGCGTACCCGGCGCACCACCCGCTCGGTATTGCTACCGATCACGCTGTCCTTGACCGCGCCGACGCCCAACGCGCCCATGATCACCAGCTCGTAGCCGTTGGTGTTGATATCCTCGGCCAGCACCTTCCAGTTCCGGCCTTCCAGGGCACGGCGTTCCAGCGGCAAGTTCGCTTCGGTGCATTTCTTGTCCACATAGTCCAGGTAGGAATCGGTGATGATCTGAAGCCCGCGGGTGATCAGTGAGTCGTGAATCTGCCGTTGCCGGTCCAGCTCCTTCTCGTCGTGGTACTCCTCGGGCAGGCCCGCTTCCATCTGCTTGAAGCGTTTATCGTGCATCTTGGCGGCATAGACGTGGCTCCCTACGATTTTGGAGCCGAAGCTCTTGGCCAAGCTCACCCCCAGGTCGACAGCCATATTGGAATAGTCCGAATTGTCCACCGGGATATAGATCGTCTTGTACATCAGACGTCTCCTTCGGAGTCACGCATAGGACTCTATGCAGTCCTCTGGGAACGGCGCAATTGCATGAAAATCTGAATAAAACTCAAAGACCTAGGGCTGATGAGAGGGGGCATGATAGCATCGGCTCCAATAGTTATGCAAGCGACATCTGGTGGCGGGTAGTGATCGGTTTTAGTTTGATCCTCCGAGATCGCAGATGTAATGGTGACTCCGACCCATGCAGCCACCACTCGATACTGAGAAAATCGCCATGGCCTGCTCTGCTTCCTCCCGTGTTGGCCAAAGAGAAAATGCAGAGTTTCTACAAGGCGTGATAAATGCGAATTGCGCATCACCGCCTATGTGTATGGCATCTCTGCCCAGGAGTTGTTTTGCTTTTCTTACCCACTGTGATTTGGGCATGTCTGCCTCCTTTGGCCATACAACCAAAAGATCGGGGAATTCCGATTTTCTATCACTTATCCCCGCTGCCATTGCTCGTGGTACCCGCCTCGTTCTCGGGGGCCTCCTTTGACACAGGCCCGCGAGGGGCTTAGAATGTGATTACTCTACTGGGTGTAATCGGCACGTCCTTCACGGGTCTGCCGGTTACGGCTGCCCGGTGTTCTTGCACAGAGCAGCCAGGTCTTATGAGTTGGTGGCGGGGGCCGGAGTCGAACCCGCATCCCACGGATTAGTAATCCGGCGCTCTATCCCTTGAGCTACCCCGCCATTAATCATTTTTGCCCCGCTATAAGTGGGGCTTTTTTATGTGACAATACAGATATCACATATTTGTTATGTCTGGTCAACTTGGTAATTGGTGCTTGACTTATACAACAAATATGTGATACTGATATGCAGCCTTGGACGCTATGGCAGTTCCCTGATAACCTTATTGATGACTTCTTGGCAGGCTGTACCGAGGAACTGCGAGAGGCCGTATACTACGGATTGGATTTTCTAGCTGAGTATGGGAACCGTTGTGGTCGGCCTCATTCGGCTCCGCTAGGCGAGGGGATCTTTGAACTACGTGCAAGGGCAGGACGCCAACAAGCGAGGCTCCTCTACTACTTTGATCCTAATCGGAAGATCGTTTTCGTCGTCGCCATTTTTAAAGATCAACGGCGGATAAGTCCACCTGATCTTAAGTTAGCAAAACAACGCCGCCAATTTCTTCGGGACTCAGGAGGAACGGGTCATGACTTTAATATCCCCAATTAGAGTTGATCTAGCCAGAAAGCTCCTTAATCGGGCTTTCCGTACACGGTTCTTCCGCAAACGAGCCCAGGATGAGATTGCGCTACAGATCCGTGAGCTGCGGACGAAGCGGAAGATGAAACAGGCGGATCTTGCTAAATTGTGTTCGATGAAACAATCGGCAGTCTCCAGGATTGAGCAATCTGAGTACTCTGCGTGGAACTTCAAGACCCTTCTCCGTGTTGCTGAGGCTCTTGATGCGCGACTCCGCGTCACCCTAGAGCCAATGGAAAATGTTGTCAGAGAGTATCAAGACCGCGAGAAGAATGTAGTCACTACAGAAATATCTCAGGTTCTACATTTTGCGAAGATTCAAGAGGCTCAGGGAGCAAATGTAACTACTCTAGCGGCGGCTAATGATTTTCTTAGGCCTTTAACTTCTGTAGTCGTAACGTATTCTGATGAGAAGGAGTCAGTGCGAATTCCAGCATTACCTCCGGCTCACAATAAAGAGTTTGATCCTTTGCTTCGGGCAGTATCGAATTTTTGATAGTCACCCAAGACAGCTAAGCTAGGACTGCGAATGCCAGAAGTCAAGCAAGTCACTTTTACGTTTAAAGAGATTGTCGAAGCCCTCTTGAAAAAGCACGGCATCCATGAAGGAATCTGGGGCATTTACATCGAATTCGCTATTCAGGGCACAAACCTTGAGAGTCCTACTGGCGTACATCCTGCTGCTATTGTGCCCGTCTTGAAAATCGGTCTCCAAAGGATGGATAAGGTTACCCCTATTTCTGTAGATGCCGCTGAAGTTAATCCGCCGCCTTCCCGCTGATACCCCTGTTCAGCTAAAACAAGACTCAAAACCGATCACTACCTGGTGGCGGGGCCTTGCCTAGTTGACGGAGGTGACGACGGGGCTTTTCGGAGCAGGTGAGGCCGAGCCCATTGAGGACCCAGCGCCTTTTCGTGAACGGAGAATTTCTTCCAAGTTCAGCAGAGCTTCCCGACCAGAGTTACCTTCTATACCGCGAATCAGATTGTCGTCCGCATAGGCGGAGGAGCCCGGTTCAGGTCGAAGAGACCCAGACCAAGGCCTGGGGTCGTGGCTGCCATGTTTCTTGTGCCAGGCGGCCAAGCAGGCCTTGGCAATGATCTTATTGAGCGGGGCCGGGTTGTACAGGAGCTTCTTAATGCTCCCGGGGGTCAGCATGAGCGGGTTATAGCCGGCGGAGAGATACCCTTCCTCCAGGAGCCGGTGTTCCAGATCCGTGTTCGGCTGGATGCCCAGGAAAAACATCAGGGGGAAGACCCGCTCTTCGCCAAGGATCGACGCCACAACCTTATAGGACTCCACGCTCTGGAGCAGAGTTTCCTCCGTCTCTTTCGGGGAATTGAGTGAGTAGTTGAGGATCACCTTGCCACGGAATCCCGCCTCGGCCAGATAGCGACAGCCATCGTATAGGCGGTCCAGCTTAAAGCCCATATGGAGGTTATTGAGCACCTCTTGCGAGCCAGACGTGATCGCGACTTCGAGGTCCCCCACGCCCGATCGGACCATCAGTTTGGCGAGGTCGGCCGTGATGAGGGACGTCCGAATATAGCCGGACCACTCGATCTCCAGCCCTTCACGAATGATGCGTTCCAGGATCTCAGTGCACTGGGGGTAGGCTTCCTTGCCGGTAATGAACTGGGCATCCGTGAACCAGAAGCGCCGCGCGCCCCATTGGTGGTAGTGTTGCGAGATGTCTCGCACGACCATCTCAGGTGGCCGATAGCGCACTCGTTTGCCCTCGATGTAGGGATAGAGGCAGAAGGCACAGTCGTAGGGGCAGCCTCGCTTGCTCTGGACGCCGATGGATTCGCCGACGTGTTCGCGGTACTGGGGGAAGATGGACGTCAGATAGGACAGGTCCACAGTCAGCGCGTCCAAGAGCGCCGGCGCTCGCTGCTCGCCTTTAGCGATGCGGTCTCCTTCGCGGATAATATAGCGCTCATCAGACAACGGATGGCCATCCAGCACCTTGAGGATCGCGTCCTCTCCCTCACCGAGAATTCCGATGGTCCCTTCCGGGAGCTTCTCAATCAATTGCTCTGCGAAGGCCGTGAAGGCACCCCCGCCGATCATAATCTGCGCTTTTGGGAATTCTTTCCGGATTAACCAGGGATAGGACAGGTTTGCGCGGATGTCGTGATAATACCGGTAGAGGTGCTTCAGTCCCTGGAAGGAGGCTGCAATCCGCTTGATGGGATTGCTGGCGTAATAAAAATTGAAGGCATGTTCCAGCGAGGCATCGCCTTCATGGGGCGAGAAAATCTGGATGTCCCGCCAGGAGAAACAGACCAGATCTGGGACGAAGGCCGACGCGGTCTCCCGCATAATGTTGGCCCGCTGTGCTTGCGGGTATAGCGAGAGGTCCAGGATATATTGCCGGACGTCCGGCCGACGCCGATGAATGAAGTCCGCCAGATAGGTCACCCCAATCGGGTAGACCTTCTTACAGGGGAGGAAGACGTAAAGGATGCTGTTCATCGGACGTTATGTCGGTCTGGTCCGTTTTGTCTGTAACGGACCAAACTGAACAAACTCACTCAACGGACCAACGCCTCTCATTTGATGGCGACGTGGATCGCCACGATCCCGCCACTCAAGTTTTGATACTCCACTTGCCGGAACCCGGCCTTGAGCAACAGTTCTTTCAACCCCTCCTGGTCCGGGAAGGTCCGGATCGAAGCAGGGAGGTAATCATACACGCCGGTCTTGTCCCGCGCGACCAGCGTCCCAATCTTCGGGAGCAGCCGAAACGAGTACCAATCATAGAGGCGCAATAGCCAAGCGCGCACCGGACGCGAAAACTCCAGACAGACGAAACGGCCGCCCGGTTTCAGTACCTGACGGATTTCGGCGAAGGCCTGGGATAGATTCCCGACATTCCTGATGCAGAACCCGGCCGTCACAGTGTCGAAGCTGGCATCCCGGAATCCCAACTGTTCCGCATTGGCGCGCAAACAGGAGATACGGGTGCGCAGTCCTCGGCGCACGATCTTCCGACGGCCTTCTCGGAGCATCACGTCGTTCAGGTCCGTCGCCACCACATGGCCGCCCTGTCCGATTCGCTTCTCCAGGAGCAAGGCCAGGTCTGCTGTGCCGGCGCCGATGTCAATGGCCCAGCCGTCCATTGCTGGCGGCACGAGAGCCACCGCGCGGCGCTTCCAGCGGTGGTGTAACCCGAAGCTCAGCAGCGAGTTGTTCAGGTCGTAAAACCGCGCAATCGCGGTGAACATCCGCTGGACGGCCTGCTCGCGAGCCTGCCCTGACCATTCGGACACAGCTTGTCCTGCGGACGCGCTCATTGGCTTCTTCTGAAGCGGCTTTTCCTCAAGCTGAAGCATCCCCAAGCACCTAGCACCCGCATCAACGCTTTGTCAAGTTTAGAGAGGAAGGCATGTTATAATCTCGCCTCTTATGAGCGGCGCGATCGTCATCCGCGGGGCGCGGGAGCACAACCTCAAGAATCTGGACGTTGAAATTCCACGGGACAGGCTCGTGGTCATCACAGGCCTGAGCGGGTCCGGCAAGTCGTCCCTCGCCTTTGACACGATCTACGCTGAAGGCCAGCGCCGGTACGTCGAGTCCCTTTCCGCTTATGCCCGGCAATTCCTGGAACAGATGGGAAAGCCTGATGTGGACTCGATCGAGGGCCTCTCGCCGGCCATTTCCATCGAGCAGAAGAGCGCCAGCCATAACCCTCGCTCCACCGTCGGCACGGTCACGGAGATTTACGATTATCTCCGCTTGCTCTTCGCCCGGATCGGCCGTCCGTTCTGCTTCAACTGCGGTGAGGAGATCACGGCCCAGACCATTCAGCAGATGGTGGACGCAATCCGGACGCTCCCCGAGGGAACCAAATTCCAGGTGCTGGCTCCGATCGTGCGAGGGAGGAAGGGTGAGTACCGCAAAGAACTGCTCGACATGCGGCGGGCCGGCTACGTGCGCGCTCGGGTTGACGGCCAGCTTGTGGATCTCGGCGAAGACATCCTCCTCGACAAGCAGAAGAAACACACGATCGAGGTGATCGTGGACCGTTTGGTCATGAAACCAGGGGACGCATTGGCCAAACGGTTGGCTGACTCGGTGGAAACCGCGCTCAAGCTGGCGGACGGTCTGGTGGGCATTCTGGCTGATGACGAGAAGACGACGCTCTACAGCGAAAAGCTGGCCTGTATCCGGTGCGGGGTGAGTTATCCGGAGATTACCCCTCGCGTCTTTTCCTTCAACAGCCCTCACGGCGCTTGTCCTGCCTGCGACGGCATCGGCTATGCGATGACGCCCGGCTGTCCAGAAGAGGAAGATTTTACCTTGCTGGAACTGTGTCCGATCTGCAAGGGAGCGCGACTCAAGCCGGAGAGCCTCTCAGTGAAGGTGGGACGCCAGTCCATCGCGGAAGTCACGCAACTCTCGGTCCGCGGGGCGGCAGGCTATTTCGGCTCGCTGAAGCTGACCGAGCGGGAGAGTTTCATCGCCCAGCGCATTTTGAAAGAAATTCGCGAGCGGCTGGGATTCCTCGTCAACGTGGGGCTGGACTATCTCACGCTGGATCGGCCGGCTGCGACCTTGTCCGGTGGTGAAGGCCAACGGATCCGCCTGGCAACGCAGATCGGGTCTGGCCTGGTCGGGGTACTCTATATCCTGGACGAGCCCTCTATTGGCTTGCATCAGCGAGATAACCGGCGGCTGCTCCAGACCTTGCTCCGGCTGCGCGACATGGGGAACACGGTGGTGGTGGTGGAGCATGACGCGGAGACGATGCGGGTGGCTGATCACATTTTGGACCTGGGGCCTGGCGCCGGAGTTCTTGGTGGCCGTGTCATCGCGCAGGGCACTCCGGCTGAGATCATGGCAAGTCCAGCCTCGCTGACCGGCCGGTACCTGCGTGGCGATCTAGCAGTGGCCCTTCCCAAGCGGGACCGACGCCCGAAGGGGTTTGTGACCGTCGTTGGGGCTCGAAAACACAACCTCAAGGGGATCACCGCCCGCATTCCGCTTGGACTCCTCACCTGCGTGACCGGCGTGTCCGGGTCCGGCAAGAGCACCTTGGTCCTGGAGGTGCTGTTCCATTCACTCTCTCAACTGCTCTATCACAAGAAGCCCAAGATTGACGGCTGCAAGGAGCTGCTGGGTGTCGAGGCGCTGGACAAGGTCATTGACATTGACCAATCGCCCATCGGCCGGACGCCTCGCTCCAATCCAGCTACTTACACTGGCCTTTTCACGTTCATCCGCGATCTCTTCGCCAAGCTGCCGGAGTCGCGCGTCCGGGGCTACAAGCCCGGACGGTATAGTTTTAACGTAAAAGGCGGGCGTTGCGAGGCTTGCCAAGGAGGCGGCCTGATCAAGATCGAGATGCATTTCCTGCCGGACATCTACGTGACCTGCGAGGTCTGCAAGGGCCAGCGGTATAACCGCGAGACGTTGGAGATCAAACATAAGGATCGGAGCATCGCCGATATCTTGAACATGACAGTGGATGAGGCCCTGGAGTTTTTCGAGCATATTCCCTTTATCAAGGCCAAGCTCCAGACCTTGCACGATGTGGGGTTGCACTACATCAAACTGGGCCAGTCCGCCACCACACTGTCCGGTGGGGAAGCGCAGCGAGTCAAACTGTCCCGTGAACTGTCCAAGCGGGCGACCGGCCGGACTCTTTATATTCTGGATGAGCCGACCACCGGGTTGCATTTCGCAGATATTCAGCGGCTGCTGGACGTGCTCAATCGTCTGGTGGAAGCTGGGAACACCGTCCTGGTGATCGAGCACAATCTGGACGTGATCCGGAATGCAGACTGGATCATTGATCTCGGGCCGGAAGGCGGCGACCATGGCGGCGAAATTGTGGCCGAAGGGCGGCCAGACGAGTTGGCGAAGATCAGGCGGTCGTACACGGGGCAGGTGCTGAAAGAAGCGGGCATAAGCTAGTCCGGGCCGTCGAGTCGATGGCCTCGCTCCGGCGCGTGCTCGCTTCGCTGCTGTAGCTGCCGGCGAAACGGCTGCGGCGCCCCCCATCCCCCAATCGGAATTGGGGGTTCTCCGATCCGGTCAAGCCTGATTTTAGCAGGCATGCCCGGTCGGGCCTCACTCGTTTCGCCGGTACGCACATCAGCGTCGCTCGCCCGCAATGTCGCTTGCGCCACCGCCTCAGCGGCCTACGCTGCCACTCCATTCCAGCCGGGACTCTGCGACCAAGGGAAGAAGAGAGTGTGGGCGAGAAGGCGCCGATAGCCTTCTCGCCGAAGCGCGGCTCGTGACGCGTTTCCTGCTACTGGTAGGCAATGCCCCGCTATGCCATGTCCTCACCGTCCATCCGTTCCATTCGAGACCGATTGAGAAGGAATGTTGAAAGTGGATGCGCTGGCCCAGGGGCTCACCCCCTCGCAGCTATAACGGAACTATGCCGGTCTGTATAGCACGCCGATGCCGCGCTGTGGATAGTGTTGACAAGTGATTGAACACGCGCAAGAATCATCCCCCAGTTTGCAGTCTGTCTGGGCGTACTATGCCGGTCAGTGTACTCAATAGTTAGAAGTGTTTTACAGAAAATAGATGGAATTCTTTGAAAGGCTGTACAGAGGCTTTGAAGCAGAGCATTACGTGGCCGGAAAGCTGTTTTCAGCGGGCTACGAAGCCTTCAAACTTCCAGCCGATTTTGGCTTTGACCTCATGGTCACGAACCAAAAAGAGCAGTCTATGGGGCCCCGCCAGAAAGCACGACTACTCGAACCGCCTTTTACCGTTCAGGTGAAATCCCGAACGCTAACGTCAGCAGATTTTCAAACGGCTACGTCAGGTCGTGACGAAGCTCAGGTCTCGATCTCGATGAAGAAAGAAGATCTGGATCTCTTGGTTAACACAAAACACAGTTTTCTAGTTGTTGTGGTGTTCGTGCAGGGCGATGCGCGCAGATTCGAGGAGCGCGCAATTCATTTCTGGTTTGGATCGGTCCACGTTAACGCCCTCCTCGGTCAGGGGTATTTCTTGCCCGACGAAGCCGATCGGCGAGTCCGGAATCTCATGTGCAGCTTGCGCATGTTCCCGATGCTGTTCGTCGAGGATATTCTCGATACTTTGGTTTCTCAGAGTCACTTGACGCAGGAGGGGAAACGCGTACTCGCTTCGGAACTTCCTCAACGAGTGCCAAGAAACTGGAGTGCCTCGGAGTATATCGCATTAGCCCGCAGAGCGAGAAATGTTCCTGGTGAGCTTGTCTGGCGTCAGGTACCATACGAACTGCTCGATTTACGGAATATGGGACTTGAAATCGGGTTGGGTTATTTGGACTAGAGGGTCAAACACTCACTTCTAACGACTCGCTGCAGCCGACGCGCGAGCGCTCGGCTGAGCTTGGGCGTTAGGTGCAATAACATGAGAATCAGTCTCACCACAGAGACGCCGCCCTCGATGCCCATCCCTTCCAGCCGCGGAGCTAGTCTGGGATGCAGAGAACTTATCGGGACAGCCTCGGCTCAGGGGAAGGTAGAAATTAGAAATTCACGCGCAGGTTGATCGAGCCGATGTGGAAGGTCGTCTGGTAGGTGCCGTTGATGACGCCGGGGATTGAGATCGGATGCGTGTTCCCGGTGACGGTGCGAGTCTCATAGAGCAGGGCCTTATAGGCCAGATCAAGGCCGATTGCTTTCAGGCCGAACGTCCCCTTGCCTGAACCGGCACATTCCCAAAGGCCAAAGAGGCGGCCGGTTCCCTTGCACAGCAGGCCAAGCCCGATGGAAATGGCATGGTTGTCCGCATCCGGCACCGATGGGTTGAAGGAGCTGTCGGGCGTCGGGGTCTGCGAATGCCAGTACCCACCTCGAAGCGCCACTTCCCAAGCCGGCAGCGCTGCCGGCCGCAGCCATTTGTATTCCGTCCCGACCATGATCGTGTAGGTGCTGCGCCAGTTTTGTGGAAAGGGAATCGTGGAACCGTTCGAGAGGTGCACGTCCAGATTGCGGATCGATTTCCATCCGGTATAGTCCACGTCCACTTCAAGCTTCCACTCACGATCCTGGTTGCGAACGGGCCACAGCGCGATCCCGCCCGTCAACACTTGGGGTAGAACGAGCGTCGTGGAGGCGTCGGCCACCAGTGCGCCGTTCGCTCGAAATTCTCCGTTGAGATGCAAAGTGGCCTGGCTCCGATAGACTAGGCCGACATTGACTAGCGGCTTACCGTCTCCGTTGCGAAATGGCGTGTAGAGCAGGCTGGCATTGAAGCCGGCGGCCATATCTTTGCCATTGATTTCCAGCGGAGTCCCTGCCGGGGGAAGGCCTGGTCCGCCCGACGAGATGAACCGGCTCTCCGACTGTCCCTCGCCCCAGAAACTGAAAAAGGTGTAGATATCCGCGCCGAGCCCGACTGAAAGCTGGTCGTTCAGCTTGTAGGCCAGTGTGGGTTTGATATCAATGAGCTCGAAGGCAGCTCTCGTGACCGCCGTCGAGAAGGGGCCATTGTCCGGGTAGCGGTAGAGCGTGCCGAAGGGAGAGAGCAGGGCCAGTCCAGCCGAGAGCTCGCCGAGGGTACCAACTCCCAGATCCTTCAGGTTAACGGTCAGATAGAAATTACTCGGCGGCGGGAACGCCACGCTTCCGCCCAAATCTCCGCGCGTCGTGGCCCCGGTTGGGCTTGTGAAAGAGGTGTGGCCGCCGATCAAGGTGGTGCCGACGTAGGCTTGGATGCCGCGCAACTGCGTCATGCCGGCCGAGTTGTAGTGAATCGCCGAGGGGTCGTCGGCCTGTGCCGTGAAGGCATCGCTCTGGCCGGCAGCGGCCGCGCCCTGATCCAGAATACGAAAGGATGCGGCATGAGAGGTGGCAGGAGTAGACAGCATGGCGAGCAGTAGGACAGCCAGGAGCGGGCCCCCCTTTGCGTCGCTCGACCGATGGGTGAGCGCGCGAGTGAATAAAAGCACTCCCAAGGCGTCCGTTCTCTTGCCCATATAACTCCTGAGAATGCGTCGGCCGAGCCGCTTGTATCCGACTAGGCTCCCTTGTGTCAATCAATGCGTGCACGAGGAATGCGCGGAAGGTTCTGTCAATGCAACTGGACGACCGGCTCAGCAGGGTTCTTGACGTTGCAGAGTAGGGGTGGGGTACGGCTCTTTCTGCCTGAGAGCAAGCTAGTGCATTGCACTCGCCGCCTGCATGAGTGGTCAGTCCAGCAGGACGCGGAACTGGAAGCCCCAGGCTCGACGTTGATGGCCCCCCGCAGCCCTCCAGACCGTGAAGGGCAGGCCGAGTCGTTGCCCGCTTTTCTCAAGCGCGAATCAGTGTGTGGAACCTGCCACCTTGACCTGGTACCCATCGAGCACCTTACGCACGGTTCTCGCCGCGCTCCCCGGGGTGAAGGGTTTTTGGAGGAAATCCACGCCATCTGCCACCACGCCGTGACGGAGGACCGTGTCGTCTGTGTAGCCCGACATATAGAGGACTTTCACGTCCGGTCGCATGAGCAGGAGGCGTTCGCTCACTTCGCGACCGTTCATCTGGGGCATGACCACATCAGTCAGGAGCAGATGAATCCGGCCCTGGTATTGCCGACTCACGGCCAACGCTTCCTTGCCGTTCCGCGCCTCCAGGACTGTATAGCCGTGCGCACGAAGCGTCTCACACACGAGTGTGAGCACCCCCGGTTCATCTTCAGCAATCAGGACCGTCTCGGAGCCGTGAGCCATTCCCGTAGGGGGTGTCTCCGGCTGGTCGGTGTCGAGAGGGGCTTCCACCCGCGGCAGGTAGATCTTGAACGACGTCCCACGTCCTGGCACGCTCTCGACGCAGATGAAGCCTCCGCTTTGTTTGACGATTCCATAGACGGTGGAGAGCCCGAGTCCGGTCCCCTTGTCTTTTGGCTTGGTCGTAAAGAAGGGTTCGAAGATGTGGGACTGGGTTTTCGTATCCATGCCGATCCCGGTGTCGCTGACTGCCAGCATGACGTGCTGGCCTGCCCGAGCTTCGATATGCTGCTGGGCTTGGGCCTCGTCCAGCTCGACGTTGTCGGTCTCAAGGGTCAGCCGCCCACCCTGTGGCATGGCGTCCTGCGCGTTCATGGACAGGTTGATAATGACTTGCTCGAGCTGGCCTGGATCGGCTTTCACATGGCCCAGGGACGGGTTGAGGAGGGGCACCAAGTCAATATCCACGCCGAGCAGAGGACGCAGCATCTGCTCCATGCCGGCGGCGACGGCGTTGAGATCCAAGACCTTGGGGCGCAGCATCTGCCGTCGGCTGAAGGCCAGCAGCTTGGTCGTGAGGCTGGCCGCGCGCTTGGCGGCCAGCCGAATCTGCTCGATGCTCTGGCGCTGGTCCTCGCTAAGCGACGTGGTTTCCACCAAGAGGTCACCGTGACCCGTAATGATCGTGAGCATGTTATTGAAGTCGTGGGCGACGCCGCCGGCGAGTTGCCCGACTGCCTCCATTTTTTGAGACTGAGAGAGTTGCTCCTCGAGCTGCTTGCGCTCGGAGATGTTACGCAGGACGACCTGCATCGCGGTGAAACCCTGATAGGTGAAAGGGGATGCGGCGATCTCGACCGCAACCCCTATTCCATCAAGACGGATAATCTGTTCCTCCATGAGGGGGACCGACTCTCCTCGTTCCAGGACCTGTCGAATCCTCCCCGTCGTGACGGGATCATACTCGGGATGGAAAAAGTCGAACGGTGATCTGCCGATGACCTGTTCCGGGCTTGTGGCGCCCAGGAGTTGGAAGCCTGTGGAGTTCATGAAGACAATCCTGTTCTGCTTGGTGATAAAGATGGCATCAGGAGACACTTCCACTAGCCGCCGGTAGCGTTCTTCACTTTCGCGGAGCGCCTGCTCCGCCCGCTTGCGCTCGTTTATGTGAGCGAGGAGGGCCGATTTCTCCCCAGTCAACTTGCGCGCGGCCTCATTGGTGACCCCGTAGAAGATCGCCAGGATCAGCAGGATCGGGATCTGCAAGAGATGGCCCTCGCCGAACGAGCCCAGGTCGTTCAACTCCACATACAGGACCGCCCCGTACGCGCTGCAGAGGAGGACCGACAATCCGATCATTTGTTCGAGCGTCGGGGCAAAGGCCGCAATCAACATGATCAGGAAGTAGGTGACATAGAGACTGGAGCTGGCGTTACCCGACAGATAGATAATGGCGGTCGTTACCACCGTGTCGCCCATGACCAGGGCACTCGCGACCCACTTGGACGTCCAGATGTGAGTCGGCAGCAGGACCAGGCCGACAATGGAGCCGATCAATCCCAGGGCGATGAGTTGCAAGGCTTCAACCGGCAGCAGGGCATCCCTGCTGAACAGCAGTTGATAACAGAGCACAATTGCAACGAGGCTGTGCAGGAGGACAAGCTGGTAGCGATTGGGAGCGCCTGGAGAGACTGAGCCTTGCGAGGATTTAAGAAATCTGTTCTTGATGGTGAAGTCGAGGCTCACTGCGCTTTTCCTTTATGATTATGTCCGCTGAGATGATCCTCGAACTCAGTCTAAGCAGAGGACGTAGGCGCTGCAGTCTGATTCTGTTGTTTCATCACACGCCTCAGGGCCTCCCCGAGGCCATGCAACGAGAACCCCTTTTGCAGAAAATCGGTCACCCCCAGTTCTCGGGCCTGCTTTTCCATCGCTTCCGTGCCGGCCCCCGTCAGGATGATGACAGAGGCTTGCGGGTCGGTCCCGTGGATCTGCCTCAGGACCTCGATCCCATTGAGGTCCGGCAGGTTCAGGTCCAAGATCGTGACCTGAGGGCGGTCCCGTCGAAACAACTCGACGGCTTGCTGGCCACCGCTCGCCATGAGCACCTCGTGCCCAAGGCGGATGAGGATCGTCCGGAGCAAATTCAGCATCATCGGTTCATCATCCACCACAAGAATTTTCGCCATCGGTGCCTTCCCTTCAATGGGGTTGTCCTTATGCGGGCTTCGGCGTTGGTTCGCCGGATTCTCTCAAGGTCTTCTCGATCGTCGCCACCAGCTGTTCGGCATTCACGGGCTTCTGCAGAAAGGCCTTTGCACCGGCCTCGATGGCCCGCGCCTCAGCATGCTGCGGATCTTCAGCGCTCACAATGATAACGGGGACACACGCGAGCGCGACGATGGCTTTCAATCTCTCCATGACGATGAACCCGTCGCCGCCTGGTAATCCAAGGTCAAGGATGACCAAGTTCGGCTGCTCCCTGCGGGCTGCGCTGACTGCCTGGTAGGAGTCACCCGCAAAGATGGTCTCGTAGTTCTTGGCTTTTAATCGTGCGCTCAGCACGAGCCGCACGGTGGCATCGTCATCCACGATCAAGATCTTTGTTTGAGCCATGTGCATCCCTCCATGCGAAGGGTTGTGCTCACGGAGTCGAGTCACTGAGCATCCTGATCGCTCACCCTCGCGCTCGGCCACACGGCCCGTAGGCCCATCGTCTTCCTTCCGGCCATCGCAAAGGCTTGCGAGGCCGGAAGATCCTCATGTTTCAACGGGCTACATATATATTGATAGCAAAACGAAGGCAGAGCGGTAGAGCGCACTGGGGTTTGGGGAGCGAGTTTTTTGGCCATACAGGCTAGGGCCAAATGGCCCTAGTAGGATGAGCGTCTGACGTAGAAAACTGCGGCTTGCGAGCGACGAGTCACCTGGAGCTTCTTATACACGTGGCTGAGGTAGTTCTTGACGGTCTTATCGCTCAGGCCGAGGGCGGCGGCGATTTCCTTATTGGTTTTCCCGTCGGCCACCAGGGCTAAGACCCGTTGCTCTTGGGGAGTGATCGGCTCGGCGTGACCCACGGCGGTCTGAGTCGAGGCGGCTCGCATCCGAGCCAGGACAGGTTGAGTGACGGCAGGGTCGAGAATGGACTGTCCTCTTGCGACGGACTGAATCGAACGGATCAAGGTCTCGCCCCCGATCTCTTTCAGCAAGTATCCGTTCGCACCCCCGAAAATGGCCGCGAGCACAGCGTCATCATCCGCAAAGGAGGTGAGGAAGATCACCCGAGTGTTGGGACAAGCCGTCCGAATGTCGCGGCATGCATCAATGCCTGTGCCATCCGGCAGGCGGATGTCCATCAGCACCAGGTCGGGCTTCAGACGGATGGTCTCCACGATTCCTTTAGCCGCGGTTCCGGCCTCGCCGACGACTTGGATGATGCCGGTCCGATCGAGCAGCGTTCTCAGGCCGATTCGGACGACCTCGTGGTCGTCCACAAGCAAGAGCCGGATCGTGTTAGTCGCCTGTTGAGGCATGCACCTGCTCCTTGGGGATGTCCACCAGAATCCGGGTGCCATGCCCGCGCCCGGATATCACTTGGAAGTGTGCGCCAAGCTTCCGGGCTCGTGCCGCGATATTCTGCAACCCATGGCCATGCACCTTGAGGGTCTGGGCGTCGAAGCCAGCCCCGCTGTCTTCCACTGTCAACCGCAGGGTCCCGTTTTCCCTCTGCAGTGACACGAAACCGCTTCTGGCTCCCGAGTGCTGCAGACTGTTGCTCATGGCCTCATGCGCAATGGACAGGACTTGCTTCGTCTCTTCCGGGGTCAATTGGCTTGCGGCAAGCGGGTCAAGACTGATGCGAAAGCGAATGGAATGGGTATCATTGATCGCCCGTGCCAGCTTGGTCAGTTCGGTCTTCAACTGGCTCGCGCTGATGCGGTCCGGGTCTTCCCCGACAATATAGTTCCGCACATCCCGGATCACGATGTTCAACTGCGCGACGGCATGCCGTAGCTTCTTGACGGCCACCGTCGAGTCTTCTGTCATGAGATGCTGGCACTCCTCAAGTCCCAGGCCAATCGCGTAGATCGTCTGGATAATGTTGTCGTGGAGGTCCTGCGAGAGCCGTTCCCGCTCTTCGAGTGCCAGGCGAAGCTGCCGTTCGCTCTCCCAGAGGGCCTCCTCCGCCCGTTTGCGCTCAAGTTCCGCTGCAGCCCGTGAGGCAAAGACTTTGAGGAGTGAGGCGGTACGATGCTCGTCTGGGAGTGGCCTGTCATCCAAAATGCACAGATGCCCGATCGTTTTGCCGGAGCCGTCTACCAGCGCGATCCCTAGGTAACTCACTGCCCCGAGGGCTACCAGATCCTTGTCCTTGGGGAAAAGTTCCTGCACCGAATCCGGGTAGTAGGCCTCGCCCTGTTTGATGACGTTCTCACAAGGCGTGTGAAAGAGATCATACTCAATCGGGCTTCCGAACCGGTCGCCCACCCAGATCGCTAAGATCCTGAGCCTGGGCCGCTCGTCGCTGAGCAGTTCCGTGACAAAGGCGTACCGAACTCCAAGCGCTCTTGCAATAGATCGGACGAGCGCCGGGAAGAACTGCCCCCCCGTCACCGACGCCGTCCCTTCCAGCAGCGC
>JBOHOI010000002.1:0-44880 GCA_050731155.1 Nitrospiraceae bacterium | reverse complement strand
TCTCTGGAGGACGTGACCGCCTTCACTCTCGTCTTGCAGGACCATCGCGCCTTCAAAGATCCGGTTCTGGTGCAGCACCGAGGGGTGGAGAACGGCATGGTCGGGTTTGAGCTCACCGTGCGATATCGTGGGAGCGGACGATGAACCTTGTGATGGAGATCATTGCCCGCCTGCTCAAGCAACCCTATGCTCCGCTTCTTCCATTGATGCTGCTGGGTTGCCTCTTGGGCGCAGTGTTGCTGGGGATTCATCTGTTGCTGGTTGTGCCTGCTCAGGATCGGCTGGCACGGTCAGAAACGGACTGGAAGGCAGCAAGGAACCGGTTGGCCCAGCATGTGGAGGCCAAGCGGATCCGAGGCGACTTGGCGCAGGTCTTGGCGATCTTCCCGGAGAAGCGAGACTTTGCACCCCTTGCGCTCGGGATTACCGATGAAGCGAAGCGGAACCGGGTCAGTCTCCCAGCGCTGACCTACAGGGTGGAAAAACCGGAGGCGGGTCCGGTGGCCAAAGCCGTCTTTCAGGGGTCGGTCACCGGTCGGTATGAAGATCTTCGGCGGTTTATCCATCATCTGGAAACGGCTGAGGAACTCTTGTTCATCGAAGATTTGAACGTGGTCGGCTCGCCCGGCAAGCAGAGCGAGTCCGTGACCTGTACTATCCGGATTGTCACCTATCTCAGGGGAGAACCAGACCAGGCCCCTGCTTCGTAACGGCGTGGCGATGACCAATCGAAACCAACTGCTGGTGCTGCTGGTTCTTGGCGGGATCTGGGCGGGGCTGCTGGTGTGGCGCCTTGTCAGCACAGAGGAGCCGGCGCGTGTTCCGCTGGTCCATGTGACTGGCCAGTCTGCTCACCAGACGGTGGCCCGCGCAAAGACCGGAGCCCACTTGCGCGTGGATCTGGATTTGCTCGCAGCCAGCCGCACGCAACGAGAAGGGACGTTCACCACGCCCAAAAACATCTTTTCCCTCGTTCGATCAGATGGACCTCTAACCGCGTCATCGGAAGCACCGTTGCCGGTTGACATGCCGCTCACCCCAGAAGAGGAACTTAGTCAGCAAGCGACGGCGGCTGAACTGGCCCAGTTCCGGTATCTCGGCTATTTTTATCTGGGCTCTCTTCGCCAGGAGGGACGGGAGATCGCCTTGCTCGTGAAAAATGATGATCTGCACGTTGTGCGAGCCGGGGAGATCATTCAACAGCGCGTGTTGGTCAAGACGATCACTCCCACAGCTGTGACGCTGCAGGAGACTCATTCCCGCGTAGAACAAACGGTCCCGCTGGCGGAGGGGGAGAGCTAAGGGGTTTTGGATCATGGTGCGGCAGAGCAAGAGAGGACATGGATTACGGATCGGCAGCATAGCTCTGCTTGCCTCCGGGGTATTACTGGGAGGCATGGTCGGCGAAGGCACGGCGGCTGAACCAGCTCGAACCCAGCCGGCTCCTGGCCGGACCGCCACGGTCCATCCGACCACGCCGGTATCATCCGGCGTGATTGTGGAGGGAGGAAAACTGTCTGTCTCGCTACGAGGCGCCAAGTTCCAGGATGTCATGGAAGCGATCAGCCTCCAGGGGGGAATCGAGATCAGTGTTGTGGGCGAGGCCGGTCAAACCACACTGACCGAGTCCTTTACCGGACTTCTGTTGGAAGAGGGACTGGTCAGCCTCCTGCGGGACAAGAACTTTGCCTTTGTGTATTCGGATGTCGAAGGAGAACGACGAGTCTCTAGAGTGATCGTGACGCCACGCCGCAGCGGGCAGTCTGTCGGGACACCTCCTCCGACAATGATTTCCAATCCGGAGGACACGAGAGACGCTCTCGATGCACAGGTGACGGCTCCCGTTCCGCCTCCGGTTCCTCCAGCCACAGGGGTGTTTGTGCCACCGCCCGCTCCGGCGAGCGAGCAAAACCTCACGCCACCGGCAGGCATCCCTGGGTTGTTCCCGTCTCCAAGTGCTGCGCCGCGCTAGGGGCCTGACCGCGGTCACTTTCATCTTCAGCCAGCCTTGGCCCGTCGGATCGGAAAGGCAGCGGGAGGGGAGCTAGCGATCAGGCCGCGCACAGGTCAGTCATGAAGCGAAGCCTAGACAGCTCTGAGGTGGGCAACCATGAGCGAGGCCGGCTCGGCAACCAACGAGGTGTGACCTATCTGTTTGCGATGTTCTCCGTGGTTGTGATGGGGCTGACGCTCACCCTGGCGGCCAAGCAATGGAAGATGGTCGTGCAACGAGAACAAGAGGCCGATCTGCTGGCCAAGGGGATTGAGATCCAGGCCGCGCTTGAGGCCTATTCCAACACGATTAAAGCGGGCCGCGTCATGCCGGGCGAGGTGTATCCACTGTCACTGGCTGAGCTCACCAAACCGCCCAAACCGTTATTGCGGAAGGCTTACAAGGATCCCATGGCAAAAGGAGACTGGGAATACCTGCGTGCGCCCAATGGTGGAATCAGGGGAGTGCGGAGTCGCAGTATGGCCGCGCCGATCAAAAAGCGCGAGTTCCCGCCTGCGGTCCGGCACTTTGAAGGCTTGCCCCGCTACAGCGACTGGGTCTTCCAGTATCCGAACGCATCCATGGTGCCTGTCCCGCAAGCACCGGGCGGTATCCCGCCCGGCGGGGCTTCCGGCAACATGCCTCCTTCTCCGAATCCGCTTCTCCCACCGCCTCCTGGACCAACGTAAAAGCAGGACAACCCAGCGGGCGGCTCAGGCCTTCACTCGCACTATGACCGCTCAGAGAGACAACCGTCCGGGAGCTAAATCTACTGACTCACACAAATTTGCTGCCTATACAAAGAGACAGTGTAGCTGCTGCGCTTGACGGGGTTAAGGCCGGCGCGATATTCTCATCCTGTCTCGATTTTTCGATTCAGCGGTTCGTGAGGATTCATGGACGATCTCAGCCAGACCACCGAACAGGATGCTCCTCCGAAGACGGCGCAGGACTACATCGAGGAGTTGGTCAAGAAGGCGAGGGGTGCGGCCGGCCGACTCGCGATCCTGTCCACCGCCGTGAAGGACCAGGCCTTGCTGGCCATGGCCGATGGCTTAGAAGCCAAGGTCGAGGAGATTCTTGCGGCCAATGAGCAGGACCTTGATGTGGTTGGGAAGGGAAAGGGCAACGAGGCGATGATTGATCGCCTGCGCCTCATCCCGGAGCGGATCGCCGAGATGGCCGCTGGCATCAGGGACGTTGCCAAGCTGCCTGACCCGCTCGGCGAAGCTCCCAGAATGTGGCGGCGGCCGAACGGCATGCAGGTCGGCCGTGTGAGGGTGCCGATCGGCGTGATCGGCATTATTTACGAGTCCCGCCCCAATGTGACCGCCGATTCCGCCGCGTTGTGTCTCAAGTCCGGCAATGCCTGCGTGCTGCGTGGCGGCTCGGAAGCCATTCATTCCAACACAGCGATCGCCGCAGTCCTGTCAGAGGCGGCAGAGAAAGCCGGAGTGCCGGCCGGCGCGATCTCCTTCGTTGAGCGGACCGACCGGGAAGTGGCCCTGGCTCTGCTGAAGCAGGATCAGTATGTGGACCTGATCATCCCGCGCGGCGGCGAGTCGCTGATGAAAACGGTCACGGAGCAGTCCACGATCCCCGTGATCAAGCATGACAAGGGCGTTTGCCACATCTACGTAGATGCCGATGCCGATCCGGCCATGGCCGAGCGGATCTGCCTGAACGCCAAAGTGCAGCGCCCCTCCACCTGCAACGCCTTGGAAACCCTGCTGGTGCATCAGACGATCGCACGCACCTTCCTGCCCCCCTTGGTCAAAAAGTTGATCGAAGCGAAGGTCGAAGTGCGCGGCTGTCCCAAGACCTGCCAGCTCAGCCCGGAGGTGAAACCGGCCATTGAGGACGATTACGGCAGGGAGTTTTTGTCGCTGATTCTGGCGGTCAAGGTCGTCAAGAATATGGAAGAGGCCATGGAACACATCGCTACCTACGGGTCCCGCCACACCGAAGCGATCGTGACGAACGATTATGGCCGGGCGCTGCGGTTCCTGCGAGAGGTGGATGCCAGCGCGGTGCTGGTCAACGCCTCAACGCGGCTGAACGACGGGTACCAGTTTGGCCTGGGCGCTGAGATCGGCATTAGCACCACGCGTATTCATGCCAGAGGCCCCATGGGGCTGGAGGAGCTGACCTGCTCCAAGTTTATCGTCTTGGGGAATGGGCAAATCCGAGAATAGATGTCAGATGACCATTCCATCCGTTCTGCTTTGACTCGTCCCGGCAACGTTTGCTTCCCTTCCAACCAAGCCGCTATTAGCAATCTCTCCCAAGCGGGGGTTCACGCGGTCCAGCTACCGACCGGCCATCTGGTCTTGTACGGGCCACACAGCCGGCGTGTGCTGGCAACTGATCCGGACGGAAATCCTCTTCACGAATGCGAATGGGAAATAAGCGCCAGGGGCCAGGCCAGACTCGTACGTGCGCGGGTTCGTCTAGACTGGGGTCAGTGGGTGGGTCTGAAGCCAGAGGGTATCATCAATCACACGACACTGGATCTCTCCAGGAAGCCGGGCTGGGAGCGGCTGCGGGCCGATGATCTGCGGCAGATGGCCTCGCAAGCGATGCAGGTCCCGTTCGAGGAGGTGCAGTTCTTCTACGGGGATGACGATCTGGTCGTGGGCGCGCGAGGGCAGGCGACCATTCGTCACAAAAAGGATGCGCTCTATGTGCTGGAGGGTGGGACGTTTCACCGAGCCCGATTCATGTCCTGTATGGGGGCCATGCATTGGGCGAGGATTGATTTCTTGCCAGTCGTGGAACTGTTCCAGTCACTGCTCCCTGGGACCGGCAGCGCGATCTTCGAACTCATCCGCGGGCTCTATGATGACCAGAACGCAATCCGGCACCCACCTCTCTGCTACCGGGGCATTCCGACCTATCCCTCCGAAGCGGCCTATCGGCTGTTCAGCGGGTTCTTCGTGCCCCAGGCGGCAAGGGGAGTCGATCCCTTCCCCATTTTTATGGATGTCTCACGTGCTCATGAAGTGACCTGGTTGCCTGTGCCTGATCCGCCGAGGCGATATTTCGATCCAGCTCACCATCTCTGCGTCACGATCAAAGGCGGGATCGTACAGAAGGTGACCGTGGCTGATGATCCAACCGGCGTCCCGTTCGTGAACGTGGGACGGAATGGGTTCGCGCCTTGTGAGCGGAGCGTAGAGGTGAGGGGAAGCTTGCTGCTGTTGAAAGACCGTGAGAAGCGAACCGAAATTCCCGTGAACCCGAGCTGGGGCGTCCGTTCGAGTGGAGAGCGAGACTCCTCACAAGACCGGTTTCCGACATATCCACTGAGCTGGCGTGCGCTCTTCGGTGGCCCGCTGCCGCAGGTGACTCCGTCCAAAGCTTTCTCTGTGGTTCTGCTGTATCCGGATGATGGCGCGGAAATCGAGGAGGCGCCGAGCCAACCCTTCGTGGCGGATCACCTGCAGGATGCAGTCGAACAACAGTCTGAGCTCTCGTCCCGCCTGGCCAGAGCAGGTCGGGTCTTAATTCACAACTTCGATGCCGCTGTGAACACCTGTATCAGCCTGGATGGTCCCAGAGACTACACGATTCTCTATCATCGCCCGGAGTTCGCCCAAAAGCAGGCGCAGGTCCTGTGGAACCGGTTCGCCCAAGCCAATCGCCTGGACTGGGCGAAGCGGACCACGTTCTTGCCGGCTGAGGCCTACCAGAAACAGGCTTATGAGCAGCAGTACGACGTGATCTATGAATGGGTTCCGTTTTCACACTTCGACCAGTCCATGAAGTTTCATGATATTGCCCAAGCCGTGGTCGGCGCTCTGCGACCCGGTGGACTTGCGTTCATTGTGGGGCCTCGTGCGATGCGTGAGCCGTTGCAGGGGCAACGCCTCCGTCTTCTGCAAGCTGAGGCAGTCGAAACTCTGCCGAGCTTCCGTATGCATCAGACCATCCTGCCTAATGCGCGCCTGAAAGCCGAGCTCACGCTGTTCCACGCTGAGAAGGTGTGACGACTCTTGCCACGCGGTCAGTGGAGAGTCCGGGACCCGCTTGACACCCGCTGCTGAACCAGGTAAGATGCGCGTGCCTTTAACGCTCATCCGGTGAGGTGAGCAAGGAGCGTGTCCGATATGGAACGGCCGGTTCTCCGCCGTCCCTCACAGAGTGACCTTCTCATCATTATCAATGGTGAGAAGGTTTTTTTATGTCCAAGGATGCTGAAAAAGGGGGACGGGGCGGCTGGGATGCTCCCCGTGCTCCCGCACCGCGCACGCTCACAAGGTGCCGGGGTACCCATTGCTCTTCAAATGCAACGGGTCGATGACGGCCGCAGTCGGGACCATCCCAACCATCCCGGAGAATGGATTGACTTGCGGTCTCGTTGGCTGGCCTTTTTGAGCATCCTTCACGCAGGGTCGTATGATCGTTGGGGAAAAGAAAGAGCGTAAGCAAGAAAAGCTCGTCATGGATCAAAGCGAGATGGGGCGAGCACTGACCCGCATCGCTCATGAGATCCTGGAGCGCAACAGGGGGACCCAGGAGACGGCGCTCGTCGGCATCAGGACCGGCGGCGTGCATCTGGCGCACCGGCTCGCAAGGCGGATTCAGGAGATCGAGCATTCCCAGGTACCGATCGGCGAGCTGGACATTACGCTCTATCGTGACGATCTCGCGATCCGGAAAGATCAACCGGTTCTGCGAAAGACCTCGATCCCCTTCAACATCTCGGACCTGAAGGTCGTGCTGGTGGATGACGTGCTGTTTACGGGTCGCACGATCCGCGCGGCCATGGATGGACTCATAGACTTGGGCCGGCCGGCCGAGATCCAGTTGGCCGTGCTGGTGGACCGCGGGCACCGACAACTGCCGATCAAAGCCAACTACATCGGGAAGAATATTCCCACGTCGCGCGAAGAAGTCGTGTGTGTGCTACTTGAAGAAGAAGGCGAAGAGGACCGGGTCGTGATTCTCAACGAGTAAAACGGAGTCAGACGGTGAGCCTCAAGCAGAAGGATTTGGTCAGCCTCGTGTCACTGTCTTCTGATGAAATCAGGCTGATCCTGGAGACCGCCGATTCGTTCAAGGAGGTGAGCGGCCGCGAGATTAAAAAGGTGCCGGCCCTCCGAGGGAAGACCGTCGTAAATCTATTCTTCGAGCCCAGCACCAGGACCCGCACTTCCTTCGAACTGGCGGCCAAGCGGCTCAGCGCCGATGTGATTAATTTCTCGCCGTCTTCCAGCAGCGTGGTGAAGGGCGAGACCCTGCTGGACACTGCCCGCAATATCGAGGCGATGCAGGCCGACATCATCGTGCTGCGCCATCCGGCGGCCGGCGCGGCGGAGACCTTGGCCAGGGGGGTCAAGTCCTCGGTTATTAACGGCGGCGACGGCTGGCATGAACATCCGACTCAAGCGCTCCTGGACCTGTTCACGTTGAGGGAAAGGAAGCTCGAGTTCAAAGGACTCCGCGTGGCCATCGTGGGGGATATTGCCCACAGCCGGGTGGCCCGGTCCAATATCTATGCACTCACCAAGCTGGGCGCGGAAGTGCGGGTGGTGGGGCCGCCCACCATGATCCCGGCCTGTCTGGATCGGTTGGGGGTGCGCATCTATTACGATCTGGACGAGGGCTTGCGCGGGGTGGACGTCATCATGATGCTCCGGCTGCAATTGGAACGCCAGGGGCGCGCCCTGTTTCCCACGATCCGCGAGTACTCGCGCCTCTATGGGCTCACTGCCGAGCGGGTCAAGCTGGCGGAGCCAGGCGCCCTGATCATGCATCCTGGTCCAATCAACCGCGGGGTAGAGATTGCACCGGAAGTGGCCGACAGCCTCTCCTCGGTCATCCTGGACCAAGTCGCGAATGGGGTCGCGGTGCGCATGGGGATCTTGTATCTCCTGTCAGGAGCAAATTGAGTCATTGCGTGATTTTGTCATTGGCTCACCGGAAGGAAACAATCCCTCAATGAAGCAATCACTCAATCACACGATTTTGATTCGAGGAGGCCGGGTTATTGATCCAGGACGGGTAACCGGCCCTGCCGATGTGCTCATCGAAAATGGAAAGATTGTCGCGGTTGGACAGGACCTCGGCGCCGCGTCCCATCTGACTGTGATTGATGCAACGGGGAAGCTCGTGCTTCCGGGCTTTGTGGATCTGCACGTGCACCTGCGCGAGCCGGGGTTTGAATACAAGGAAACGATTGCCACCGGAACCGCAGCGGCCGTGGCGGGAGGGTTCACCTCCGTGTGCTGCATGCCGAACACGAACCCGGTCAATGATAATCAGTCCATCACCGAGTTCATCCTTGACCAAGCCCGTGCGGCCGGGAATGCCCATGTGTTCCCGGTGGGCGCGATCACCAAGGGCTCCGAAGGCAAGGAGTTGGCGGAGATCGGCGATCTGCGGCAGGCTGGCTGCGTAGCCATCTCGGATGACGGGCAGCCGGTGATGAGTAGCCAGGTGATGCGGCGGGCTATGGAGTATGCTCTCGCGTTCGATCTGCCGGTGATTGATCACTGCGAGGATCTGCATCTCTCTGAAGACGGCTGCATGAACGAGGGGGTCGTGTCCACACAACTGGGACTTCCTGGGATTCCGGCCGCTGCGGAGGAAATCATGGTAGCTCGCAATCTCGCGCTGGCCGAGCTGACCGGGGCCCATCTGCATCTTGCGCATCTCAGCACCGCCGGATCGGTGCGGATGGTGCGGGAGGCGAAGGCGCGTGGAATCCGGGTCACGACCGAGGCCTGTCCGCATCATTTCTCGCTGACGGAGGAAGCAGTGCGCGGGTACGACACGCACGCCAAAATGAACCCGCCGCTCCGCACCTGGCAGGACGTGCAGGCGATCAAGGAAGGCTTGCGAGACGGGACGATTGACGTGATCGCGACGGATCATGCTCCGCATGCGACCCAGGAAAAGCAGCAGGAGTTCGCGGCAGCCCCGAATGGGGTGGTCGGGCTCGAGACGGCATTGCCACTCACGCTGGCGTTGGTCGAGGAGGGGATTCTTTCCCTCGAGACTGCAGTGGCCAAGTTGACGACCGAACCAGCCCGCGCCTTCGGGTTGCACAAGGGCACCCTCGCCCCAGGCTCTGACGCCGACGTGGTAGTGGTCGATATGCAGGAAAGTTGGGAAGTGGATCCTACGAAGTTCCGATCCAAGAGCCGGAATACCCCATTTGCTGGGTGGAAGGTGAAAGGTCGTGTCATCGTGACGCTGGTGGATGGCCGCGTTGTCTACGAGGCTGTCTCCGCGTGAGAGATGGGAGCGCCGCACGCCACAGGGCGACTACTGCTTGTCTGCTACACGGTTGAATTGGTGGCCCTGTCAATCTGGATCGGCGGGCTGGTGGTGATTATCGGAACGGTGGTTCCGGCTGTGTTCAATTCATTCGGGATGGAACCGGGAGGACGGTTCCTGACCAGGGTCTTCGAGGGGTATAATCGGCTGGTCGCGCTGGCCATCGGGATCCTCATCAGCGCCGCGACGTGGCGGTTCTGGGTCAGCGCTCGCACCGACCGCAGGGACGCGGCGGTCAGTCAATCTGAATTCACGCTGCTAACCGTGATGATCGGTGTGGCTGCGCTCATTATGCTGGTGTTGTGGCCTGAGTCGGTGACGCTGCAGGAGCAGGCCTTCGCGACCCAAGGCGAGGCTGCCAGAAAAGCCGCCTACGGAGCCTTTTTTCGGACTCATACCATCGTGCGTGGGCTGTATATTTTGAACCTGGGCTTGGGGATCGCGCTGCTGGCTGTCAAAGTCCGTTCGTTACTCGTTAAACGTGAATCGTGAACCGTCAGGAGTGATGGTCAAACAAGGCTGGGTCCGCGATTAACGAATAACGATTCACGTCTGTCAAAGAGATAACGATGAAGAAAGCCATTCTGGCGCTCGCGGATGGGACGGTGTTCGAAGGCCGTGCTCTGGGCTTCGAAGGTGAGACCGTCGGCGAGGTCGTGTTTAATACGGCGATGAGCGGCTATCAGGAGATCCTGACCGATCCGTCCTATAAAGGCCAGATCGTCACAATGACCTGCCCGCACATCGGAAACTACGGCGTGACCCGTGAAGACACCGAGTCCAGACGGATCTGGGCCGAAGGGTTCGTGGTGAAGGAGTCCAGCCGCCGTCCCAGCAATTGGCGGGGCGAGCAGGCGTTGGATGACTACCTAAAGCAGGCCCGCGTCGTTGGTATCGAAGGGTTGGATACCCGCGCGCTGACGAGACATCTGCGGGATGCGGGTTCTCAGCAAGGGGTCATCTTGCACGTGGACCTGGATCCCCGTCGTGTTGTTGAGAAGGCGCGGACTGCGCCCAGCATCCTGGGGCGTGACCTCGTTGCGGAAGTCACCTGCCATCAGTCCTATGAATGGACAGACGGGTCGGGGATCTGGGCACCGGATGCAGGCGGCGAGGCTGGCCGGGACCGACGATTTCGGCCGGTCGGTGGCCGTAAATTCCGGGTGGTTGCCTATGACTTCGGCATCAAGCAGAACATCCTGCGACGGCTGGTGGATGTGGGCTGTGCTGTGACGGTGGTGCCGGCCTCCACGCCGGCCGAGGAAGTGGAAGCGATGAAGCCGGACGGCATTGTGCTCTCTAACGGCCCCGGGGATCCGGAAGGGGTCCCCTATGCGATTGAGGCGGTTCGGCGATTGATCGGGCGACGACCCATCCTCGGCATCTGTCTGGGCCATCAGATTCTTGGGCTGGCCATGGGGCTCAACACCTACAAGCTGAAGTTCGGTCACCATGGGGCTAATCACCCGGTGATGGACCTGCGGACGAAGAAGGTAGAGATTACGTCGCAGAATCACAATTTCGCGGTCCAGGTGCCAGGCGTGAGCAATACACCCGCGGGGCAGCGGCCGATCGTGGAGACCAAGTACGGGCCGGTCGCGATCAGCCATCTCAGCCTAAACGACGATGCAGTCGAAGGGATGGTCTGTCTGGACCGTCCGGTGTTCTCGATCCAGTACCATCCCGAAGCCTCTCCCGGCCCACACGATTCAGCCTATCTCTTCGAGCAGTTTACCCAGATGATGGAGAAGGGGCATGCGTAACGGTCATTGCATTCGGATGAGTCTTACTGCAGTCGGTCTGATGAGTCTGTTGTCAGGCTGCATCACCATCAATCTCTTGCCGGGACCTGGCCCTCTCAAGGAGGAGCAACTGAGCGGGTCCGGCGCTTCAAAGGTCTTGCTGGTCGAGCTGTCCGGTCTGATCAGCTCTCAGGATAACGGGGGATTCCTGGAACGTCCCAATCTGGTGGCTCACCTGAAAGAGGAATTGACCCGTGCGGCCGAGGATACCAGTATCAAGGCGCTGGTGGTGCGCATCAACAGTCCCGGCGGTACGGTAACCGCGTCCGACGTCCTCTATCATGAGTTGCGGGTCTTTAAGGAGAAACGGAAGATTCCGGTCATCGCCTCGATCATGGACCTCGGCGCATCGGGCGGCTATTATGTCGCGGCGGCGGCCGATACGATTGTGGCGCATCCCTCGTCCGTGACCGGCAGTCTGGGCGTGATCATGCTGACCGTAAACGCCCGCGGGTTGCTCGAGAAGGTCGGGGTGGAGACAACCGCGGTGACCTCCGGACCGAAGAAAGACATGGGGTCGCCCTTCCGACCTATGACCGAGGAGGAGCGGACGATCTTTCAAGGGGTCATTGATTCCTTCTATCAACGGTTCCTGCACGTGGTGCAGGAAGGGCGGCACAATCTCACGGCTGACCAGGTGCGGAAACTGGCGGATGGCCGGATCTATTCGGGGGAGCAAGCGAAAGAACTTGGCCTCGTGGATGCCGTCGGCTATCTGGAGGACGCGATTGAGCTGGCGAAGAAGAAGGCCAACCTGGCAGAGGCCAGGGTGGTAGTGTACCGGAGGCCTGGTGACTATGTTAACAACATCTATTCTCGATGGCTCGGTGGGGGAGGCGGGTTGGCGGGGCTGACCAACCTGGACCTGATGTCCCTGATTCGGGGCGGCACGCCGCAATTCATGTATCTCTGGATGCCATGACGGCAGAATTGAGGGAATTGTTCATTGACCCATTCAGTCAATGAAACAACCACGCAATGGATCAATCAGGCAATGACTCAATCGTGGAATGATTCATTCGATCATCTTCTGAGCTTGCCGGTCGGTCGCCGAACGTTACTGTACTTGGGTATGCGAGGCGCCATAGGCGCCTGCGCAGCCGTTGGATTCCTCGAGGCTCTCTCAGGCTGTTATCGGGCTCCAGGGACCGCCCGTGACCAATTGATCTTCATCTCCGAAGAAAAAGAGATCGCGATGGGAGTGCGCGCCTTCCGCGAGGTGTTGCGGGGGGCACCGCTGAATGAAAATCCTGAGCTCAACGAGATGGTCCACCGGGTCGGAGAGCGCATCGCTGCTGCCGCCAACAAGCCGGAGTATCACTGGGAATTCGCGGTCATTCAGGATGACCGGACCATCAATGCGTTCGCGCTGCCAGGCGGAAAGGTGGCGGTGTTTACGGGACTGCTGAAGGTCACCAAAACTGAGGGTGGACTCGCAACCGTGATGGGCCATGAGGTGGCCCATGCTCTGCAGCGTCATGGAGCGGAACGTATGAGCCGTAACATTCTGGAGCAAATCGCGCAGATCGGCGCAATGGCCGGGGCGGCGACTGGTGCGGTGAATCCTGGCGTCGTGCAGGGCCTGCAAAGTGCCTACGGAGTCGGAGTCTCGCTGCCGTTCAACCGGAAACAGGAATCAGAAGCGGATTACATCGGTCTCAGGCTTATGGCGCAAGCGGGCTACGATCCGCACGAGGCGGTGCCGTTTTGGGAGCGCATGAGCGGGTGTCCACGGAGCATGATCGGCAAGCTCTGTTTCCGGTCAGCCTCAGCTATTCCCGAGTTCCTCTCCACTCACCCCTCGGATGTCAGCCGGATCAATCAGATCGAGGCTTGGGTTCCGGATGCCATGCGATTCTATCGGCCGGCTCAGGAGCCGGCTGCCACACCACCGGCCTCTCCGCACAGGCCGGAGATCGGGCCAATGCCTAACAGCGGCTGAGGCGAATTGCATCATGTGTTGATTGACCGTCGGGTGATTGAGACAATGAGTCAATGCCCCGATGGCTCAATGCATCACTCGATAAGAATTAAGAAAGGATTGCTGTGCCGAGACGCAATGATATCTCGTGCATCCTGCTGATCGGGTCAGGCCCGATCGTGATCGGGCAAGCCTGCGAGTTCGATTATTCCGGCACGCAGGCCTGCAGGGCTCTGAAGGAAGAGGGCTACCGGGTTGTCTTGATTAACAGCAATCCGGCCACGATCATGACTGATCCGGAACTGACGGATCGGACCTATGTTGAGCCCATCACGCTGGAGGTCGTGGAGCAGGTGATTGAACGTGAACGTCCAGACGCGCTGCTGCCAACGATGGGGGGGCAGACCGCGCTAAACATCGCGGTGGGGCTGGCCAAGCGTGGGACGCTCGCCAAATATAAGGTTCAGTTGATCGGAGCCTCTTCCGAGGCGATCCACAAGGCTGAGGACCGTGAGGCCTTCAAGCAAGCCATGCAGCGAATCGGACTCAAGACGCCCGACAGCGGCTCCGCGAGGACTCGGGAAGAGGCCGTCAAGGTGGTCGAGCGGATCGGCTTTCCGGCCATCGTCCGTCCCTCCTTCACCCTTGGCGGAACCGGCGGCAACATCGCTTACAACCGCGAGGAGTTCGAGCGATTCGTGGACTGGGGGCTGGCCATGAGCCCGGTGGGCGAAATCCTGGTGGAACGGTCCGTCATCGGCTGGAAGGAGTTCGAGCTCGAGGTGATGCGGGATCTGAAGGACAATGTGGTGATCGTCTGTCCCATCGAGAACCTTGACCCGATGGGCGTCCACACCGGCGACAGTATCACCGTTGCCCCGGCGATGACCTTGACGGACAAAGAGTATCAGGTCATGCGGGACGCGGCGGTGCGGATCATTCGGGAGATCGGGGTGGATACGGGGGGCTCCAACATCCAGTTCGCAGTTGATCCAGAAACAGGAGAGTTGGTTGTGATCGAGATGAACCCGCGAGTGTCGCGCAGCTCGGCCTTGGCCTCCAAGGCCACTGGCTTTCCGATCGCCAAGATCGCCGCTAAGTTGGCGGTCGGCTATACGCTCGATGAAATCACCAACGATATTACCCGCGTGACCAAAGCCTCTTTCGAGCCCACCATTGACTATGTCGTGCTCAAGATGCCGCGGTTCGCCTTCCAGAAATTTCCGGGCGCCGATCCCACCTTGACGACGCAGATGAAGTCGGTGGGGGAAGCCATGGCGATCGGACGGACGTTTAAGGAGGCGCTGCAGAAGGTGATACGGTCTTTGGAGGTGAATCGCGCTGGTCTTGTCTCGCTCCACTCGCTCGATGGGGGAGGGCGTTCTAACATAAACCGTGAGGAGGTTGTGTCCCGAGTGCGCAAAGCGCTCCGGGCTCCTCATCCGGATCGACTCTGGCACCTGGCTGACGCGATGCGGCTGGGTCTCCCGACCGAGGAGCTGTTCGCCTTGACCAAGATTGATCCGTGGTTCTTGGACCAGATCCGTGAAATTGTCGAGTTTGAAGACCGCCTGAAAGAAGCAAGTCGAAAGTCGAAAGTCAAAAGTCAAAAGTCTTCAGACCTTGGACGTTTAGACTGTGGGACTTTTGACGCTGATTTATTGTGGGAGGCGAAGCAGCTCGGCTTCTCCGACGAACGGGTTGGCCAGTTGATCGGGGTTCACCAGCAGGAAGTCAGGCGGTGGCGGACCAGTGTATTGTCTTCTCAGCCGGGACGTGGGGTGACCTACAAGCGGGTGGACACGTGCGCCGCTGAGTTCGAGGCGCAGACCCCCTACCTGTACTCCACCTATGAACGGAACTGTGAAGCTCGTCCGACCAGTCGGAAGAAAGTGGTGATTCTCGGTGGTGGGCCGAACCGGATCGGGCAGGGGATTGAGTTTGATTACTGCTGCGTGCATGCAGCCTTTGCCCTCCGGGAGGAGGGCATTGAGACGATCATGGTCAACTGCAATCCGGAAACCGTCAGCACGGACTATGACATTTCGGATCGGCTCTATTTCGAGCCTTTGACGGAAGAAGACGTGCTGAACATCGTGGATCGGGAGCAGCCAGTCGGGGTGGTCGTCCAGTTCGGCGGGCAGACTCCGCTGAAACTGGCGCTCCCGCTGGAGCGGGCCGGCGTGAAGATCCTGGGTACGAGCCCCGATGCCATTGATCGGGCCGAAGACCGGGAGCGGTTCAGGGATCTACTTGAACGGCTGGGGCTGAGGCAGGCCGCCAGCGGCATGGCGCGATCCGCCGAGGAAGCAGCCCGCGTCGCCTCCGCGATCAGCTATCCGGTCATGGTCCGTCCCTCGTACGTGTTGGGCGGACGTGCTATGCAGATCATCTACGACGAATCGAGCTTGGTGGCCTACGTGGAGTCGGCCGTCAAGGCCTCGCCGGACCACCCGGTGCTGATCGACAAGTACCTGCAGGATGCCATTGAAATAGACGTGGACGCGATCGCGGATGGGCGGCGGGTGGTGGTGGCGGGGATTATGGAACACATTGAGGAGGCCGGCGTGCATTCCGGGGACTCGGCCTGCTCGCTGCCTCCCTATACGCTTGGTGCGGACATCGTTGCCGAGGTCCGACGTCAGACGACGGTGTTGGCCTTGGAGTTGGGAGTGGTTGGTCTGATGAACACGCAGTTCGCAGTCAAGGATGGCACGCTCTATGTGCTGGAGGTCAACCCTCGTGGGTCACGGACCGTGCCGTTCGTCAGCAAAGCGATCGGGGTACCACTGGCCAAACTGGCCATGAAGGTCATGGTCGGAAGAACCCTGGACGATCTCGGCTTTACGGAAACACCGACGCTGCACCATATGACGGTCAAGGAGGCTGTCTTCCCTTTCACTAAATTTGCCGGCGTGGATGTCCTCTTAGGCCCGGAGATGAAGTCTACCGGAGAAGTCATGGGGATTGACGGCGATTTCGGGTGGGCCTATGCCAAATCTCAGGCTGCGGCCGGAGCCCCGCTGCCGAGTGGGGGGAAAGTATTCATCAGCGTGAGGGAGAAGCACAGGCCGGTGGCGCTGGAGGTCGCCCGTCGGCTGCGGCGGCTCGGATTTGGGATCGAAGCCACGCGCGGCACGGCGGCCTATCTCCGTGAGCAGGGGGTCGAAGTTGAAACGGTCAACAAGGTCAAGGAAGGACGGCCGCACATCGTGGATCATATCAAGAACGGCGAGATCAGCCTGGTCGTCAACACGGTCGGGAACCAGACCTCGCAGGCCGACTCCGTGTCGATTCGCCGCGAGGCGCTTCAGCATGGGCTTCCCTACTATACGACGATGCCAGGCGCCAGAGCAGCGGTGACGGCCATCGAGGCTACCCTGCACAAAGGACTGACGATCCGGTCGTTACAGGAGTACCACCATAAAACAACGCGGAATGCTGAGCGCTGAGTGATGAGCCGGGGAACTTGCCTTTCCGTCATTCCTCATTCATCAATCAGCATTCATCTTTTTGGGAGAAGCAATGCCGACACCCATTACCAAAAAAGGCTATGAAGCACTCAAGGCGGAATTGGACCGACTCCGAAAAGAGGAGCGGCCGAAGGTGATCGAAGCCATTGCCGAAGCGCGATCGCATGGCGACCTCAGCGAGAATGCCGAGTACGAGGCAGCCAAGGAGCGTCAGGGGTTCATCGAAGCGCGGATCAACGAGCAGGAACGCAAGCTGGCCGAGGCTCGGATCATCGAGACCGCCAACCTGTCCAGTGAGACCGTGGTATTTGGAGCGACCGTGGTTCTGTTGGATGTGCAGACCAACCAGCAGAGGCAATATACGCTCGTTGGACAGGATGAGGCCGACTTGAAAAATGGCAAGATCTCGGTCCAATCGCCGGTTGGCAAGGCCTTGATCGGACGCCGCGTCGGGGATCAGGTGGAAGTCACCGCACCGGCCAAGGTCGTCGAGTACGAAATCCGGGAAATTCGGTTCGATGAGCTTTGAACCGTGACGGGTGAACGCCCATGCCGCCAGTCATTACGGTCGTCACCCTGCTGACTGATTTCGGCGACCGCGATTACTTTGTGGCCAGCATGAAGGGTGTGATGCTGAACATCAACCCGCAGGCCAGAATCGTGGACCTCTCACATCAAGTGACCCCACACGAGGTGGAAGAAGCAGCCTATCTGCTGAAGTCCTCGTACCGTTATTTCCCGGATGGGACGGTGCATGTTGCGGTCGTGGACCCTGGGGTCGGCAGCGCCAGGCGGCCGCTGCTGGTCACGACCTCTCGGTATTACTTCCTGGCGCCGGACAACGGTCTGCTGACCTACATCTATCGGGAAGAGCTATCGGTGGAAGTGCGGCAGATCGATAACAAACAGTATCGTCTGGACTCTGAGGGGGTGACCTTCGACGGCCGTGACTTGTTTGCGCCGGCGGCGGCCTGGCTCACCAAGGGGCAGCCGCCCGGTTCCTTTGGTCGGCTCATTCGCGACTATGTGAAGTTGCCGATACACGAGCCGTCATGGGAAGGCAAAACCTTGGTTGGCCGGATCGTCTATGTGGACCGCTTCGGCAATCTCATCTCGAATGTCACGCCGCTGCATCTGAAGGAAGTCCAAGGCGTGACTAAGAAATCTCACTCCGAGGTCACGATCCGCGTTGGAGGCGCTGTGATCCAAGGTCTGATGACTGTGTATGCCCAGGGTGACGCGCTCGCGCCGCATGCGCTGATCAACAGCAACGGGCAGTTGGAAATCTTCATCAAGGAAGGTAACGCCGCAGAATTCCTCAAGTGCCGCCGCGGCGAACGGATTGAGCTCTTGTAACCGATTTGCGGATTCCCTTCAACTCAAGCGCATCGCTCGCCTTGCCGATCATACACATGTTTCTCCATCATTCTTCCGGTCTTCGGGGCACCTCGATCGGGAGGAAGAACAGGGCTAGCTCACGCGCCGTGATATAGAACCCCGACAAGGCCAGTGACTCCAATGCCGGGTTTGCTAAGGCAGTCTCACTCACATACACGCGCTTGAGCGCCAGCGGATCGTTGTCCGGGAATCGTCTGCCGGGCGCGGTCGTATAGGCTTGGGTATAGCCACACTTCCGGGCAAGCTGCTTGACTCTCTGATCAAACGCTCCATAGGGATAGGCAAGAGTCGTGATTGGGTGCCCGACCTCCCGTTCAATCAGGACCTTGGACTGACAAAGTTCGTGCGAAATCTCCTCGTCCGTCAAATCCGGCAGCCAGGGGTGCCTGAGGGTATGGGAGCCGATGGTGAAGCCCGCCTGATCCATCTCTCGGATTTGGTCCCACGTGAGCATGCCTTTGCTCTCCACCACAAGAGGGAGGATGAAGATCGTCGCCGTGAGACCATATTCCCGCAGCACCGAAAAAAAGTGGTTGTAAATGCTCGCATCCGAACTGTCTGTCGTCAGTTCTATCGGCTCGTCCCGTCGCTGAATCGCCTTAATGAAGGTGCGGAAGCGGACGGGCGAGACGTGAGGAGAGTCTTGTCTGTCGTGTGTAATGGAATGAAACATTAGGATGACTGGGATGGGATGCGTCACGATGTAGCAGATGATGGTTGAAAGAAAAGCAGTGAGCGTGATGACGAATGCGGATCTGCTCAGAAGCCGCATAGCAAGTCGTGGAGCATGAAGGGGATACACTAGGTTTTGGTGATAGCGCGGATGGATTCGCGCAGGATAGAGACCATACGCGTCAACTCGTTCAGCTTCGTGACGAGCGGCGGCATGAGCACCACGACGTTGCCTAGTGGCCGGATCAGGAGCCCACGCCGGCGGGCCTCCATTGCGACGCGATGCCCGACGCGATCCGTCAACGGGTAGGGCTCCCGCGTCATGCGATCCTTGACCAGTTCAATGCCCACCATGTAGCCGCGCTGTCTGATCTCTCCGACGTGGGCCAACGTGGACAGGGGGTGCAGGAGGCGACTCAAGGCCCTCATGCGGCCCCTCATGCGCGTCAGCGTCCGCTCCTTGCGAAAGACCCCCAGGTTCGCAAGCGCAACTGCGCAGCCGAGCGGATTGCCAGTATAGCTGTGACCGTGGAAGAAGGTTTTCCACTCTGCATAGTCACCGAGGAAGGCTCGATAAATTTCCTCGGTAGCCAATGTGGCGGCCAGTGGAAGGTATCCGCCGGTGAGTCCCTTGCTGATCGCCATCAAGTCGGGGGTGACCCCTTCGTGATTGCAGGCAAACATCCGACCGGTACGACCAAATCCGGTCGCGACTTCGTCTGCGATCAGCAGCACGTGGTATGTGGTGCAGAGTTCGCGGATGCGAGAGAGGTAGCCGTGCGGAGCAGTGAGGATGCCGGCGGCGGCCTGCACGAGGGGTTCGATGATGAGGCCGGCGATCTCCTGGTGCTGTTGCTTCAGGATGCGTTCAATCGGATCGAGACAGGCCATCCGACAGGCGGGGTAGGTCAGCCCCAGTGGACACCGATAGCAGTAGGGAGGATCGGCGGTGATCGAGGGAAAGCGCAGACCGTCGAATCGTTTCTGGAAGAGCTCCATGCTGCCGACGCTCATCGCGCCGACGGTGTCCCCGTGATAGGCCAGGCCCAGATGCACGAAGGTCCGTTTGGGCCCGGCCTGCGGCACGCGCTGTTGCCAATACTGAACCGCCATCTTCAGCGCCACTTCAACTGCGGTGGATCCATCGTCTGAATAAAAAACCCGCGTTAGCCCGCGTGGCGCCACACGAATGAGCTCACGAGCCAGTTGAATCGCTGGAGGGTTCGACAGCCCAAGCAAGGTGCTGTGCGCGATATTTCTGAGCTGGTTCTGGATCGCGCGGTCGAGTCTGGGATGCCGGTGTCCGTGCAGATTGACCCACAGAGACGACACGCCGTCCAGATACTTTTTCCCTTCGGTATCGATCAGGTAGGGGCCCTTGCCGCGCTCGATGATGACGGGGTCCTCACGTTCCCACTCCTGCATCTGGGTGAAAGGGTGCCACAGGTAGGTGCGGTCCCATTCGGCGAGCCGGTTCTTGCGGGAGTGGGCCTTCATGGGCAGGTGACGCTCTTGGTGCAGCGATTCTGGTCTCTCGGTGATCGGAACCGTCCGGTCTGTCAGCGATTCGCGGATTATAATGGAGGGAGTATTCTTTGACAACCTGCGGGTCAGCTAATATAATGAACCGATTTATTCGGGAATGAGCCAGGATTTGCAAAGCCGCATCAGGAATTTTTCCATTATCGCGCACATCGATCATGGAAAATCGACCCTCGCTGACCGGTTCCTAGAAGTAACGGGCTCGATCACAGCCCGAGAGTTCCGAGAGCAGATCCTGGATGCTATGGACCTCGAGCGTGAGCGGGGAATCACGATCAAGGCCCACGCGGTCGCCATCCGGTATCAAGCCAAGGACGGGCATCCCTACTCCCTTCACCTCATCGATACGCCCGGTCATGTTGACTTCACGTACGAAGTCTCGCGGAGCCTTGCGGCCTGCGAAGGCGTCGTGCTCTTGGTGGATGCGAGTCAGGGGGTGGAGGCGCAAACGATCGCCAACGTCCATCTCGCCATGGCCAACAACCTGATGATCATCCCGGTCATCAACAAGATTGATCTGCCCAGCGCGGACATCGAAGGTGTCAAGCATCAGATCCAGGAGGTGCTCGGGTTGGACGCCACAGATGCGCTGCTGGTCAGCGCCAAGGAGGGCCGCGGGGTCCAGGAAGTCCTGGAGGCGATCGTGACTCGCATTCCTCCGCCGTCCGGTGACCCTGACAAGCCGCTCAAGGCCTTGGTCTTTGACTCGTGGTTTGACAATTACCAGGGTGTCGTCGTGCTGACCCGAGTGATTGATGGGCACATTCGCCCCGGGATGAAGATCCGTGTCATGTCGAACAATCGGGTCTTTGAGGTCACGGAGGTAGGCCAATTCACGCCGAAACGTATGGAAACTGATTGTCTGATGGCGGGGGACGTAGGATACGTCTGTGCCGGGATGCGGGAAGTCGCGGATACCAAGATCGGGGACACGCTCACCGATGCCGCTCGATCCACCGAGTCTCCCTTCCCTGGGTACAAGGAGGTCAAGCCGCTGGTCTTCTGCGGCCTGTACTCCACGGATACCGCACGGTTTGAGGACCTGCGCGATGCGCTCCAGAAACTCCGTCTCAATGATTCGTCGTTTGTCTATGAGCCGGAGACCTCGCTGGCCCTCGGCTTTGGATTCCGGTGCGGGTTTCTGGGTCTTCTGCACATGGACATCATCCGGGAACGTCTGGAGCGGGAGTATGGGCTCAGCCTGATCGCCACCGCGCCCACGGTCGTCTATCGGATTCTGACTACGGCAGGGGAGGTCTTGGAGATTGACAATCCGTCGAAGCTCTCTCCCGCGTCAGCGATCGAGAGTTTCGAGGAACCCTTCATTCAGGCGACCATCATCACGCCGGAACGCCACGTGGGCAATATCCTGCAGCTGTGCCAGGAGCGTCGCGGCGTCCAGAAGGGACTGCAGTACCTCGATCCAAGCCGGGTGATGCTGACCTACGAGTTGCCGCTCAACGAGGTGATCTTGGACTTTTTTGATCGTCTCAAGTCCAGGACCCAGGGGTACGCCTCGCTGGATTACGAGCTGATCGGGTACCGTGAATCGGATCTCGTGAAGCTGGACATGTTGCTCAACGGGGAGACGGTGGATGCCCTCTCGTTCATCACGCATCGAGACAAGGCTCAGATCAGGGGACGACAGCTTGCCGAGAAGATGAAGGAGTTGATCCCTAAGCAAATGTTTGAAGTGGCGATTCAGGTGGCGATCGGGAATAAGGTGATCGCCCGCGAGACGGTCGGCGCGCTGAAGAAAAATGTCACCGCCAAATGCTATGGCGGTGATATTACCAGGAAGCGGAAGCTGTGGGAGAAGCAGAAAGAAGGGAAAAAACGAATGAAGCAGGTGGGTCGGGTCGAGGTGCCGAAGGAGGCCTTCCTCGCGCTCCTCAAAGTGACGGGCGAATAGACGTGGAGCAGAATCAACCGAGCGTCGAAGAAGCGCGGGGCACTTCGGCGGAGGCTGTCCCGCCTCCGCCGGGTCAGGACAGCCTGCTGAGCCCCGACACTGTGACCCATGCAGGCCGTGTCCCCCGGTCTCGGAAATCGGTCCTGCGCGAATATGCGGAAGCCATCGTCGTGGCGATGCTGCTCGCATTCGCGATCCGGGTCTTTGTGGTGCAGGCCTTCAAGATTCCTTCAGGGTCCATGATTCCGACGCTCCTGATCGGGGACCATATCTTGGTCAGCAAATTGTCCTACGGGTTGCAGTGGCCGGCCGACTGCAAGTTCCGGATGAGCTTTCTCCCTGTGAACTGTTATTCGTCGAAGACGGTGGTGAAGTTTGGACAGCCGGCGCGGGGGGACATTATCGTTTTCAGGTATCCCGAAGACGAGGAGAAGGATTTCATTAAACGTATCGTCGGTCTCCCGGGCGATACGATCCAGATCCGGAACAAGGTGGTCTCTGTCAATGGGGTGCCCTTTGAGGACAAGGCCTACACACAACGGGTCGATCCTGGCATGATTGACGGGTCGGTCAATCCGCGGGATAACTTCGGCCCTGTGACGGTCCCTGCTGAATCCTATTTTGTCATGGGCGATAACCGAGATCAGAGCCTGGACAGCCGGTTTTGGGGGTATGTGAGCGCTCAGAAGGTCAGGGGGAAGGCCTTCAGGATCTATTGGTCTTGGAGCGGGCAAGGTCATTGGGAGCAGTGGGTGCGATGGGAGCGACTCGGCAAGGCGATTCATTAGCCAAACCTGGTACGAGGGTGTCAGGAGGAGGTATGCGGGGAGGAGAGGGCAGCCTTGTGCCTCGCTCCAGGCTTCGTGCGCTGCAGCAACACATTCAGCGGTTCCCCCAGGCCGGAGTCTTGGTGGTGGGCGATTTGATTCTCGATCATTATATCTGGGGGAAGGTCAGTCGCATCTCGCCCGAGGCTCCGGTGCCCGTGGTTCACGTGGATTCCGAGTCGCTTCAGCTTGGTGGGGCCGCCAATGTCTTCAATAACATTCTGTCGCTCGGCGGACGGGCCGACATCTGCGGGGTCGTGGGGGCGGACGAGAGTGGCCGGCGTTTGCTCAAGGAGCTGGGTGTTCGGCGCCAGGGCCGTGGCGGCGTGGTCATTGATCCTGATCGGCCGACGACCCGCAAGACGCGGGTGATCGCGCACAATCAGCAGGTGGTCCGGTTCGATGTCGAGCGTCGGGTGGAGATCAAGGGACCACTGCAGCGACGCATTATCCGGTACGTGGAATCGCGGCTGCGGGAGATTTCCTGCCTGGTCGTCTCGGATTACGCCAAGGGAGTGGTCACGGCGTCGCTCATGGCGGAACTCACCCGCCTGGCGGCGCTCCGCCGCATCCCGATCATCGTGGATCCAAAAGTGGAACACTTTTCCTATTACAAGGGGGTGACCGTCGTGACCCCCAATCATCTGGAGGTGGTGCAGGCGGCCGGTGTGCATGGAGAGGACGACCGAGCCATCAACGAGGCGGGCGAGATCATTCGGCAGCGCTTGGGCTGCCAGTCCGTTCTGGTCACCCGCGGTGAGAAGGGGATGAGCCTCTTTGGATCCGATGGGACCCGCTGGGATATCCCCACGATGGCGCGCCAGGTCTATGATGTGACCGGGGCGGGCGATACCGTGGTGGGCACCTTGGCGCTCGCGTTGGCCACTGGCGCCTCCATGCGGGATGGAGCGATGCTCGCCAATCAGGCGGCAGGCATCGTGGTGGGCATGATCGGCACTGCCACTGTCACACCACAGCAGTTGGTCGAGGCGCTGGCCCATGTCTAGGCCTGGCGCGCCAATCACGGTCGTGATTCCAGCTCGGTTTGGATCATCGCGGTTTCCCGGGAAACCATTGGCGATGCTGATGGGCAAACCGCTCATCCAGCACGTCTATAAACGGGCCCAGGCCTCGCCAATGATTGACCAGGTCCTTGTGGCGACCGACGACGCCCGTATCCGCGACGCAGTGCAGGAGTTCGGTGGGATGGTGGTGATGACCCCCGAGCCCTTCCGGACCGGGACAGACCGGGTAGCGGCAGTGGCGCGACAGCTCCCTGCCACAGTCTTCGTGAACCTCCAAGGCGATGAAATCGCGCTGCACCCTGAGTTACTCGCCGACCTTGTGACGCCCTTCTTGGCTAGCGGTGCTGGTATGGGTACGCTCAAACGGCGGCTCACCTCGATGGCGGATGTGCGCAACACTGGCGTGGTGAAGGTGGTCACGGATCAACATGGTGAGGCGCTCTATTTCTCGCGTGCGCCCATCCCGCACATGCGGGATGGGGCAATCGAGAGCACTGCCTGGTTGCATTATGTCCATCTTGGGATTTACATTTATACGCGGGAGACCTTGTTACGCCTAGCCGAATTGCCGACCAGTCCGCTGGAGGATGCCGAAAAACTGGAGCAACTGCGCGCGCTGGAACACGGTATCCGGATCAGAGTCTGGGAGACCACGCACCCCTCGCTGCGCATTGATACGCCGGAGGATCTGAAAGACGCTGAAGCTGCCCTGCAGCGGCCGGTGCCCTGTTAAGCAGACGGAGAAGCACGCTCGGTGGAACAAGAGGAATGATGTATCAATGCGACTGTAGGTGTAGCGTGATCCCACGGCTCTCCTGAAGTAGGTGGCCATGAGCAAATATATTTTCGTGACCGGTGGGGTGGTCTCGTCCCTGGGGAAGGGACTCGCCTCGGCGTCGATCGGCAATCTGCTGGAAAGCCGGGGGTTGAAGATCACCTTCCTGAAGCTGGACCCCTACATCAATGTTGATCCTGGCACGATGAATCCCTATCAACACGGGGAAGTGTTTGTGACGGACGACGGGGCCGAGACGGACTTGGACCTGGGTCATTACGAACGGTACACCTCGTTGACGCTGACGAGGGACAACAACTACACCACCGGTCGGATCTATGACTCGGTGATCAGGAAGGAGCGGCGCGGTGACTACCTGGGCGGGACCGTGCAGGTAGTGCCGCACATTACTGACGAGATCAAACAGTCCATCCTGGCTGTGGCCAAGGGCACTGACGTGGCGATCGTCGAGATTGGCGGGACGGTCGGGGACATCGAAAGCCTGCCGTTTTTGGAGGCGATCCGGCAGATTCCCTACGACGTCGGCCGCGAGAACGTCCTGTACGTGCACTTGACGCTGGTGCCGTATATCGGGGCGGCTGGTGAACTGAAGACCAAGCCCACCCAGCATTCCGTGAACAAGTTGCGCGAGATCGGGATTCAGCCCAACATCCTGTTGTGTCGGACAGACCGCTATCTTCCGCCGGACCTCAAGGAGAAGATCGCCTTGTTTTGTAATGTGGAGAAGGGGGCGGTCATCACGGCCAAGGATGTGGAGACGGTCTATGAGGTGCCGATCGTGTTCCGGAAGGAAGGGCTTGATGAGTTGATCGTCCGATTGCTTCGACTGGAGACCGGCCCGCCCAATCTCCGAGAATGGGATGCGATGGTTCAGAAGATCAAACATCCCAAACACGAGGTCTCCATCGCGTTGGTGGGCAAGTACGTCGGGCTGAAAGAATCTTACAAGAGCCTGGCGGAAGCTCTCGTCCACGGCGGGATTGACCACGAGACTCGGGTGCTCATTCACTGGATCGAGTCCGAGGAGATCGAGCGGCTGGGCACCGAACGGGTGCTACGGGATGCGGACGGCATCCTGATCCCCGGTGGCTTCGGCATCCGTGGCATCGAAGGAAAGATCCAGACCATCCGGTATGCGCGGGAGCGCGGCGTGCCGTTTTTCGGTCTGTGTTTAGGCATGCAGTGCGCCGTAATCGAGCTGGCCAGGAATGCGACCGGCTTGGCTGGTGCGAACAGTGCCGAGTTCGAGCCGGCCACACCACATCCCGTGATCGATCTGATGGCAGATCAACGGTCCATCCGTGAAAAGGGGGGGACCATGCGGCTAGGCGCCTATCCCTGCCGCATTCTAGAGGGTAGTCTGGCCCACAAGGCCTACGGCGTGTCGGAGGTGAGTGAACGCCATCGTCACAGGTACGAGTTCAACAACGCCTATCGTAAGGTGCTGACTGCCCACGGACTGGTGTTCAGCGGACTGTCACCGGATGAACGGCTGGTGGAGATTGTCGAGTTGCATGGACACCCGTGGTTTGTAGCCACTCAGTTCCATCCGGAATTCACGTCACGGCCACACCGCCCCCATCCGCTCTTCAGCGCATTCGTGGGGGCGGCGTTGCGAAGAAAATGCGGCCACTAAACATGAAGACGTGCATCGTGGTTTGTGAAGCGTCGTTCGCGAGTCGGAACGAAATGCGCTTCACGAGAGACGAGGTGCGAGTCAATGCGTGAAGTTGACCTCGGTCCCTTCAAGATCGGCGCGTCCCATCCCCATGTTCTGATCGCCGGCCCTTGCGTGATCGAGAGTGAGCGGATTGCCTTGGAGACGGCGCAGCGCATCGCGGAAATCACTAGGGCCATCGGCATCCCCTATGTCTTCAAGTCCTCCTACGATAAGGCCAACCGCAGCTCGATCGCGTCATTCCGAGGCCCGGGTCTTCAGGCAGGCCTGGCTGTGCTGCGGAAAGTGAAGGAGCAGGTGGGAGTGCCGGTGCTGACCGACGTGCATAGCGTGGAGGAGACCGCGCGGGCGGCCGAGGTCGCCGACATCCTGCAGATTCCCGCGTTCCTCTGCCGTCAAACTGATCTGCTGGTGGCAGCGGCCAAGACCGGCCGCGTGGTCAACGTGAAAAAAGGGCAATTTCTCTCGCCGTGGGAGATGAGCAATGTGGTCAAGAAGCTGGAGGGCTGCGGGAATTCCCGTATTATCTTAACCGAGCGAGGCGCGTCGTTCGGCTACAACAACCTGGTGGTCGATATGCGCGCGCTGCCGATCATGCGCGGATTCGGCTATCCGGTGGTGTTCGATGCGACTCACAGTGTCCAGTTGCCGGGAGGCGCAGGGACCCGTTCAGCAGGTCAGCGTGAATTTGTGGCTCCCTTGGCCTGTGCGGCGGCCGGTGCAGGCTGCGACGGCTTTTTTATGGAGGTGCACCCTGATCCGGATCGCGCGCTGTCGGACGGCCCCAACATGGTCCCGCTTCATCAACTGAAGCCGCTCCTGGAGCGACTCGTTCGGATCTGCGAGGCGGCAGGGAAGGGGCCGGAGGTGGGCGGATGAGCATTGAGCACGGGAAGCGCGTTCTGGAAATCGAGGTGCGAGCGATCGCCGGGCTGCTCGAACGCCTTGATCATCGGTTTACCGAGGCGGTGGACCTGCTCTACCGATGCGCCGGGAAGGTGGTGGTGTCCGGTATGGGGAAATCCGGACTCATCGGCCAGAAGATCGCCGCGACGCTGGCCAGCACCGGGACGCCGGCGTTTTTTCTTCACCCGGCCGAGGGGACCCACGGCGATCTGGGCATGCTGGCCCGCCGCGACGCGCTGATCGCCATCTCCAACAGTGGGGAGACCGAAGAGGTGTTGAAACTGCTTCCGTTCGTGAAACGGCTGAACATTCCGGTGGTGGCCATGACCGGACGGGTCCAATCCACGCTGGCGAAAAATAGCGAGGTGGTCCTGGATGTGTCGGTCGGGGAGGAGGCCTGTCCCATGGGACTGGCGCCGACCGCCAGCACCACTGCGGCTCTGGCCATGGGCGATGCCTTGGCCATCGCGCTGCTCCAAAAAAGAGGGTTTAAGGAAGAAGATTTTGCACAGTTTCATCCCGGGGGGACTCTAGGCCGGCGCCTCCTGCTCAAGGTGCGGGATCTGATGCACGTGGGAGAAGCGGTCCCGCGAGTGACTCACGAGGCCTCGGCACGAGAGGCCATTCTAGTGATGACCACGAAAAAGCTCGGGATGACCACGATGGTTGATGCAGCCGGTCGCCTGCTGGGCGTGATTACCGACGGCGACCTACGCCGCTTCCTAGAACGGGGAGCCGATCTGGCCAAGGCCAAGGCGTGGGATCTGGCCAGCAAGAATCCCAAGACAATCGGGCCCGATGAGCTCGCGGCGGGGGCGGTTCGGATCATGGAAGAATTTTCGATTACCTCCTTAGTGGTCCTGGAAGAGAGTCGTCAGATCGTCGGCGTGATCCACCTCCACGATCTGCTTAAAAGCGGCATCGTGTGATGTGACACGCGAAGGATCAATCACAGGTCGAGCAGCGAACGTGCCGATCACAGAGACCTATAAGCAACCTGGTTCAGTCGTGGCTAAGTATGAGGCCCAGGCTACGAATGTGAACCTTCCGAACTTCCTCACTCTCTCTCGTATCTTGCTGATCCCGGTCTTTGTGCTGGTCTTTTCCAGTCCTACCCCTGGCCGGTCGCTGGCGGCGGCGATTGTGTTTGTTGTGGCGGCCATCACCGATTTGCTGGATGGGTACCTGGCACGCCGGCGGTCACAGGTGACGAAGCTGGGACGATTGCTGGATCCCATTGCCGACAAGCTCTTGGTCCTGTCGGCCCTCATTCTGCTCGTGCAGTACGATCGAGTGGGCGCGCTGGTTGCCATCCTGATGATCGGTCGTGAAGTGGCAGTGACGGGGGTCCGGGCCATCGCTGCTGCACAAGGAATCGTGATCGCGGCGGAGACGACCGGAAAATATAAAATGGCCGCACAGGTGGTCGCTGTGGTCCTGCTGATCCTCGAAGACAGCATCGTGCCAGCGACATGGAATCTCCACATGGCGGGCACTGCCGTGCTGTATGTGGCGCTGGCCTTGGCGTTCATTTCAGGAGGCCGGTACCTTGTGAGCTTCTGGCGGCAGGTTTCAATCAAGGGCCTGTGGTGACGGACTGAAACACCGACCTGCCCATGGCGTATGATGTTTGACGAGTGGCTTCCGGCTGCCATGTCGGTCGGAGGGTACCTGCTCGGCTCGATCCCATTCGGGCTGGTCGTCGCCAAGTGCCTCGGCACGGTTGATCCTCGCACGGCTGGGAGTCGCAATATCGGATTCACCAACGTCCTGCGACTTTCGGGAAAGACGGCCGGTCTGCTGACCCTGGCCGGTGATATGGGAAAGGGCTGGCTTGTTGCCTGGACCGCTGCCCAGACGTTCGATCGGGAAGCGGTAGTGGCCGCCATTGCACTGACTCCGATTGTTGGCCATCTCTATTCCGTGTTTCTGGGTTTTAAGGGGGGGAAAGGCGTTGCCACGGCGATGGGGGCGGTGGTGGGGATGGCGCCACTCGTGGGAGTCGTGATCATGCTCATCTGGCTCGTAACTGTGGCGGTTTGGCGCTATTCTTCCGGGGCGGCGCTTGTAGCGTTTGGGATGCTTCCAATTGTCGCAGCGGTGCTTGGCGGTAGTTGGGTCTTGGTGTTGGTGTCAGTGGTGGTTAGTATCTTGATTGTGGTTCGGCATCGTGAGAATCTGGTACGGTTGTGGAGTGGGACGGAGCCGAAGATATGGGACTTCAGTTGACATAATAGAGCTTATCCGACATTCTCTTGTGACGCTAGGGTTTTCAGCATGACTGCCGAGCTTCTGAGTCGGATCCGCCGAGAACTTACCATTAACCTGGCCGTTCTTCGAGAGGCCGTGCTGGCGATCTCCGAGCGCGTCAACCGGAAGGTGCAGCTCCTCAAGCTTCATTGGCAAGCTTCATACATTTGTCACAAAATTGATTCCAGTCATCGATCGATCGGGGCTCAGCTCTTTCCTCTCGTGCCCTCCGGTGGAGACCTGAAGCGGCATGAGCCTGCCCTGGACCGGCAAGAAGCGGCAGGGCTGCTCTCGGCGGCGACTTCGCAGGTACGCCTGCTGAAGAAGGAGCTTGGGCAGGTTGAGGCGTTGGTTCGAGAACTGGAAGTTGAAGCAATGCGTGAGGATCTTCTCAAAATTCAGCAGGATCTCTCCACGCGTTCCGCCACGATTGAACGGGTCCATGTGGCACAGGGTTCGTGGGCCATGGGCCGATCGATCAGCCAACTGGGGCTGTCCCCCACGACTTGCGTGGCGGCGGTGTTGCGGGGTCCAGCCCTGCTTCCCCTGCCCGACACGCTGGTGTTCCAATCTGGCGATCTCGTGGTATTGGTCGGCCCACGGGTTGAGGTGAGGCGGCTTCTCCCGTGTTTTGTGGAGCAACAATCCATCAGATCAGCGTGAGGGGCACCCGTTGCAATCCCGGAGCAACGGGTCCCGGGGCGAGCAAGCTACTCGGCCTGTAGCCGCGGAAATCATTATGGGTGGAGTGGTGAGAGTGATGTTCGTCCTCGCATCGGTCCTCGTGGCCTCGGTCAGCACGCTTCCCGTTCCGTTTCCGACCGTCGGGAGTGTAGCCTCAGTCTCCGCGGAGTCCAGCGGCCTCCGCCTGCTCGAAGAGATCCAAACGGTCATTACAGACTTGGCAGAACGGGCGAAGCCATCGGTGGTCAATATCTTCCCCGTTCAGGGGCCCGGCCGTTCAAAAGACGCGCCGCGTGAGCGGCTCCCCAACGCCCCAGGCTCTGGCTCCGGCGTAATCATCGACGCCGACGGACATATCGTCACCAATAACCACGTCGTGGGAGAGGCCAGCGAAGTGGAGGTGCGCCTCTCAGATCGGACCAAGTATATTGCTCAGGTCATTGGGAAAGATCCTGATACGGACCTGGCAGTGTTAAAGGTCACCAGTGATCGACCACTACCCAGCGCTAGTTTCGGAGACTCGAGTACCGTGAAAGTGGGTCAGTGGGTGCTGGCGGTAGGCAATCCGTTCGGCCTGGACCGGACTGTGACCCTGGGCGTGGTAAGCGGGATCGGTCGAGAAAACATCAACCTGTCGCGCTACGAGAATTTCATCCAGACGGATGCGTCCATTAATCCGGGGAACTCCGGAGGTCCGCTGTTCAACCTGCATGGCGAAGTGATCGGCATTAATACGGCGATCATCAATTTTGCCCAGGGGATCGGCTTTGCGATTCCCTCGAACATGGCGAAACAAGTCATTCAGCAACTGCTGGCGCGGGGGAAGGTGGTCCGGGGGTGGCTGGGCGTGGGGATTCAGCCGGTGACAGCGGATCTCGCTGCCAAGTTCGGGGTCAATGAGGGTGAAGGGGTGTTGGTCAACGAGGTGTTTGAGAATGACCCGGCGGCTCTCGCTGGGATCAAACCCGGAGATATCATTACCAAGGTCGATGGCAAGCCGGTGGACACCACCAACCGGCTCTCCCGTCTGATTGCTGGCTTGACACCTGGTGCGACCACCGACATTGAGGTGGTCCGGGATGGGAAGCGGCTCACGCTCGGGGTCTCGTTGAGCGAGCGGCGCGAGAGCGTGATCGTTGCGGCGGTTCCCCCTTCGCGCGCGGAGGCGAAGCTGGGGATCGATGTGCAGGACCTGAGTGCCGAGCTCGCCGAGAAGTTCAAGCTCAAAGACACTCAAGGGGTATTGATTGCCAAGGTGGAGCAAGGGAGCCTTGCGCAGGCGGAGGGACTCCGGGAAGGCGATCTCATCAAGGAGGTCAACCGCAGCGAAGTCGCCTCCGTGAGCGAGTTCTCAGCGGCGGTGTCGCGGGTCAAGCGCGGGGACACCCTGTTGCTCCGATTGGTGCGCGAGAACCGCGCCTTTTACGTGGTCTTGAAAACGACCGAGAAGTAAGGGATGCGGTTACTGGGCCACCGCCTGCTTGGCGGCCCTGTGCTCCTCGATGATCCGAGCGGCCAGCTCGCGCGGGACTTCCTCATAGGTGGAAAACTCCATCGCATAACTGCCGCGTCCGCCCGTAATCGAGTTCAAGGAAGGCGCATACTTCAGCATTTCGGCGAGGGGCACCACCGCCTTGATCGACTGTGTGTTGCCCTTGGCGGTCACATTCAGGATTCGGCCTCGCCGCGCGTTCAGATCACCGATGACCGACCCCACGGCCTCATCCGGTGTCACCACCTCGACGCTCATGATCGGTTCCAAGAGCACCGGATGAGCGGCTTCCATCGCTTTCTTGAACCCCATCGAAGCCGCAATCTTGAACGACATTTCTGAGGAGTCAACCGTGTGGTAGGACCCGTCATAAACAGTGGCTCGGAAGTCCACGACCGGAAATCCTGCCAGGATGCCCTCATGCATAGCTTCCACCACGCCTTTTTCCACAGCCGGGATGAAATTCCGTGGAATGGCTCCGCCGACGATTTTGTTGTCAAACTCAAACCCTTTGCCTCTCGGTAAGGGATCGAGCTGAAGCCAACAGTCCCCGTACTGACCGTGTCCCCCTGTCTGCTTTTTATATTTTCCTTGTGCCTGCGCCATCTTACGTATCGTTTCTTTATAGGGTACTTTAGGGGTGTGGATGTTGACCTCGGCCCCGTATTTGCGACGAAGCTTTTCAAACATTACATCAATGTGCAACTGCCCCATCCCGCTGAGGATCATTTCTTTCGTTTCCTGGTTGCGCACAAACTCCAGCGTCGGGTCTTCTTCAACGAGCTTGTGCAAGCCGAGGCTGACCTTCTCGACATCGGCCTTGGACTTTGGCTCGATCGCAAACGACATGACAGGTCTTGCCAGATGAACACCGGGATAGTGCACAGGATGGTGATCATCACACAGGCTGTCTCCAGTCTGCGTATCCTTCAGCTTCCCGATCGCAGCCACGTCGCCGGCGCTGACGGTCTGCACCGGTGTGTATTTTTTTCCGAGAATGTAAAAGAGGTGCCCACCCCTTTCCTTGGTCTTCCGAGTTGAATTAAAGAAGGCTGCGTCTACGTCCAACGTTCCTGACAAGACCCGGACATAGGTCAGGCGACCCATGAAGGGATCGATGATGGTCTTAAAGACGAAGGCAGAAAAGGGGTCCGATGGCGCGGGTTGCCGCGTCACCGATTCCCCCGTGTGCGGATGGATGCCCACTAATGGGTGGAGCGTCGCTCCCTTCCCGGGCGAGGGGAGATAGGACGCGAGTGCTTCCAACAGAGGCCAGGTGCCGATGTTCCGCGCAGCGGAGCCGCAGAGGACCGGGATGAAGGTTCTCGAGCTGGTTCCACATTTCAGGCCTTGCACGATCTCGTCGGCGGTCAGGTCACCCGCTGTGAGATACTGCTCCACCAGCCGATCATCCGCTTCAGCCACGCCCTCAACCAGCTTCTTTCTGGCCTCCGCCGCCGCGCCCGCGAGCTCGGCCGATACGCCGGCTTGTTGAACTTTGTTGCTGTCCTTAGACGACCGATACGCCACGCCCGTGATGATGTCCACGACCCCCTCAAGACGCGATTCCGCGCCGATCGGAATCGTTACGGGAAGTCCTTTGAACTCGAGGGCCTTCTCACACTCCGCCAGAACCGACTCCCACGCAGTCCGTTCCTTGTCCAGCTCGTTCACGAACAGGACGCAGGGTAAATGCAGCGCTTGAATCGTGCTCCAGATTTTCTCGAGTTCCGTTCTCACCCCGGAGGACGCACCCAGGACGATCAACACGCCGTCCACGGCGCGGAGCACCGTTTGGGCCTCTCCGAGAAAACTCAGGGCGCCCGGAGTATCCACCAGATTGAAGGTCGTGTCTTTCCAGTCGAAATGCAGGACAGACGAGCTGACGGAAATCTTGCGATGCACCTCTTCCGGTTCAAAGTCGGATACGGTGTTCCCGTTCGCGGCCGATCCCATGGCGGGGATGATGCCGGCGGTGTAGAGGAGGGCTTCTGTCAGAGAGGTTTTCCCCGCTCCGGTATAGGAAACGATGGCGATGTTCCGGATCGTGTCGGCCCGCGGCTCTTTCATGGTAGTCTCCTCATCATAGCCCTATCCTAGGTTGCGGCTGGAGGGGTGTCAACGGTCTATTCACGGGGGATCACGCGTGAACGGATCACGCGCGGGGCGCTCAATGTTCTGAGCATGTCCGGCCAGAGGTTGGCTGACTCTTTCTCAAAGATGCTTCTGGCATCTGCCTGAACGGTGGCCCACGAGCCTAACGCCATCTCAAACTCCAGTTGGCCTGGAGCCCATCCTGCATAGCCTGCATAGGCGCGAAAGGTCTCGGTCGGCTCTGGACGAGTCAGGACGCGTTCCAGGGTCTGCATGTTTCCTCCCAGGTACACTTCCTCAAACACCCGGCGTGACCCGGCCGGTTCCTGGCGGACCCGGAACAGCATGAGAATACCGTTCGGTTGAACAGGGCCGCCTGCAAACAAGACGTGCGATGTTTCCTTGAGTGCGGTGATCTGGGGCAATGCTTCGGACAGAGGGACATTCGTCGGTCGGTTGACAATGATCCCCAACGTTCCCTCTGGACCGAACTCGCAGATCAGGACTACGGTTTGCCGGAAGTTCGGATCCGTCAGATTGGGGCTGGCGACGAGGAACACGCCCTTTCCAAGAGGAGGCATCACCTCGTGTTCAGGTTCAGTGGCAGAGGCAGTCTTCGCCGCGACGGTCAGGAGGAACCCAATGAAAAGGCCAGCGACGAGCCACAGCCTGTCGGTCGGGAACCAGCCAATCGAGCGGCGACTGAGAGATGACATGGTACCGGCTTCCCTCTTCTGCTCAAGAAACCAGACTGACCTTCCGCAGACGATGGTGACGGTGCCTGGCGGCAGGCAGGCTATGGCGCTGCAGTCATGCTCCCCAACCAGCCCTGGTCCGCAAAGCTGATGTAGCGCCCGTCACCCGTGATGAGATGGTCGAGGACACGAATCCCCAACACTTCCCCTGCTACCACCAACCGTGCGGTCAACGCCCGGTCTTCAGGGCTGGGCTGCGGGTCGCCGCTGGGGTGGTTGTGCAACAAGACCACGGCAGCGGCGGACTCGCGGACTGCCAGGTTGAACACCTCACGGGGATGCACGATGCTGAGCGTGAGGCTGCCTTCTGAGACTGTGGCATCGCGGATGATGGTGTGTTTCGCGTCCAGCAGGACGATCTTGAAGACTTCATGGCGGAGGTCACGGAGACGTGGATAATAATGGCGAAAGAGATCGGCACTGGAGCTGATCCGCATTCCGGTGGAAAGCGGTGTCGCCAGTGCGCGCTTTCCCAACTCAAGGGCTGCCTTGAGTTGCGCCGCCTTCGCGAGCCCGATGCCTGGTACCTGACATAATTCATCCACCCCGCGGTTGGAGAGTCCCTGCAGGCCATTCAACTGACGGAGGAGCTCCATGGCGACCTGCACAGCCGAGGCATCCTGACGACCCACCCGCAACAGGATCGCGAGAAGCTGGGCATCCGACAGGGCTTCGGGGCCTTCTCGAAAGAGACGTTCGCGAGGGCGTTCGCTCTCGGGCCACCGGTTGATCCCGCTGGCTCTTGCTGGCTTAGACACGTGCGTCCTTGTGGGCAGAATTATCCGCGAAGGGACGATTTTGTAACCTCCTGGCGGTTAAACGTCTTGCTCTTTCTGCTCGTGCGAATTCATAACAATTTGATATTACATACATTGCAACCCTGGCCCAATATTTGCTCCATCCGGCAGCAGCTTCGAGCTGCTATCCGGGAGGATGTCATGGAATGTCCGAGATGCAAAGGACTGATGATGCTAGAGCGGTTCTCCGACTTTTTCCTCATCTTCTATGCCTGGAAATGCATTAACTGCGGGTCGATCATCGACCGGACCATTTCCATGAACCGGAAGAAGAGTCTTGCCGTGCGAGAGATCCAGCCGGTAGCCGCTCGGTAGTCGCCACTTCAGCCACATCCCGTGTGCCTTCCGTTCCAGGCATCCTCCACGCCTGCGCCCATCATGGCCCTCGCTCTTCGTTGGCGGTGACCTTCCTGGCTGTGAGGCCAAAGGGGGGCGTATTATAGCGAACCGGGTCAGTACCCGTCAAAGGAAGCCGAGCCAGCGAATTGACAACTCTTGCCGCCCTCTTCCTTGACCACCTAAAAAACGGTGTGTTACAGTCGGTCCCTACACGAAGGGACAGGGACTATGCGTGTGATTGCCGGATCCCAAAAGGGGCGTCGGCTCATGAGGCCGCAGGGTCTCGACCTGCGTCCGACTCCGGACCGAGTGAGAGAAGCGCTGTTTTCGATCCTGGGAGCTCGCATCGTTGGGGCGCGCCTATTGGATCTCTATGCTGGAACCGGAGCCATCGGGATCGAAGCCTTCAGCCGCGGCGCCCAGCGAGTGACGTTTGTGGAGTCGAACCCGAGGTCCCTCCGGATCTTGCGGGCCAACCTCGATCGCTGTGGCCTCACCCTCATGGCCGACATCCATGCCTGTCGTGTGGCCGGTTTCCTTGAACAAGCAGGCCTGTGGGGCGGTCCCTACGACATCGTGTTTGCCGATCCACCCTATCACACCGACGAGGGGGAGAAGCTCTTGCCATTGTTGGCGAGCAGTGCTATCATCACGTGCGATTCTCTTGTCGTTCTTGAACATTTCACTAAAATGATGGTCCCGCCTCACGTGGCCCGCCTGCTGTTGCTGCGCCAGTATCGCTACGGGGACACCACCTTGTCGGCCTTCGGGTTGCATGCGGAGGCGGCCTCCTCCCCATGAAAATAGGGGTGTACCCCGGCACATTCGATCCCATCACCCACGGCCATACCGACATCATCAGACGAAGCCTGCGGCTCTTCGACAAGGTCATCGTCGCGGTAGCGCCGAGCCCCAGCAAGCATCCGCTGTTGGACTTGGCGGAGCGGGTGGAGATGGTGCGGCTGGTGACCAAGGACCTGGCGCGGGTTGAGGTCGCGGCGTTCGACGGACTCCTCGTACAGTACGTCAAACGATGCGGCGCGCAGGCTGTGATTCGAGGGTTACGCGCCATCTCCGATTTTGAATATGAGTTCCAGATGGCCTTGGTGAATCGCAAGCTGGATGACACCATCGAGACGGTGTTCTTGATGCCGAGCGAAGAGTATTCGTATCTCACCTCCAGCATCATCAAGGAAGTCGCGAGGCTGGAAGGACCACTGACCGACTTTCTCCATCCAGAGGTCGCCGACCGCCTTCGCCAACGGCTACGGAGGCAGAGCCCATGAAGCTGGCGGCCCGCGCAGGACGCATTGTGCCCTCCCCTACCCTCAGCATCACCGCCACGGCGAAAGCGATGGCGGCGCAAGGCATCGACATCATTGATTTCGCTTCGGGCGAGCCGGACTGGGATACCCCGGAGTCCGTCAAAGCGGCCGCAGAAGCCGCCATCCGGTCCGGATTTACCAAATACACCGCTTCCTCCGGCATTGAGGAGCTCAAACGCGCCATTGTCGAGAAGCTGGCCGTCGAACAGGGCTTGCGCTATGACACGTCCCAGATCCTCGTGTCCTGCGGCGCAAAACATTCGCTATACAACCTCGCTGAGGCGCTGTTGGAAGCCGGCGACGAAGTGATTATTCCGGCGCCATTCTGGGTGTCGTACCAGGATCAAGTGTTGCTCAATGATGCGACGCCTGTGCTGCTGCAGACACGAGAAGCGGACGGGTACGCTGTCGGCCAAGCGGCGCTGGAAGCCTGTGTCACGCCCCGGACGAAGGCCATGATCGTGAACAGCCCCGGCAATCCCACCGGCGCGACCTATGATCGCGCGACGCTGGAAGGCATCGCAGACGTGGCGCTGCGGCACGATCTGGTCATCATCTCGGACGAGATCTACGAGAAGATTCTCTATGACGGGGCGCGGCATTGCAGTATTGCGACCTTGGGGCCAGACGTGGCGGCTCGCACCGTCGTGGTCAATGGCGTGTCAAAAGCCTACGCAATGACGGGGTGGCGGATCGGCTATGCGGCGGGGCCGAAGGAACTCATCGCCGCAATGGCCAGCATCCAGAGCCAGAGTACATCGAATCCCTCCTCGATTTCTCAGAAGGCGGCCGTCGCGGCTCTCCAGGGCGGCGAGGCCTTTACCCAACGGATGGTCGTCGAATTCGATCGCCGCCGTCGTCTCATGGTGGAACGGCTGAACAAGATGCCCGGCGTCAGTTGCCGCATGCCGTCCGGCGCGTTCTACGCATTTCCCAACGTGGCCGGCCTCTTCACCCGCCGGCATCAGCGAGGTCTCATCACCACCGCTGCGGAGCTGGCCGCGTATCTCCTCAACGAGGCGCGGGTCGCCGTCGTGCCGGGCGAGCCGTTCGGCAGCTCCTCTCACATCCGTCTGTCCTATGCGACCAGCCTGGACGTGATCGCGCGGGGCTTGGATCGGATGGAGGCCGCACTTCGCCAACTGACCTGAGGGGACGAGCGTCAGCCCGATAGTCATCCCTGTGAGGTCTGTCCCAATATGTGCGGAGGCGCCCGTGATGTGGTCGGCAGTGTGGCTGGGGCTCTGTATGGTGGTTGCTGGGAGCGGGCTGTAAAAGGCCGCCAGCGCTTGATTTTCGCTCGGGCTGTGTTATGAATAGAGGGAGACGTTGCCCGGGTCAGCGAACATCCTGCTTTGAGGGGTGGGAAAGCACGTGCCGATTTACGAATACCTCTGCCACAGTTGCCATCACCGATTCGAGGTGAAACAACGAGTCAGCGATCCACCACTACAGAGCTGCGCTCGGTGTGGGCAAGCGGTCACCAAAGTCATCTCGGCCCCAGCCATCATGTTCAAAGGGAGCGGTTGGTATGTGACCGATTATTCGGACAAGTTGAAGCCGCCGACTCCGCCCGAATCGGCGGCCAAGCCCGCGGATGGCCAGAAAGAGGGAAAGAGCGAGACTGCCAGTCCGGCCGCCGCGACCACTCCGTCTGCTGGATCATCGGATGCGAGTGCTGAGACCAGTTCAAGCACGGCATCTGCCCCGCCGACTCCCTCCGCCTCTTCGTCCTCTTCTTCCTAGCTAAGGCCGCGTGATCCTTCCAAAGACTACCTCCGGGTTGAGGACTTGGTCGGTTTCTTTTTCGCAGAGGTCTTTGCAGTGCCTTTGGTCAGTTTGGCGACCTTCTCGCGCTCGGCTGCCAGGTTTGCCTCTAAGGTGGTGATCTGCCCCGCCCTCTCACGGCTGAGACGGGTCAAGTCCTCCACACGGGCCTGCAGATCGTCTTTCGCTTTGGTCATGTCGGCGAGCTGCCGCTCCAACCTGGACTTTTCGGCCGTGGTCGTCTGCAACTCGGACCGTAGCTGCTCGATTTCTGCCTGCAGCGCCGGCGGCCAGTAGTCACAGCCACTGAGCCCGATACCCATCATGCTGAACAGCGTCGCCAATGTCAGTACCTTGCCCAACCCTGTCTTTGTCATATGCTTCCTCCTTTGAACGTATCGATCCCCCTTCGCCTTGAAGCCAGGATCATGAGGACCCCAGCGCCATGCCTGCCATGCTCAGTGCGGTCTCGATCTGTTGGCGGGAAATGGGTCCTTCCCGCAACAGCCGGATTGGACCGACGGTATCCACGATCGTGGACGGCAGCCCTCCGGCTGCGGAGCCACCGTCCAGGATTAAGTCCACCTCGGAGCCCAACGTTGTCTGCACTTCCTCCGCGGTCCTCGCCGGCGGTTCCCCGGACCGGTTCGCGCTGGTGCCGGTTAAGGGCCCGACATGCCGGAGCAGCGGGGCCAATCCGGCATGAGCTGTTTGCCGGACTCCCACCGAGCCAGTCCCCGCAGTCAGTACCTCCGGCAAGAGCGGCGAGGCCGGGAAAATGAGGGTCAAGGGCCCAGGCCAGAACCGTTCCATCAGGGTTGTGGCAGCCGATGTGACCTCATTAACCAGTGCTGTGAGTTGCGTCCGATCAGCAATGAGCGCGAGGATCGGCTTCCCATGCGGCCTTCCCTTGATCGCGCAGACACGACGGATAGCAACCTCGTCCGATGTGGACGCTCCGAGGGCATAAAACGTTTCAGTGGGCACGGCGATCACGCCGCTCCGGCGCAGGACCCGCGTCGCTTCGTCGAAGACCCTACTGGAGGAGTCGAGCTGAAGGGAAAGCACCGTGGCCATGGTTCTGTCCTGCGCTGCCCAATGACTCCTCACAGACTTGCCTGGAGCACGTGGCTTGCGATATCCGATCGAAAGTGGCGGCCTTCAAACGCAATCATCGCAGCCACCTTATAGGCCCGTTCGCGGGCGATCGCCAGCCGAGGGCCAAGGCCCGTGACCCCCATCACCCTTCCCCCAGCCGTCACGACGGCCTGCCCTTCCCGTCTCGTGCCGGCATGGAACACCAGGACATCATCGGAAGTCCGACGCTCTGGCAATCCGCGAATTGGCAGCCCTGTCTGGTACGATCCTGGATAGCCGGCTGCGGTCAACACCACGCACACGGCTGACTGCTCGTGCCACTCGACCGCGAGTTGATCCAGGCGGTGCTCGACCACTGCTTCCAAGACATCCACTAAATCGGTTTTCAGCAGGGGCAGGACCACTTGTGTCTCGGGGTCGCCGAAGCGGGCATTGAACTCCAACACGTACGGGGTGCCCTGCACGATCATGAGGCCCGCATACAGCACGCCGTGAAACGGACGTCCGATGCGGGAGAGCGCGTCCACGATAGGGCGGAGCACCTTGCGCATGATCGTCGTATGTAACGAAGGGGTCACCAACGGGGCTGGCGCATAGGCGCCCATCCCGCCGGTATTGGGGCCGGTGTCCCCGTCGCCGACTCGCTTATGGTCCTGGGCCGCCACCATCGGGACGACGGTCTTCCCGTCTGTGAAAGCCATGACCGAGACTTCTGCTCCGTCGAGGAACTCTTCGATCAACACGCGCTGCCCGGCCCGCCCGAAGCGTTGTCTCTCCAGCATGTCGGAGGCAGCCTCACAGGCCTGCTCGTGGGTCGTGGCCACCACGACGCCCTTGCCTTGCGCCAACCCTTCGGCTTTTACCACCACTGGCAGGGGATGATGCACGAGATAGTCAAGCGCAGGCTCAAACCGATCGAAGCTCCGGGCCGACGCTGTCGGGATCTGGTGACGGATCATCAGATCCTTGGCGAAGATTTTGCTGGACTCGATCTCAGCCGCGCCGCGCGTCGGGCCGAAAATTTTCAGCTTGGCCTTGCGAAACTCGTCCGCGATCCCTAGCGCCAGAGACCCCTCAGGTCCCACCACGGTGAGGTCAATGCCTTCTGAGACCGCAAAGGCCTTGAGCTGGGACATGTCCTCGGTGGCGATGGGCACGCAGCGTGCCTGGGATTCGATGCCGGCGTTCCCTGGTGCACAGAACAGCGCGGAGACCCGAGGGCTCTGTGCAAGCTTCCACACGAGAGCATGTTCGCGCCCTCCGCTGCCGATGACCAGAACTTTCACAGCGAAACCACGATGGAGGGAACTGTCGATTGTGGAGAGCCTCTTATGAGCAACAGAATGCTCAAAAAGGTCTCCAAGTGCAATGGGTGTTGAGAACGAAGTTGGGGGCCGGTTTCAGCATCCTGCTAGTGACGAAAATGCCGCATGCCAGTGAGAATCATGGCCATCTGATGCTCATCGGCCGCCTTGACGACCTCTTGGTCGCGGATGGAGCCCCCAGGCTGAATGACGGCGGTAATGCCAGCCTGCGCGGCCGCATCCAGGCCGTCCCGGAACGGAAAGAAGGCATCCGAGGCCATCACGCACCCCTTAACCGGCAGCACCGCTTTCATGCCCGCAAGCTTCACCGAATCCACCCGACTCATCTGCCCAGCGCCGATGCCGACCGTCTGGCCGGCCCTGGCGTACACGATCGCGTTGGACTTCACGTGCTTGCATACTTTCCAAGCAAAGGCACAGGCTGCATACTCTTCATCGGTAGGACGGCGTCGAGTCGGCACCGGAAGGGCACGCAGGTCGCCGAGGGCGCCCAGGTCCCGATCCTGCACGATCAGTCCTCCGACCAGTTTTTTCAGGTCCAGCCCATCGCGCGTGGCTCCAGTGAGGAGACCGATGTCCAAGAGCCGAAGATCTTTTTTTCGCTTGAGCTCGGCCAACGCATCCTCGGCGTAGCCGGGCGCGACCACCACCTCCACAAAGGTCGAGGTGATTGCCTTGGCCGTGGCCATGTCCACCGGCCGATTCAACGCGATCACGCCTCCGAACGCCGACACCGGATCGGTCTCGCGGGCGCGCACGTAGGCTTCGACGGCGTTCGCTCCGAGGGCGACGCCGCAGGGGTTATTGTGCTTGACGATGACCGCGGCCGGCTCCTCGAACTCCTTGACCAGCTCCAACGCGGAATTCGCGTCCAAGTAGTTGTTATAGGACATCGCCTTTCCGTGCAGGGTCTTGGCCCGGGATACAGAAGGCTCGCGTGAGGTCGGATCCCGGTAGAAGGCGCCCTGCTGATGCGGGTTTTCGCCGTACCGTAGGATCTCGCCACGTTCGTACAGGAGCGAGAGCACAGCGGGAAATCGTGAGGGGCTTGTTCCCTGCCCCTGCTGCGCGAGGTAGCTGGCGATCAGGCTGTCATAGCGAGCCGTGTGCTGAAACACTTTGGCGGCCAACTTCTGCCGGAGTGCGGGTGTCACCGTGTCGGCTTTGAGCGAGTCCAGCACACGGGCGTAATCGCCGGGATCCACGACCACTAGCACGTCAGTGTGATTTTTAGCGGCGGAACGCAACATTGAGGGACCGCCGATATCAATGTTCTCGATGGCCTCTTCGAAGGTGCAATCGGGTTTGGAGATCGTCGCTTCGAACGGATAGAGGTTGACCACGACGACATCAATGGGGCTGATCGCATGTTGCAGCATTTCGGCAACGTGCGTGGGGTTGCTGCGGCGGCCTAGCAGTCCACCGTGGATTTTGGGATGCAGCGTCTTGACCCGCCCGTCGAGAATTTCCGGCGAGCCGGTGTAGCTAGCGACATCGGTGACGGCGAGGCCAGCGTCCCGCAGGGTCTTCGCGGTGCCGCCGGTGGAGAGGATTTCCGCGCCCAGGGCTGCCAGCCCTCGGGCCATGTCCACGACGCCCGTCTTGTCCGAGACGCTGATCAATGCGCGCTTCAGCGTGACCATCCGGTTTGCTCCCTCGCTGTGGCAGTCTGACGCCCAAAAAGGCGGGGCAAGAATAACAGATGCCTGTGTGAAGTTCAAGGCGCTGGCGGTGCGCTGAGAAGAACCGGAACCTACTGGTCCTCTGCGGATGCGCTGATTGTACAGCCGTCAAGATGTCTGACGATCGGAATCTTCGGCTTCCCTTAGGGTTTCGACAAACATCTGCCGGTACAGGTGCCTGGCTAGCGAGGTACCTCTGCCTTTTCAAAGCATGGGGTCTCGTGTTCTGTGACTTCTTTTGTGAGGATGGCCTTCGATGCCTGTCCTCTTGCGGCGTTCAGTGAGCGCAACAGCACGGAGGAACGGGTCCAATTGCGATATATGTGTGGGCGCTACCTCAGTATACGATAACCCGATCGGCCTCGCGGAACAGCTGCACCATCCGCTCCAACGGAATCGGTGTGACTGAGGAGGCTGTCCTGGCCGGATCAATGTTATAAAGCAGCATCATCGTCCGGTTGCCGTAGATCTCGACGCCCATCTGCTCGGAAAGGCTCTGGCGTTCCCGTTCAGGCAGCGCGGCACGGTCCAATGCTGTGCTGTCTCGCCGAAAGATCCCGTTGAACCAGCCAAACCCTTTGGTCACCGAGGTGACCGCGCTCGCATCCACCAGGATCTTCACCTTGTGCCCGGCCTTAACCGCCGCCCACGCGACGTTGGGGACCGCGCAGATCTGCGCGTCATCCTCCGCCAACGAGGTTTTCATGTGGATCAAGATCCGCGAAGCAGCCGCCTGTTCCGCCTGCGCTGTTGTAGTCCAAAGGAGTATTCCGGCAATGACACCTGCCATTACTAAGCAACACACTTTCTTCATCCTCTAAACCTCCTTTCTCTTTGTCACCATCGAATCAGGCTGCGCAGCAGGACAGCTTGCTGACATCCTTCTTGAAGGTAAGCGCGGCGAGTTTGAGTCCTTCGGCCATCGTCAGATACGGATGAAAGGTTTCGGCAAGATCCTGGACCGTCAGCCCAAAGCGGATGGCCAAGGTGGCCTCCTGGATGACTTCGCCGGCTTCAGCGGCCAGGACGTGCCCGCCCAGGAGCCGACCGGTCTCCTGCTCCGCAACCAATTTGATCAGGCCTTTCGTGTTCCTCGACGCCAGCGCCCGCGGGACGTGCCCCAGCGGCAGCAAGGCGGTCTGCACGCGAAGCCCCTGTTCCTTGGCCCGCCGTTCGGTGAGCCCCACGCTGGCGATCTGGGGGTCTGTGAAGGTGACGTGCGGCAACGCCGTGAGGTCGAACACCTTCCCGACTCCGCTCAGCGCATTCTCCGCCGCCAACCCGCCGGCATAGGCGGCCACATAGACGTACATCGGATCGCCGATGCAGTCGCCAGCCGCATAGATATCAGGATTGGTCGTTTGCAGGTGCTCATTAACGACGATCTCTCCCCGTGATCCCAACCTTACCCCCGCGTCTTCCAGCCCGAACCCGCTGGTGTTCGGGCGACGTCCGGTAGCCACCAGGAGTTGGTGGGCCCTACAGACTTCCGGCTTCCCGGCGATCTGACTGTAGACCACGTATTCCCTATCGGTCCGTTCAACCCGACCGATCACAACATCGGTACAGACCCGGACTTTTTCTTGTTCTAGATATGAAACTAGTGCGGTTCCAATCTCGGGCTCTTCCCCCGTCGCGACATGCGGCCCAGATTCCAGGACCATCACTTGGACCCCGAATCGCGTGAAGAGCTGGGCCAACTCGAGGCCAATGCTGCCTCCTCCGATGATGATAAGCGACGCAGGCAGCGCATCCAATTCAAGCGCCTGCTCGCTGTCAAGATAGCCGGCTTCCTTGAGTCCGGGTATTGCTGGCGCCCAGGGGTAGGACCCGGTGGCAACCACGATCTTTCTCGGCTCATAGACGGTGCCGTTGACACGCACCTGGCGCCCGCCCAAGAGCCTGGCTTCCCCTTTCAGGATCGTGATGTTGGGATACATCTCGGCCACGCGGACATACTTCCCGTCGCGAAGCGCTGCGACCAGCTCATCCTTCTGCTGAACCACCCGCTGCCAGTCTGAGGGCGGCGGACACGCAGTTAGC
>JBOHOI010000001.1:0-60030 GCA_050731155.1 Nitrospiraceae bacterium | reverse complement strand
CCGCACATCCACCTTCATGTCCTGGGTGCCACCGACCCGTCGGAACTCCCGTTCCTGGATGACCCGTAGAAGCTTTACCTGGGTCGCCGGGGTCGTCTCGCCGATCTCATCGAGAAAGACACTGCCGCCGTCGGCCACCTCGAACAACCCGGGCTTGTTGGCGATTGCTCCGGTGAAGGAGCCTTTCATGTGGCCGAACAGCTCGCTTTCAAGGAGCGGCTCCGGCAGGGCACTGCAGTTGACAGTGACAAACGGCCTCTGACTGCGAGCGCTATTGTAGTGAATCGCGCGGGCGATGAGTTCCTTGCCCGTGCCGCTCTCGCCGCAGATCAACACGTTGCTCTTGGTGTCGGCCACCTTCCGGACCACATCGAACACCTTCTGTATGGCCTCGCTCTGCCCGATGATCTGGGCAAAGGACGACTGGTTGGCCATCTCCCGCTTGAGCAGCATGTTCTCGGTCGATAGCCGTCGCCTCTCCAGTGCGTTCCGGATGATGAGCTGGACCTCGTCGATCTGAAAGGGTTTGGTCAGGTAGTCGTAAGCTCCCTGCTTCATGGCCTCCACGGCCGATTCGGCGGAGGCGAAGGCCGTGATCATCAAGACCACCGTCTCGGGGGCGGCTGCCTTCACCGCTTTCAGGACCTCCAACCCGCTCCCCTTGGGCATCTTGAGATCGGTGATCACGAGGTCAAAGATCTCCTTGCCGATCTGTGCAATCGCCTCCTCGCCGTCTTCCGCGACCATGACCGCATAGCCGGCTCGCTTGAGCATGATGCTCAAGACATCCCGCATGCTCCGCTCATCATCAACGATCAAGATCTTTTCCACGGTTCCCTACCCTCGTACCACAGGCGCGGCCCTCCTTCCGCGGACCGTGGCAAACAGACCACCAAGCGCGCCCCCTTGCCTTCCTCGCTGTCCACACGGACCCACCCGCCGTGGAGATCCACGATGCGATGCACCGCCGCAAGTCCCAGGCCCGATCCCTCTTTCTTCGTTGTGAAGAAGGGAAGAAAGATTTTGCCCAAATGCTCCTTTTTGATCCCTTCCCCGGTATCCTGGAATGCGATCTCGATTACCTCACCGCTCTGGCCGCGTACACCAACCTTCCGGCAACTCGTTGAAATCGTCAGCCACCCTCCGGAAGGCATGGCATCGAATGCATTCGTCGCAAGGTTCCAGAATACCTGCTTCAGTTGATCCTGATCCACCTGCGCAATCAGCGGACTGGCCCATGGTTGGGTCGTAATCTCAATGTCCTTGCGGCGGGATTGCGCCTCATGCTGGATCAGATCTAGCGTGTCTGCCAGGACGACATTCAGGTCGCAGTCTTTCAGATTCAGCGCGGGCGGCCGCGCGTAGGCGAGGAACTCCGTGATGATGGAATCGAGCCTCGTCGCCTCCCGAATCGCAATATTCATGAGACGTGTGTTGGTCTCATCATGAGGGAGATCTTTCCGCAGCATCTGCATAGCACCGGCAAGCGCGCCCAGAGGGTTCCGGATCTCATGCGCCATGCCGGCGGACATTTCGCCAATCGTGGCGAGCCATTCCTGACGCCGCATCTGCTCTTCCATATCACGAATCTGCGTCAGATCCTTGAAGACCCCGACCAGGCCTGTCTGGACGCCGCCTTCATTGAGAGGCGACAGGGTCATCCCCAGCACCAGACGACTGCCGTCGGCCCGCTTGCCGACAGCCTCGAAGCGGTGCGGAACGGACAGGGTGACGGAGCCAGCCCCGAAGGGATCGCCTTGCTGCCAATTGAACACCTCCCGCCACGGGCGGTTTTGGACCTGCTCCAGAGTATAGCCCGTCGCGTCCTGTGCGGCCGGGTTGAATGAGGTGATCCGGCCTTCCGCATCGGTCGTGAACACGCCGCTACTGATGCTCTGCACGATGTTCTCATGAAACGCTTGCAGCCTGGTGAATCCCTGTTCTTTCTCACGAAGGGATTGGTCTGCCAGCCTCAATTGCTCAGCCAGCTCGCCGCTGAGGAAGCCCACCACGACGAACGCCAGGCCATGCACCCCGAACGTGTACAAGGTCTCCGCCACCGACAACCGGCTCGGTGGCAGCCATTCCCCCAACTGCAACAGCCCGTACAACTGGATATTGGCGACGAGGCCGAACAGAATCGCTGAGAGCGCGGCGGTGACGAGCCCCACCCGACGCCTCAGCATCAGGCTCGCCAGGGTGACCGTGATGATATAGAGCACCGCGAAGGGGCTCTCGATTGCGCCGGTCATGGCAATGAGCACGGTCTCCAGGAGCAGATCCACCGCGATCTGGAAGTGGGCAAAGCGAATCAGCGCCGTGGGAGTCGTGAGGTACCTGAGAGTGACGGTATAGGCGATCGTGACCGCGTACGTAAAGACGATGAGCGCGTAGAAGGTGGGAACGCGCTCGTCCTTGGCGACCTGGAACGTGATCGAAAGACCGAGCAGCAGCGTGACCACTACTACTCGAAGGCCCATCAGCCAATACAGCCTGGCCCTGAGTTCGTCCATTGGCTCCTGCGGGTTGCTGGTGGAAGCGGAAGGTTGTCGCGCCGTTACAGAAGAACCGGCCATCTTGCCGACCGGCTACCGCCTGGGAGGCGATCCCTCTTCGTCGCGTCGAGGTCTTTAGCCTATCGCCGAGGCCATCTGGAAAATCGGCAGGTACATCGCGACGACGATAAACCCGACCACCGTTCCCAGAAATACCATCATCATGGGTTCCAGAAGCGAGGTCAGCGCTGCCACCGCCTGGTCCACCTCGTCCTCATAGAAATCGGCGATTTTACCCAGCATCGCATCCAGCGCGCCTGTGGACTCACCCACCGAGATCATGTGGGTGACCATTTTCGGGAAGACCTCGCCCTTCGAGAGCGGCTCAGCGATCGTCTTGCCTCCGCTGATGCTCATCCGTGCCGACATGATCGCCTCTTCGATCACCTTGTTGCCAGCTGTTTTGGCGGTGATGCTCAAGCCATCCAGAATCGGCACGCCGCTGGTGATCAATGTGCCGAGCGTCCTGGTGAATTTGGCCACTGCCGTCTTCCGGATCAATTCCCCCACGATCGGCAGTTTGAGAAACATCCGGTCCATGGCTAATCGCCCTTTGGGGGTGCCATAATATTTCTTGATTCCCCAGCCGGCCACGGCTGCCCCGATCGAGAGGTGGATAATGTAGGACTGTATAAAATTGCTGACATCGATGACGATTTGGGTCGGGCCCGGGAGGCCTATCTTTCCCCCGGACATCTCAGCAAACATCTTGGCAAAAATCGGAATGACCCAGACCATCAGCACCGTGATCACAATCACTGCCACACCCAGGATGGCCGTTGGATACACCATCGCGGATTTGATCTGGGCCTTGAGTTTCATGGCCTTCTCGATATGCTTGGACAAGCGACCCAGAATGGTGTCCAACAGGCCCCCGACCTCCCCGGCATGAACCATGTTGACGTAGAGCTCATCAAACACTTTCGGGTGCTTGCGCAGCGCGTCGGCGAACGTTGCGCCCCCTTCCACTTGAATCCGGACCTCTCCGACGGCTTTCCGTAACTGCTTGTTCTCCGATTGGGAGGCCAGGATCTCCAGAGCCTGGATGAGCGGAAGACCAGCATTGATCATGGTCGCGAACTGCCGGGTAAAGACGACGAGGTCTTTGTCGGTGACGCCGCCGCCGAATTCGAACTTCCAGCCTCCACCTTCTTTGTCAGCCCTTTCCTCCAGACTCATGACGGCGATGTTCTGCTTGCGCAGTTGCTCCACGGCCTCGTCACGGGTCTTGGCGGCGACCTCCCCTTTCTTGACCGCACCCTGCCGGTTTCGGCCTGTATATGCGAAGGTGGCCATCAGCTAGCTCCGTCTCCTCATGTTCTGTGCCCTACTTTTTGCCCGAATCACGGACCTGGCGATATCCCCAGCCTCTGCCTGACAGGACGGTCGAAGGAACCAAATCAACAGGTAATCGCATGCATGAGGCAGGAGCACAAGGAACGCGCTGTCCCCTCCGGCTCGATCCGGAAACCCTGCCTTCGACCTGATCAGGAGCTGCAACAGTCGCCATGTGCAAGCGCTGTTCGCAGAATTTAGAGGGTAATAATGGCAGCCAACGACATGTGCGAAGTCTACTGGAGGACTAGGGACTTGTCAACTTTATCCTCTTTCGATGTACGCAGAATCTAAGCGGTTGTCACCGAGGAATGACTCGCGGGCGCTTACGCTTCACCGGCGCTAAGATGAACGAACCCGCGATAGAGGTAGTGGAACCCGGACATGAGGGTTAACGCCACCACCAGATAGAGGAGGGGCTGAATGAGCCGGAGGTCCATCTGTCGAGAGGCTAAGATCACCACAAGAAGGATGTACGAAAGCTGAAACAACGTGGTCCCTTTCCCAAGTAGGGTCGGAGAAATATCCACGCGCGATTCGGTCAACTGCACCAGAAGGGTGCCGGTCATCAGGATCAGATCTCGACTCACGACGAGGATCGCCGTCCACAACGGCACTAGGTGAAGGATGGACAGCGTCACGAAACCGGACGTCAGCAACAGCTTGTCGGCCAGCGGGTCCAGGAAAGTGCCAAGTCTGGTGCGCTGATTAGCCACCCGCGCGATCGTCCCATCCAGCCCATCCGTGAGACCCGCGAGCAACAGCACGCCTAGTGAATAGTCGTAGCGCTCGTAGAGGAGAAAGCCAACGAAAAGAGGAACCAGGAGGATCCTCAGGATCGTGAGACTGTTCGGCAGATTCATAGGTTCGTCGGCATGACAATCTTGCTCTCTGGCGCTCGCATTCAAGCTGAACGCGTAATCATAAGAGGGGACCGGAGGCTTGTCAACAAGGGTTGAACTCCCCGACTGCACAGACTATAATTTCGCATTCTGGGGAACGGCCGGCACGTTGAATGGAGAAACAGATGAGCGCCTTTCCGCTGCTCTTCAAGAAAGAGGGCGTCGTTGAGCGACACCAGATCGAGGGCAATGACCCAAGCGACCGCTACTTCAGTCGGTCCATTCTGGTCAGTCGCACCGGCAACGGCTATACCGCCAAGGTGATGTACGAGGCCCTGACAGTGGAGGGTCAGACCCATTCCACTATTGGGGTCGCTGTGAAGAGTGTGGTGGACAAGCTCAACGCCTTGGGATTCAGGCGAATGCGAACCAGGCCGAATTTCAAAGGACGACGCTACCTCGCCGAAAAAGAAACCTGGATCGAGTACCCCGACGCTAACAGGAGCTAATAGCAAATAGCGTATAGCTCTTGACCTTCCCGTTCTTGGCTGCTTGCTGCGGGCTATCGGCCATTAGCTATCAGCTCTTCGTAGATCAGGTCGTGGATGAGAGGACGGAACTGCTGGATTCCGGTGTTCTGCCTCGTCGGGTGGACACGATTCGACAAGAGGATAACCTCCAGCTCGCGCACCGGATCCACCCAGAGTGAGGTCCCCGTGTACCCCAGATGTCCGAAGGAGTTGGGAGAAAACTTCATCCCTGACGAGGAAGGCGCTGACGGCGTGTCCCATCCGAGTCCCCAACTGGACCCTGCGGTTCGGTCCTGTCTCGTCACAAAGTGCCGGACCAGATCCGGTGAGAGAACGCTCCCTCGTCCAAGATAGCTGTCCAACCAGGCTCCCGAGACCGCCAGAACCGCTGAGGCAGTGCCAAACAGTCCGGCGTGGCCGGCGACTCCCCCCATGGCATACGCATTTTCATCGTGCACCTCGGCTCTCAAGACGCGCCCCCGCCACGGGTCATCCTCCGTCGCCGCCACCGAATGGAACTTGGAGGGCGGATCGCGCGGTCCAGCCTGGAGGTCCTTCACCGTCTCAATGAAAAATAACGGCTCCGCACGCAGCGGTCCATGCACCCGCTCCCGACAGAAGAGGGCCAACGAGCGCCCGGTCAATCGTTCCACAAGCAGACCCAGCAGCATGAATCCCAGATCGCTGTAGAGACTGCGTGCACCGATAGGAAACACCAACGTTTCATGGCCTATGGTATCCAGCACCGCTTGTCGAGCCGCCTTACTTCCCAGAAAACCAGGATTGGTTCGATCCTGCTCGGCGATTCGCTCATAGAAGGGACGCCAAGCCGGCAGGCCAGAACTGTGGTTCAACAGATGAAAGACTGTCGCGCCGCCGATTTCCATCTCCTTCAGCTCTTCAAGGATGTCGTGCAGCGGGCCTTCGAGGCTGAGCCGCCCGTCCTGGACGAGACAGAGGACGGCCGTCGCGGTAGCCAGAGGCTTGGTCAGCGAGGCAAGGTCATAGACCGTCTCGAGGCAAGCCGGTTCTTTTTGTGAGATCAGCGCCGCGTACCCAAAGGCTCGATGGTACGCCACACGGCCGCGGATCCGGACGAGCAACACCGCACCAGGGAATACCCCCTCCTCGATAGCAGATTGCATGGCGCTGGCGATCGGATCGGACGTGCTCATGAATGGGCTACAGGAGGGGCGGCGGGCGCCGAAGACCTGTTAGGCTCAACAAGGGGAAGACTCGGTGACCTCACCGCTTCATGAGCAGCCAAGCGGAGTGCCCGGCCTAAGGACGTTTGGCCGCTTCATTCTGCTTCTGCGCGTCCTGTTCGGCCAATGACGCACGTATACCGGCAGGGCGACTTATTGGTCGCTTCGCGCGCCGTAGTGGTTGGAATCTCCCGCAATCTTTTCAGCCGGAGCGTCCTGATCGGAACGTCCCTGGTCCCCTTCCTCGATCTCCAGCATTCGCTCAAAGGTCCGCAACGTCGAGCGCAGCCGCTCAATCATCAAGAGTCGTTGCTTGTGAAGATCCGACAGATCACGTTGCGTGCCGGCCAACTCCGCCCGTGCCTCACGGATCAACTCCGCGGCTTTCAACTCGGCTTCCTTCATGATGAGTTCCGCATCCCGCTGGGCCGCCTGTTTGAGATCATCCGTGATCGCTTGCGCGGCAACCAGCGTGTTCGCCAGCGTCGTCTCGGTCTTCTTCAGGTCGGTGAGCTGTCGCTCAGTCAATGATAATTTCTCACGCAGCGCCGCGTTGTCCCGATTCAGCGACTCGACGGTCTGGGCCAGTTCCTCCAGAAACCGTTGGACTTCCTGGCGGTCGTACCCCCGCAGTCGGACCTTGAACCCCATTTGCTGAATGTCGATCGGCGTGATCTTCATGAGTATGCCTCTCAGGCTTCTCTTAGTACATGCGGGACGCCATGTCCTTCAATGACTGCACCAGGGCCACCTGAAGAAAGATAATGATCAGAATGGCGATAATCGGCGAGACATCAACGCCCAGTCTCCAGCCCAGCCGCCGTCGGATCGGGTAGAGGACCGGCTCGGTCGCGCGCTCCAGAAACTGCACAATCGGGTTCCCCCGATCGGCATCGACCCACGAGATGAGTGCCCTGGCAATGATCACCCACATATAGAGCCAGAGCACATAGTCAGCCACGGTCGCCAGCCCTTGTAACACATTTCCCGCGAGAAACATCAGTGACCCAATTCTTCAGACCTCTTCGTCGCGGCTTCGACCGCGGCCATGAGAGTGGCCCTCAATCCACCCTGCTCCAATTGGTGAAGCCCTGCAATCGTGGTCCCTCCCGGAGATGCGACCCGGTCCTTCAGGCGGGCCGGGTGCTCGCCCGTCTCGAGCAGCATCCGGGCTGCGCCCAACACCGTCTGGGCCGCAAGCAGCTCAGCCACCGCGCGGGGAAGTCCCATCTTCACGCCTCCGTCCGCCATCGCCTCAATCACCAGACATACGTAGGCGGGGCCACTCCCGCTCAACCCGGTGACCACGTCCATCAAACGCTCCTCGACCACCAGGACCCGACCGACGGCCTCAAACAGGGTTCGCGCGAACCGGACATCCTCCTCCGTCACGCCTGGCCCGAGGGTCAGGGCAGACATCCCCTCGCGAACCAACGCCGGCGCATTCGGCATCACCCGAATAATGCGGGCTTCGCTCGGGACCAACCGGGCGAGTCGCCCGATCGAGACTCCGGCTGCGATCGAGATGACCAGCTTGCCCGCCAGCACCGGAGCCATCTCTCGCAAGACCGTCTCCAGTGACTGAGGCTTGACCGCCAGCAGGGAAACATCGGCCCAGGACGCGGCCTCCCTGTTATCCGAGCCTACCCGAATTCCGAACCGCCGCTTGACCAGGTCGCGACGTTCCGCGCTCGTGTCGGTGGCAAACAGCGAGCCGGGGTCAGTCACCTGCGAGGCCTGCAACCCGGCTAGCAAGGCTTCCGCCATCTGACCAGCCCCGATGATGGCGATATTCTTCACCGGTCTCATCGTGAACGAGGCCCAAAGATCGCACTGCCGACTCGCACGAACGTCGCCCCTTCCTCTACAGCAGTCTCGTAATCATTCGACATGCCCATTGACAGTTCGTCCATGCGGACTCGACTGAGGTCCGCATGTGAGAGCGATCGAGCCAACTCGCTCAGACGCCGGAAATAGGGCCTGGCCGACTCCGCCTCGCGCGTCGGAGGGGGAACGGCCATTAGGCCCTTGACGGCCAGGTGAGACAGCGAGTCCAAGACCGGCAGCGCGCCCGCCATAGCGGGAACGCTGAATCCCGACTTGGTTGGTTCTCCCCCGATATTCACCTCGAGAAGAATCTCCTGGCACACACCCGCTTCTTCGGCACGGCGATTAATCTCGGCGGCAAGCTCAAGACTATCCACCGAATGGATCATCGCAAAAGCCCTGACCACCGATTTGACCTTCCGGCGCTGTAACCGGCCGATGAAGTGCCAACTGAGCCCTTCCTCTGGACCGAACGATGCGATTTTGGGAAGCGCTTCCTGAAGCCGATTCTCTCCGAATAGCCTTAGTCCGGCGGCGATCGCATGATGGATGCGCGACACTGGGACGGACTTGGTGACGGCAATCAAGCGAACCGTGTCCGACTGACGCCCGACACGGCCCGCCGCCCGACGAATGTTATGGAGGACGGAGTGGACGTTTTGGGCGATGGCATCGGAATCACTTGCGTCCGTCAACCCGGTCCACCAATGATGAATTGAGAAGGATGAACGCGGAACGCTGAGTTCCCTTCATCATACAGCGCTCATCATACACCATCATCGTTCATCATTCACCTTCAACGTTCCGAATGGCCGGTTTTTCGTGAGCGGCGAGTCAGCATGATCCCGCTGACCATCGTCTCCCCGACCACGCCGTCACGCCGATAGGAATAAAAAAGGTCAGGATGGCAGGCGGTGCAGACCCTGACGGTTCGGATATGTTCGCTCTCCACGCCGACGGCTTGGGCCTGACGTCGCACGAGCTCTCGGAGATCTAACATGGCCCTGCTGCGCCCCGTCGCTCGTACCACCAACCGCCAGTCAGCAAAGCTAGTCCGGAGGCGCGCCAAGACCGGCTCATCTACTTCGTAGCAACAGGGGCCGACCGATGGCCCAATCCCGACCTGTAACGACGCCGGCTCCGATCCGAACCGGTGACGCATCAGAGACAGGGTCTTTGGGACGATCCCGGCCACGGCCCCCCGCCAACCCGCATGAACGGCCGCCACGACCCTGCGCAGCGGATCGTGGACCAACACCGGCACACAGTCCGCCGTTCTGATCGTCAGGAGCACGCCGGTCTGATTCGTCATCAGCGCATCCCACCCACCGGCAAAGGTTTCCCCTGCTTCGAGAGGACGGTCCAAGATCAACGCATCCGTTCCGTGCACTTGCTTGACCGACACGGCCATCGGCAGTCTCATCGCACGCCGGGCAGGTCCGTTTCCTGAGCGACGGTCGTCGCCGGCAGAACCACAGCCGATCGGCAAAACGGACGTGGCGGATCCGCCGCCTGAGCCCACAGCAGTGGCTTGGTGACGGGTTCCGAAAAAGTGTTGAACACCGTCGCGCGCGCCGGCAAAGGCCGGCACCGTAATCAGGGTTCCAGCCATCACGGTCTTCCCACGGAGGCCGGTCGGGCACTGCGCTCAGTCCGACTGTTTTCGAAGGAACGTTGGGACATCCCACTCATCGTCCGTCGCCAATACCAATCGCTCTTGTCCCTCTCGTTGCTCGGCGAACCGACGCAGGAAGGTCGGACGATCCAGATTCTTCTGCGTCGCTTGGCCCGCCGCCACAGGCACGGCGGCCAGCACCTGTTGAGCAGGGCGTCCTCCCTTTGCCGTCGGCCGCTCAACCAGGGTCGGTTTGGCCGGCTGTTCTTCGCGATCGAACCCGGTCGCGATCACGGTGACCACCAGATCATCCCCCATATCGGGGTTGACCACCTGCCCCACGATAATATTGGCTTGCGGATCCGCCGCTTCTTTGATGATCGAAGCCGCTTCATCCACTTCGTGAAGCGACAGGCTCGGTCCACCGGTAATGTTCAGCAACACGCCACGGGCCCCCTCCACACTCCCGTCTTCCAGCAGCGGGCTCGACACGGCTTTCTGCGCCGCCTCCATCGCGCGGTTCGTGCCACGGGAGATCCCCATCCCCATCACGGCTCGGCCGGTATGGGTCATCACGGTCCGGACGTCAGCAAAATCCACGTTGATGTGTCCTGTCGTCGTGATCACATCGGCGATCCCCTGGATTGCTTGCCGCAAGACATCGTCGGCCACCTTGAACGCCTCCAGCAACGGTGTGGCCTTATCGACGATGCCCAGGAGTCGCTGATTGGGAATGATCAGGAGCGTATCCACGTGTCTTCTCAGCTCCCGGATTCCTTCCTCCGCATGGCTCATACGGCGGTGTCCCTCGTACTGGAACGGCTTGGTCACTACCCCGACGGTCAGGGCGCCCAGTTCCCGCGCAATGTTGGCCACGATCGGGGTGGCGCCGGTGCCGGTCCCGCCTCCCATGCCTGCGGTCACAAAGACCATGTCGGCGCCTTCCAGACACTCCCGGATGGGGTCTTTGCTTTCCAGCGCCGCCTCCTTGCCCACTTCCGGTCTGGCCCCTGCGCCGAGGCCGCGGGTCCGTTCCGGGCCCAGTTGGACCTTGAAGGCTGCAAGAGATCGTTGCAGGGCCTGCAGGTCAGTGTTCGCCGCGATGAATTCCACACGGCTGAGCCCTGCGCCGATCATCGTGTTCACTGCGTTGCAGCCAGCGCCGCCTACACCGATGACCCTGATGCGGACCGGCATGATCACGTCCTCCTCAAATGAGAACATCGCGTTTCCTCCCTTCGCTAAAAGCTGACAGCTAGCGGCCAATAGCTACTAGCTGCGTGCTGCTTGCTTTATTCAGAAGAATTCGAACATCCAGGACCGCATTCGAGCGAACACCCTGCCGAATGGCCTCCCATGTCGGAGTCCGGCGGTTTCCAGTTCATCGGCATGATGACGGGCATGCAAAATCAGCCCGACGCCCGTCGCATACATGGGACTGCTGACGATATCCCGCAACCCCCCTACACCGTTCGGCACGCCTCGTCGGACCGGCAGATCCAGTACCCGTTCGGCCGCCTCCGGCATCTTGTCGAGCATCGAGGTGCCGCCCGTAATGACCACGCCAGCCGCCAGCATTCCCTCATACCCGGTGCGTATGATCTCTCGCCGCACTAGGTCAAACATCTCTTCAACGCGCGGCTCGATGATCTCTGCCAAGTACTTGCGGGAGACGGTGCGGGCGGGACGCTCTCCCACGCTCGGCACCTCGACCCGTTCCTCTTCGTTCACCATCTCCTCCAGGGCCACCCCATGCCGGATCTTGATCTTTTCGGCTTCCGCCTGAGGAGTCCGCAGCCCGATCGCGAGGTCGGTGCTCAAGTGCTGCCCTCCGATCGGCAGCACGGCCGTGTGGCGGATGCTGCCTTCAACGAAAATCGCCAGGTCCGTGGTGCCTCCGCCCAGATCGACCATCGCCACCCCCAGTTCCCGTTCCTCGGGGCTCAGCACCGCCTCGCTGGAGGCCAGCGGCTGGAGCACGATGTCCACCACATCCAGACCGGCTCGGTTGACGCTTTTGATGATATTCTGGGCCGAGGTTACCGCTCCCGTGATGATGTGCACATCCACCTCGAGGCGAGTGCCGGACATCCCCAACGGGTCTCGGATGCCGTCCTGATCGTCCACCATGAATTCGCGGGGGAGGACATGCAGGATCCTCCTGTCTTGCGGAGTGACCGCCATCATGCGCGCCGCCTCGATCGCGCGTTGCACGTCATCGCAGGTCACTTCCTCCTTCTTGAGCGCGACGACCCCAGTCGAGTTTTCGCCCGAGATGTGACTGCCGGCGATGCCGGTATAGACCGACTCAATTTGGACCGCAGCCATGAGCTCCGCCTCGTCCACCGCCCTCTTGATGGATTCGACGGTGCTCTCGATATTGACCACGACGCCCTTTCGGAGGCCACGGGACGGACTGGACCCGACCCCGATGATGTTCACCGTGCCCTCTTCGGTCACCTCAGCCACGATGGCACAAATCTTGGTCGTCCCGATGTCCAGCCCCACGACGATATGGTCTCGTTTGGCCACCTACGTTTACCCCCTTTCTCGGACGATCACTTTGCCTGGATACCGCAAATCAATCTCGCTACGGAATTGGCCGCCTCCGTTGTCGGCTCGAGCCCGAAGGGTCGGCTGGAGTCTCCGGTAGCGGTCCCATTTCTCTTCAAAGGATGAGGGGCCGAATTGGAAGCGGAGCCCTTGCACAGACGCGACGAGGTTCTCGGGATTTCCCGCATCCACCTGTGGCCGGCCCTCAACCGCCTGGCGCACGAGGCCAGCCAGTTCAATGCCAGCCCGGGCGACCTGTCTAGACTGCGCCTCTCCCTGGATGAGCCGCCTCGGATCGATCCCCACGAGCACTGGCAGGGCGGGATCGTCCTCCTCTCCCAGCGCTGAGAGGACGCGACCTTCCTTGTCCAGCAGCAGGTTCAACGACGGTGTCCTCAAGACGGCGGCTGGTCGCCGTTCGGTGATGGTGACCGCTAACGTATGGAAGAGCTCACGGTTCACGGTGGCTTCCCTGATCCAGGGATGAGATTTCAGGCGATCGGCCAGCTCCGTGGAGTTCACCGAGAACAGCGTCTCGCCGGATTGCAGCCCCAACCGCTCCAGCACATCCTCGTGCGTCACGCGGCTGGCTCCCGACACGGTCACGTCACGCACCTGGAACCAGTCGGCGACAAGCGGCCCTACCTCCCGATACACCGGCATGGCTCCCCACCAGCCGACGAGGACAACCACAATCACTGCCGCCAGCAGCGGCCACCGACGGACGAGACCTTCGCCGCTCATGTGGGATCCGTTGCTGAAGCTTGCACGCAAACCGGATAAACTACGCCTTCTTCGAAGGTTGGGCCTCGGGCCAGGCCTTCGCTCCCCCCAGGGTCTCATCGCGCGACTCATCTCAAATCCCCTGCGCACTCATCGTTCAGCATTTATCCCCTTCACCCGCCTAAGGGCAGATTGGAGAATCCGTTCCGTTAACGAGTCATAGTCGATGCCAGCCTTGGCCGCCGCCATGGGCAAGAGGCTGGTTTCGGTCATGCCAGGGACGGTATTGATTTCCAGCACGAACGGCTGGCCTCGTTTCGTCATACGAAAATCCACCCGCGCGGCTCCCTGGCATCCCAGGAGCTGATACGTCCGAACCGCCAGGTCTTGAACCTGCCTGCTCGCGTTCACAGGAAGAGGGGCCGGGCAGAGGTACGTGGTTCGCCCCTTCTCATACTTGGCCGCGTAATCGAAGAACCCACCGGGGGCTTGAATCTCGATTGCGGGCAGCGCAAGGGGCTCGGAGGATCCGCCCAAGACAGAGACCGTGATCTCTCGGCCAGCGATGTAGGCTTCCACCACCGCTTCTTGGTCATACTCATGGGCATGCCGCAGCGCGGCCTGCCATTCGGACGCCTGACGCACGATGCTGACTCCAACCGTAGAACCTTGCGCCGCCGGCTTCACGACGACTGGCCACTTGAGTCCTGCGGGGGGAACAGGTGAGGCCTTGCCCCGTTGCCCTGACCGAACCACGGTTCCCGGAGGAACCGGGATGCCGTGATAGTCGAGCAGAGCTTTGGCGGTCACCTTGTGCATGGCGATCGCGCTGGCCCTGACGCCAGACCCTGTATAGGGAGTCCCGATCATCTCCAGCAGCCCCTGGATTGTTCCGTCCTCTCCTCCCGGCCCGTGGAGGGCCACAAACGCGATCTCCACCTTCATATCGCGCAGTTGCTGCAAGAACGACGCATCCACATCGATTGGCATTGCGTCGTAGCCGAGCCGGAGAAGCGCACGGTGAACGGCCTGGCCAGTCTTCAGCGAGATCTCCCGCTCAGCCGACTGTCCACCGAGCAGCACACCGATACGGGCCGTCGTCAATGGCATGTTCGTCGTTCGTCGCTCGTGAATCGTATCTCGTCTTCGGATTCAGACGCTTCACGAGGGACGCTTCAGCGCGTTAGGGTTGTCCGACGATCTTCAACTCGAGTTCCAAGGTGATCCCGGTCTGCTGCTCCACGGTCCGACCGACTTTCTTGATCAACGCAATCACATCGGCGGCACTGGCCCGTCCAAGATTCACCACGAAGTTGGCATGCTTTTCTGAGACCTGGGCATCACCGACCCGCACGCCCTTCAAACCAGCCGCCTCGATCAAACGGCCCGCCGTATTGTGTTCCGGGTTCTTGAACACACAGCCGGCGTTGGGAAGTGTCAGGGGCTGAGTGTTCTTCCGGTACCGCAGGTACTCCTTGACCACCCTTTCAATCTTCTCCCGCTGCGACGGTTTGAGCTGCAACCAGACCCCGACCACAATCCCGCGAGGCAACAGTGCTCGGCGGTAGCTGAATTGAATATCCGAGGCCGGACAGTCGATGATCCGCCCGAGCGGATCGATCACGCGAACAGCCTTGACGGCGTCCTTCATCTCGCCAAGCCTGGTTCCGGCATTCATCACCACACAGCCCGCCACCGTGCCCGGAATGCCAGCGGCCCATTCGAGCCCGGACAGAGCGCGGTTGATTGCGTGTCGCATCAGCGTCGGCATCACGACCCCTCCTTCGGCATAGACCACGCCATCAGGCTCATCCCTGATGGCCTTCAGCCGCGAGAGGCTCACGACCACGCCACGGATTCCCTGATCACGCACCAGTAGATTCGTGCCGCCGATGACGAAGACTGGCACCTTTGCCGCATGAGCCTGCTTGACCAGCTGCGACAGGTCGTCCACATCAGCCGGGATCACGAGCACGTCCGCAGGCCCCCCGATCCGGAACGACGTGTAGTCCCGCAGCGGTGCCCCGAACTTGACTTCTCCTCGCAGGCCAGACACCACTGCGTGAAGATCATACAAACTGGCGTTGGTCCTCGACTTGACGGATGACGATTGACGCTGCGCACCGTTTCTTATAACCTGACCCACGCTCACAGACGCTCCAGCAGGGCGAGCCCGGCCTTCCAGATGTCACCGGCACCGAGCGTGATCACGAGATCGCCGGCTTTGAGAACAGGCAACACCCGGTCGGCGAGGGCTTCCTTGCGATCAACCCAGGTCACGGACGGATGCCCAGTGGCCCGAACCGCCTCGGCCAGTCTCTCGCCGGACACCCCGGGAATTTCCGGCTCTCCCGCCGGATAGATCTCGGTGATGAACAGAACGTCGGCTTGCTCGAAGGCACGTGCAAACTCGTCCACCAGGTCGCGCGTACGAGTGTATCGGTGTGGTTGGAAGAGGACGACCAGCCGCCGGTCCCACCCTTGCTTCGCGGCGGACAAGGTGGCACGGATCTCCGTCGGGTGGTGCCCGTAATCGTCCACGACCATGACCCGATTCTTTTCTCCTCGGAGATGAAAACGTCGCTCGACACCGGTAAAGGCCGCGAGGCCCTTGCGAATCAAATCCACTGGCACATCCAGCTCTGTTCCCACCGCAATGGCAGCCAGGGCATTCGTGACGTTGTGTACGCCTGGAGTGGAGAGACGGAAGGGTCCCAGGTTCTTCCCCCGAAAATAGGCTCTGAACTCCGATCCCCATTGCTTCAGCGTGATCTCGGCTGCTCGGAAGTCAGGCGGCGGAGCGCCGGCCTGCTCACGGAGCCCATAGGTCTGGTATCGCTTCACAACCTTGGGAAGTAATGTCCGGATCCGGTCGTCATCGGCGCAGAGAACCGCCAGACCGTAGAAGGGCACCCGGTTGATGAACTCCAGAAAACTGTCCTGCAACCGCTCCATGGTTCCATAATGATCCAGATGCTCCTGGTCGATGTTGGTCACCGCCACAATGGTCGGGGAGAGCTTCAGGAAAGACCCGTCGCTTTCGTCAGCCTCCGCGACCAGCAAATCTCCGCGCCCAAGTCGAGCGTGGCTTCCCAGGGCATTCACCTTTCCCCCGATTACAACGGTCGGATCCAGGCCGGCCTGCGCCAGGACCGCCGCGACCATGGATGTCGTCGTCGTCTTGCCGTGGGCGCCGGCAATGGCGATCCCATATTTGAGGCGCATGAGCTCGGCCAGCATTTCCGCGCGTGGAATGACCGGGATCAGTTTGGCCCTCGCCACCACCACTTCCGGATTGGTTGCTGCGACGGCTGAGGAGATCACGACCACCTGCGCATCGCCCACATTGGATTCCTGATGCCCGATGAAGATCCGGCCGCCCAACTCCTGGAGCCGTCGAGTGGTCTCCGACTCGGACAGATCAGAGCCGGTGACCTTGTATCCCAATGTGAGCAGCACTTCGGCGATCCCGCTCATGCCGGCCCCGCCAATCCCCACCAGATGAATATGCTGAATTTTTCTGAACACCGTAAGATGGCTATGTCCCTTACCTGACCAGGGTCAGGCATTCCTGTACAATCGCTTCGGCCGAGTCAGCCCGTCCGAGGGTTCGGCTTCGCTCGCCGATCACGCGCAGGCGGTCCGGATCGCGCAGCAACACCTCAATCGTCTGCGCCAACTTGAGCCCAGTAAGTTCCGCCTGGGGCAGCACCACCGCCGCGCCAGCCGATTCCATCGCCCGGGCGTTGAGCGCTTGGTGGTTATAGATGGCCTGCGGAAGAGGAATCAGGATGGCCCCTTTTCCGCAGATGGACAGTTCCGCCACCGTCATGGCACCAGACCGAGACACCACGAGGTCAGCCGACCGCAACGCCCTCGGCATGTCGAACAAGAAAGGGACCACCTCTGCCCTGAACCTGGCTGTCTCGTACGCTGCCTTGACTCGTCCCAAGTCGGCCTCTCCTGTCTGGTGAATCACGGCAAGTCCTGTCCGCATGGCTGCTAAATGTGGCAGTGCCTCGATCATCGCGCTATTGATAGCGCGGGCGCCCTGGCTCCCGCCGAAAATCAATAGCGTCTGTCTTCGCTCCTCAACCGAGTCGACAGTGCCTTCGTGTATCTGGTCTAGAAATGCTCGTCGGATGGGAGTGCCGACCACCCGAGCTTTGGACGGCGTGAAGAAGCCTGCAGCCGACTCGAACGCCAGGAACACCCGATGCGCGAACGGCCCCAGCATCTTGTTCGCCATCCCAGGGTAAGCATTGGGCTCCAGAATGACCCGTCGGAGACCCAACAGAGACGCAGCCAGGAGTACGGGAGGGCTGGTATAGCCTCCAACCCCGATCACGAGATCCGCGCGCCGTTTTCGCAGGAGCTGGACCGACTGCCACAAAGCCAGCGGCAGAGAGAGCAGCGCGCTGACAGCTCCTCGCACTCCCATCCCCATCACAGGCCGCGCCGCAATGATCGCCAATTCGAAGCCCTCGTGTTGGAGCACCTTGGCCTCGATTCCGCGGACCGTGCCCACAAAAAGAACCGAGGCCCTCGGCTCCTGCCGAAGAAACTCCCGGGCCAGCGCCACCGCCGGATACAGATGGCCGCCGGTGCCTCCCGCTGCGATCACGATATTCATCAGGCAAAGACCCGACCTCCATGCCCAGTCCCGTACAAGCCGGTCGGCTTGCCACCTTGCCGATCGCGTGAAATGCTCAGCAAGATACCAATCGCCAGCAGATTCACGGTCAACGACGACCCACCATAGCTGACAAGAGGGAGAGTCAGTCCTTTCGTTGGAAGCAGCCCAGTCACCACACCGGCATTGATCAAGGCCTGCAAGCCGATCAGGAGGGCGATCCCGAGGGCCAGATACCGGCCAAACGGCTCTCGCGCACGCCCGGCAATCTGGAATCCTTTGATGACGAGAATCGCAAAGAGCACCATGATGCCGCCTGTTCCCACCATACCAAGCTCCTCCCCGACCAGTGCCAGCACGAAATCCGTGTGGGCCTCCGGTAGAAAAAACAACTTCTGTTTGCCTTCGCCGAGTCCGACTCCGAACAGACCGCCGCTGCCGAACGCCAGAAACGACTGGGTCACCTGAAAGCCAGCATCCGTGGCATCCTTCCAGGGAGCCAGAAAGGTCAGGAAACGCTGTCGGCGGTAGCTCGATCCCAGGACCAGCACGGCCATAACCGGTACGGCGACCAGAATCAGTCCAAAGAGATGCGTCAGCCTCGCCCCTCCAAGGAACAGAAGGCCGAACGCCACGAACCCGATCACCACAGCCGTCCCGAGGTCCGGCTGGAGCAACAGCAATCCCCCCAACAGTCCCACCACAATGAGCGGAGGAAGAAAACCGGAGGGCCACTCCATCACACGGCCTCCCTTCTTGGTCAGGTACGAAGCCATGTAGAGCACGACGACAAGCTTGGCTAGCTCCGCCGGTTGCACAGAAATCGGTCCGAGGCGAAGCCAGCGCCGTGCGCCCTTGGCCGCCACGCCCAGCGACGGGACTAGCACCAGAATCAGCAGCACCGCTGTCAGGCCCAGGATCGGCCATGCCAACCTGCGCCACAACGTGTAATCGACGCGGGACGCCACGTGCAGCAGCAGGAATCCGAAGGCCAGCCAGGCCACTTGGCGCTTGAGAAAATAGATTGAATCGTGAAACCGGTTTCCGGCCAGTACCGCACTCGCGCTGAACACCATGACTAGCCCGACCAGCGCCAGGACCACGGTGGCTGCGAGCACGCTCGCGTCAGTCCCGATCCGCCTCCGCGATCGCTGGCTTGAGGACGGCCAGGGAAGCGCAAGCGTGCCACCCTCGATACCTCTGCGTGACATGACTCATCCGTCGTGAGGTGTAAGGGGCACCCATTGCATCCTGGAGCAATGGGTCCCGGCGTGAGGTGTGATAGACAGGACACTGCCTGCACAACTCTCTTTCGCCTCACGCCTCACCCCTAACGCCTCACGGTAATTGGTTCACCAGCTCTTTGAACTGACAACCCCGATCCTGGTAATCCGCGAACATGTCGAAACTGGCGCAGGCGGGCGACAGCAACACGACATCGCCGGACCTCGCCTCGGAGGCAGCCATCGCCACGGCGTCTCTGAGCGTGGCGGCCTGGCTGACGCAACCGACATCTCCCAGTGCCTCGCTGATACGCGACGCCGCTTCACCAATCAGGATGACCCGCTTCACCCGCCGGCGCACCGGCTCCTGAAGCTTCCGAAAATCGCCCCCCTTGTCCCGACCACCGGCAATCAGCAGGACCGGCTCCTCGAAACTCTCCAGCGCTTTGATGGTGGCATCGACATTGGTGCCTTTGGAGTCGTTCACGAACCGCACTCCCTGCCGTTCCCGCACGAGCTCTAAGGCATGCTCCAGTCCAGGAAAGATTTGAAGGACATGGCGAATGGCATCGGTCGGGCAACCGCACAAGAGACCGATCGTCGTCGCCGCCATCGCATTGGAAAGGTTATGGGAGCCTGGGAGACGAATCTCCTCCCGACGGCAGACCTCTTCCCTGCGCGACCCGATGATCGCCATCACGCGGTTATCATCCAGATAAACCCCCTGTGAGACCGGCCCGATCCGGCTGAAGCTCAAGAGCTTGGCGCGCACACGATTCTGCAAGTCAGCCACCCGCTCATCATCAACCCCTAACAAGGCAAAGTCCTCAGTTGTTTGGTTCTTGAAAATCCCGGCCTTCGCCTCCACGTAATTTTCCAGGGATGGATAGCGGTCCATGTGGTCAGGCGTGATGTTCAGCACCGCTGCGACCCAGGGGTGGAACCGCTCGATCGTCTCGAGCTGAAAACTGGAGACTTCCGCGACAATGTAATCGTAAAGAGTCGCGGCACCTCTTCCGGCTTGATAGGACGCCAGAGCTGCATCGCACAAGGGCGTGCCGAGGTTCCCTCCCACGAAGGCCTGCTTGCCGCTCTGGCCGAGGAGAAGGCCCACGAGCGTTACCGTGGTGCTTTTGCCGTTGGTCCCAGTGATGGCAAGAATCGGCACCTTCAGAAACCAGGAAGCCAGTTCGAGCTCCCCAATGACCCGGACTCCCTGTCGGCGGGCCTGCGTCAGCGCTTCCAGAGCTGAAGGAACCCCCGGGCTGACCACGACCAACTCCGTTCCTTTCAGTGCAGATTCGTAGCCAGCGCCCACTTTGACGTTCAGGGTTTGTCGGTCCAGACGGGAGAGCGCGCTTGAAAGCTCCTGCTCCTCCTTGCGGTCGGCCACCGTCACAGACGCGCCGATCGCCTGGAGCAACCGAGCTGCCGCCACGCCGCTTCTGGCTAACCCGAGCACCGTCACTTTCTTCCCTTTCAGATCCATCTGGCCGGGCATGGTCCTCTTCCGCTCAGCGGGCTGTGTTGGCTGTCCACAACTGCGCGCGTCATCACCCGTTGCATTCTGAAGAGCAACAGGTACCCGGCATCTCCTGAGCGTACGCGGTGCGCGAGCACAGGGGACAGCCAAACTTGCCCGCAATCTTCACCTCAGTTTCAGCGTACTCAAACTCAACAGCGCCAGCAGGATCGCAACGATCCAGAGACGTACCACCACCTTCGGTTCCTCCCATCCCTTCATTTCAAAATGATGGTGGATGGGGGCCATCCGGAAGATCCGTTTGCCGCGGGACTTGAACGAAGCAACCTGGAAAATGACTGAGATGGCCTCGATCACGAACACGCCCCCGACCAACAACAGCAGCAACTCATGCTTGCTGATCACCGCGACGGTCCCAAGCGCCGCGCCCAGCGGCAGGGAACCCACATCCCCCATGAACACAGAGGCCGGATAGGTGTTGAACCAGAGGAATCCCAGACTGGCTCCAAAGACGGCTGCTGTAAACACCGCGAGTTCGCCTGCTCCCTCGATATGAGGGATCAGCAAATAGTCAGACATAATTCTGTTCCCGGCGACATAGACCACAATGGTGTAGGCCAACGAGGCGATCATGACCGGCCCCACGGCCAGGCCATCGAGGCCATCCGTCAGGTTGACTGCGTTCGAGCATCCGACGATCACCAAAATCGCGAATGGGATATAGAACAGCCCGAGATCGGGCGTGAAATTCTTGAAAAAAGGCACGCTCAGCTTGCTGGAGAAATCCGGCAGGAAATACAAAAACAGGCCGATGCCAAGTGCGATCAGGACCTGTGCAACAAGTTTCTGCGACGCCGACAATCCCTTCGATCGGCCCCTGATAAACTTGAGGTAATCATCCACGAAGCCCACCATCCCGAACCCGAGGGTGGCGAAGACCACCATCCACACGTACCGATTCGTGACGTCCGCCCAGAGCATGGTCGAAAGCAAGACCGCAAACAGGATGAGGAGTCCCCCCATTGTTGGCGTGCCGCTCTTGGTCAGATGGGTGCTCGGACCATCATCCCGTACTTGCTGCCCCAATCGCAGCTCCTGAAGCTTCCGGATCAGCCACGGAGCCAGCACAAAGGCAATGAGAAACGCCGTGACTGCGGCATAGATGATCCGAAAGGTGAGATACCTGAATACGTTCAGGAAGGAGAACTCAGTATGCAGCGGATAGAGCCAGATGTAGAGCATATGTAAGTTCTTTGACTGGGCCTGGAGTAGTCGGCGCCTCGCGACCAGGCGCAAACGGCTTCCTGAGATGCGATCCGCTACGCGCCCTTCGCCGCGCTCTGTCTTCCGCTCAGAACCTCGATGACCTGTTCCAGCCTCATCCCGCGCGATGCCTTGACCAGCACGACATCTCCATCGTGAATGATCGCCTTCGCGGACGCGGCGGCAGCAGCCGCATGCGCCGTTTCAATGACATGATCCGAGGCCATTCCAGCCGCGCGCGCCCCTTCCGCTAACTCATGCCCCAAGACCCCGCAGACGATGAGTACCGAGACCCCGCGCCGAGCGAGATAGGCCCCGACCTCTCGATGGAGAGCCACCGTTTCCGGCCCCAGTTCCAGCATATCGCCCAGCACTGCAACCGTTCGCCTGCTGGAGCCCAACCCGACGAGCAACTCAATTGCGGCCTTCATTGAGGCCGGATTCGCGTTATAACAGTCATTGATCACCCTGACGCCGCCCCAGAGGCTCACCTGTGAACGCATTGCCGCCGGCCGGAAGCGGGCCAACCCTTTTGCGATCATCGTGCCGGTCACGCCGAGCAGGTGCCCAACGGCCGCCGCAGCCAAGGCATTGGACAGATTGTGGGCCCCATGCGCTCGCAGCAGAACCAACGGACGGCGCGTCCGGCCGGAAAGGGCCAGCCGAAAGGTCGTGCCTCGCCGCAGGTCAGGCACCACCTCCGTCGCGCGAACCTGAGCTCTTGGGGAGAGCCCGAACGAGAGTACGCGGCAGCGGGCCCGCGACGCGAGGTAATCGAAATAGGCATCATCCGCGTTCAGCAAGACCGCGCCGTCGTGTGGCACCAGATTCAGCAACTCTGCCTTGGCCTGAGCGGAGGCCTCCATGCTGCCGAAGAACTCAAGGTGATCGGGGCCGATGTTCGTAATGAGTCCAATGGTCGGACGGGCGATCTCGCACAAACGGGTCGTCTGTCCCTTTTGATCAACGCCCATCTCCACCACTGCAGCCTGGTGACGCGTCGCCAACCGGAGCAGCGTCTGAGGAACCCCGATGCGGTTGTTCAGATTGCCTTCGGTTTTCAGTACGGTCCAGCGTTGCGCCAGCACAGCGGCCACCATCTCCTTTGTGGTGGTTTTGCCGTTGCTGCCTGTGACTGCGACCACCGGTATCCGAAAGCGGTTCCGGTGGTGCGCAGCTAACTGTTGATAGGCAAGGAGCGGGTCCGGCACCCCCAAGAGGAACGGGGCCCTCCGGGAAAGCAGGCCGGCTCGCGAGCCACCCGAGAGGGTCGCCTTGGTTGCCCCCTCAGCACGCGGCACAAGCCTGTACCGTTCCTGGACGATGGCCCCAACCGCTCCCCGCTGCAAAGCGGTATCGACAAATTGGTGACCATCAAAGCGCTCCCCCTTGAGCGCGACAAAGAGATCTCCGGAGCGAACCTCGCGAGAATCGGTACACAGCCGGTGGATATGGCTTGACAGCCCTCGAGGGTTCTGGCCCGAGAGCACCCTGGCCCTGATGATTTCTATGACCTCTTCGACAGTAAAGAGCAACATGGAGAGCTCAAGGCGAAGAACCAATGGTCAAGAGTCGCTGCTCTTCGTCACGCATTCCTCGTGTGAAGAATAGCTTCCCTGGCCACCTCGCGATCGTCGAAATGCAGACGATTGGCGCCGATGATCTGGTAATCTTCGTGCCCCTTGCCCGCGATCAGGACCATGTCGCCCCGCTTCGCCTCCCGGACTGCTGTTTCGATGGCGCGACGTCGATCGGCAATCACCTTGTACCGGACCCGTGCTGGCTCGGCCGGATCAAGCGCCTCCAGCACTCCCGCTTCTACTTCGCGTAGGATGGCCATGGGATCCTCGCTCCGCGGGTTGTCGGAGGTCAGGATCACCAGATCGCTCTGTCGCGCAGCCGCGCGGCCCATCTTGGGTCGTTTGCCTCGGTCACGGTCCCCTCCACAGCCGAACACCGTGATGATGCGGCCAGTCTTTAGCGCCTGCGCTGCCCCCAACAGACGGACAAGCGCATCTTCCGTGTGGGCATAATCGACCACGACGGTAAAATCTTGCCCAGCTTCGACCCGCTCGAATCGTCCCGGAACATTGACCACCGAATGGATGCCTTCGCGGATCACATCCGATGACAGCCCCTCCTGCAGCCCGACGCCGATGGCGGCCAGGATGTTATAGACATTGTGTTCGCCCACCAATCGGCTCTCCACCAAAAATCTCCCGGCTGGGGTGACGGCGGTGAAGCTCGTCCCGGCGAGCGAGAGACGCACATCCTCAGCTCGGATATCCGACCGACCTCCAATGGAATAGGTCCAGAAGGGAACAGGGCTGGCCTCGCACACGCGTCCACCCCGAGGATCATCCGCATTGATAATGGCGCGTTTGGGGCGAGGCTTGTTCCCGGTGGGCCTCAAGCTCGTGAACAGGCACAGTTTTGTCCTAAAGTAATCTTCCATGTCGGAATGGAAATCGAGGTGATCCTGAGTCAGGTTCGTATAGATCGCCACGTCGAATTCGCAGCCAACGATGCGATCCAAGGCAAGCGCGTGCGAGGACACTTCCATCACTGCGGTATCCAGGCCGGCAGACACCATGCGCGCCAACAGGGCCTGAAGCTCGCCCGCGCCCGGTGTCGTATGGGGCGCATTGAGTCGTTCCGACCCGATCTGATAGGCCACTGTTCCGATAACACCCACCCGCCGGCCAGCCGCCTCAAGCACCGCCTTGCACAAATAGGTCACCGTGGTCTTTCCGTTTGTCCCCGTCACACCAATCATCGCAAGCCGGAAAGAGGGATCGTGGTGAAGCCGACTGGCCAGCAACCCCAGCGCTCGCCGGGAATCCTTCACGCGAATCATCGGAACTGAGGGGATGAACCCTTGTCCAGCCCCACTAGCCGAGGGCAGTCCCGCCTGCATCACAACAGCCGATGCGCCAGCTTGCACTGCCTGGTGAACGTAGCTATGACCATCCACCCTTTCTCCTTTGACCGCCACGAACAGGCTGCCCGGCTTTACGAGGCGTGAGTCATCGGTCACGTCGCTGACTGCCACATGCAAATTTCCCTGCCGCTCAATCACACCCAGTTGACTTTCCAGCGGAACGATCAGCTCAGCAACAGTCATGAGACGGTTTTGCAACCCTATGGTCGCGCCATTTCTGAGCTGGTCGTCATGGCCAACTTGACCGGCTCCTGAGAAGAAATCCCGAGATATTGAAGCGCTTGTTCAGCCACTCGCCGAAACACCGGCGCAGCGACAACCCCTCCCCAAGCTTCGGTCTGCGGCTCGTCAATCACGACGACGATGGCCAGCCGCGGGTCTTCCGCAGGAACATAGCCGACGAACGACCCCACGGAGAGATTTGAGGAATAGGCCCCTGTCTTAGGATCGATCTTCTGGGCTGTGCCCGTTTTCCCGGCAACCCGATAGCCCGGGACCGCCGCCTTGCTGCCTGTTCCATGTGTCACCACACCCTCCAGGATTCTGCTGAGGGTGTGCACCGACTCCGGCGAAATCGGCTGCCGTCGGACCTGCGGGCTGACTTGAGCAACCACCCGGCCCTTCCCATCACGTATTTCCGAGACCGTGTAGGGCTTCATCAGCCAGCCCCCATTGGCGATGGCCGCCACCGCCGTGACGAGCTGCAATGGTGTCACACCGATCTCCTGCCCGATTGCGACCGAAGCAAGCGACCGCCGTTCCCAGTCTCGCGGTTCTTTGACCAGACCAGCCACCTCCCCTGGCAAGTCGATTTCCGTCCGTTCCCCGAAGCCAAAGGCTCTGAGCCAGCGGTACAGGCGCTCCTCTCCAAGAGCCATGGCCGTCTTGACCGACCCGATATTGCTGGACCGTTGGATCACCTGCGCGAAGGTCATCCAGCCCAACCTGTCATGATCGTGAATGACGGTGTGGGCCACCACCATCCGGCCGTTTTCCCCGTAGATCAAGGTCCCAGGCTCCATGACCTTTTCCTCAAGTGCGGCCGCCGCCACGAAGATTTTCATGGTCGAGCCTGGTTCATAGGTGTCGGTCAAGGCACGGTTGCGCCATCGATCGGCGGAAATCCCCTGCACGGTATTGGGGTCAAACCGGGGATTCACCGCCATCGCGAGGATGGCTCCGGTCCGAGGTTCCATCACGATCACGATCCCGCCCTTTGCCCGAGTGGCCGTGACTGCCTCCTCCAGCTCCTTCTCCGCTATGTACTGAATGACTTCATCGATCGTGAGGATCACGTTGTGGCCTGCCAAGGGTGCTTGGTCACGCAGTCCCCTCGGGAAGACAGTGCGACCCAGCGCATCGCGCTGCAACACGACCATCTGCTTCTCTCCACGGAGAGAGGGATCGTACCGGCGTTCGACGCCCTCGAGCCCCTGGCTGTCCATTCCTGCGAATCCGAGCACATGAGAGAGCAAGGGTCCCTTGGGATAAAAGCGTTGCCCCTCCATGACCACGCCGATGCCCTCTAAGGGCATGCGCTCCAGCCTTCGCCCCTGTTCAGGGTCCAGTTTCCGCGCAATCCACACGAAACTCCGTTCCTGTTTCAGTTTTTTCTCAATCTCGCCGGCCCTGACACGCAGGACAGGGGAAAGATCTCGTGCCACACCAGAGGGATCATCGAGTGAAGCCGGTACGCCAAACACGGAGGGTACATCCATGTTAATGGCCAAGACCTTCCCGTGGCGGTCGTAGATTGATCCCCGAGGCCCCTGTACGGACACAGCCTTCCGGTGCTGCCGATCCGCCTTTACCGTCAGCTCGGCTGCTTGCAGAATCTGCAGGTTGAAGAGCCGGAAGAGGATCAGGGCAAAGCCCGAGAGCAAGACCAGCGCAGCAACCATACGGCGACCACGATACGGAGCAGCCGCCATCACGGCACCTTCCCCACTGGCTCGTTCCTGGCCAGCTTTACGTCCGGCATGGCTGGCTCCCCATGTGCGGGCGCCTCAGGCTTCACGTTGACAAGGATCACCTGTCCACGCTGGGGTGGAACCAACCCTAGCTTCTCGGTCGCTACCCGTGCGATCCGTTCCGGCGAGTTCAGCGCCGAGAGCTTCACCTGCAACTCATCGCGCTCACGCTCAAGCACCACCTTCTTGACCTTGAGTCGCTCGATCTGGTATCCGACCCGCACGATCTCCACCCGTTCCCACACATAGAGCAGTAACAAGGCCATGGCAGCTACGACGGTCAAGGTTTTCATGAATGCCTCGCTCCTGGAAGACGCTCAGCCACGCGAAGCTTTGCGCTGCGGGCGCGTGGGTTCTCACGTCGTTCCCTTTCCGAAGGGGTTTGCGGTTTTTTGGTCAGTCTTAACAGGCAGGGATCAGGACCTTGCGAGAGCGCTCGAAACGTCTGTTTGACAATGCGGTCCTCGAGAGAATGAAACGAGATGACACAGAGCCGGCCTCCGGGAGTCAGCACATCAGCTGCATCGTGAAGCGCATGTTCCAGCATCTCAAGCTCGCGATTGACAGCGATCCGCAAGGCCTGGAACGTTCGCGTCGCATAGTGAAGGCGAGCGTGGCGATAAGAGGCTGGGACGGCCTCCCGGACCACGGACACGAGATCAAAGGTGGTGCGCAAGGGCCGGCGCCCCCGAGCCCGCGCTATAGAACGGGCGATGCGACGCGAATACCGCTCCTCGCCATATCGGTAAATGACATCCGCCAGTTCGGATTCGGAGAGTTTATTGACAAGATCTGCGGCAGTCTGGCCGCCACCCTGTTCCATGCGCATATCGAGCGGGCCGTCGTTGAGGAAACTAAAGCCCCGCTCCGGCCGGGCAAGTTGAGCTGAGGACAGGCCTAGATCAAACACGACACCGTCAACCTCCGAGATGCCCGCCGATTGCAGATGCTGCTTCAGCCCGCTGAAATTACCATGAATAAGACAGGTCCGTCCGGCAAAGGGTTTGAGACGCTCCCTGGCTACGGCAATTGCTTCTTCGTCTCGATCAATCCCGACCACGATCCCGTCTGGACTACTGAGGTCGAGGATCCGAGAGGCAAGGCCTCCAGGCCCGATGGTGCAATCCAGGTATCGACCACCTTGCCGACGAACCAACCATAATACCGTTTCATTTGCCAGTACTGGAACATGCAATTCACCCTGCTTCGCCCTTAAGATACCATTGTCTTCCACTTTCTCCCACTTTGTGGGCCCAATATACATCTTAGCGCAGCCTTGTCAACAAAAATATGCTGTTCCCGTCAAGATTTACACTACTGGGCCGTTGCCAGCCCTCTCCGAAGAAACCGACCACGGGCTTGGGACCTGTCCTAACACCATCCATCGGACACCACACAGTCGCACCAGCAGCTTGCTCGGGTATTTTGATCTGAAGGTCGAACCTGGAATGAAGGAAGGGAAGGAAGAAGGTATGTGAAGCTTCGAAATCATGTCTGCGACCCCGCTAGTCAGGGACGTCGCGCATCAACAAGAGTCTGGATTTACATAGTCATGGATACAGCTTGTAGAGCATGCGAGGAAAAGGAATAGTCTCACGAACGTGGTCCAGTCCACAGATCCAGGCCACAACCCGTTCGATGCCCATGCCGAAGCCCGCGTGGGGAACAGACCCGTACCGACGCAGGTCCAGATACCAGCGGAAGGCCTCTTCAGGCAGTTTATGTTCTTTGATCCGAGCCACCAGCTTGTCGTACTCGTGAATACGCTGCCCGCCGCCAATGATCTCGCCGTATCCTTCGGGAGCCAGCACATCCATGCAGAGCGCCAGATCGGGACGGACTGGGTCGTTCTGCATGTAGAACGCCTTGATCGTTGATGGATACCGATGGACGATCACTGGCCGATCGAACTCGTTCGAGAGCAGCGTCTCTTCGTCTCCTCCGAAATCATCGCCGATCTGGATCGGATTGCCCTTCTTCTGGAGCAACGAAACCGCTTCTTCGTACATGATGTGCGGGAAGGGAGCCACCACGCGCTCAAGCTTCGTGGTGTCTCGCTCAAGGACTGCGAGATCCGCCTTCCGTGATTCAAGCACCCGCTGGACGATAAAGCTGAGGAATTCTTCAGCCAGGTCCATCATGTCGGACAGTTCGGCAAAGGCAACCTCTGGCTCCACCATCCAGAACTCCATCAGATGCCTGCGCGTCTTTGACTTTTCGGCGCGGAACGTCGGGCCGAAACAATAGACCTTGCCGAAGGCAGCGGCTGTGGCTTCACTATAGAGCTGACCACTTTGGGTCAGATAGGCTTTTTCATCAAAGTAATCCGTCTGAAACAGGGTGGTCGTTCCTTCGCAGGCATTGGGGGTAAAGATTGGCGCGTCCACCAGCACGAAGCCCCGCTCATCAAAGAAATTTCGGCAGGCCCGGATGATCTCGTGTCGGATCCGCAAGATCGCGTGCTGGCGACTGGAGCGGAGCCACAGGTGCCGATGCTCCATGAGGAATCCCACGCCATGTTCCTTGGGCTGGATGGGGAACGGCTCAGCAATCTGAACCACCTGGATGCGCGTCACATCCAGCTCATAGCCTCCGTGCGCGCGAGCATCTTGTCTGACCGTGCCGGTCAATGTGAGAGACGATTCCTGGGTCAGCGCCGCTGAATGGGCAAACTGTTCCTCACCCACTGTTCCTTTACTCACGACGGCTTGGAGTTCCCCAGTGCCGTCCCGGACCACCAGGAAATGGATCTTGCCGCTGGCCCGACGATGCCGTAGCCAGCCCCGGACCGTCACCTGCTGTCCGACATGGCGGGCAATGTCTTCGATGTAAACGATAGCCATCTTGACGTGATTGGGCTGAATTGCCCCTCTTTTAGCGACGTTGCAGCCTAGCCGATTCCTGGGAAGCTTTGCAAGGGCGCGTGATTGGTCTCTTTGATTGACTTTTCGCAGGGCTGGTGGGCAAAATGATAGCTATGACTGGCCTGGAATCAAAGAAGATTCAATGGGGTTGGGGTCTCGCGCTCGCTCTGCTGGCCCTGGCCAGCCCCTCAACAAACGGCGCAAAGGAATTCAATCCTGACAACCCGATCAACCCCCCACCTCCGATCTACTGGTGTCCAAACCGTACCCCTGACCAACAGATCGTGACAGTCCCCACTCCTGGCTGTAAACCGCTTGTCGAGGAGGAGAAGACTGGCGGGAAGGAACAGAAAACCGAAGCAAAGGAACCGATTAAGATCGTAGAAATCCAGAATGAAGCCTCGAAGTTTGTCAACCGGTACCGTAAGTTTTTGGACTGTTGCGCAAACGATGTAGGCTCATTGGAGGACCTTGAAGACCTACAGGAACAGGCGTCTTACATCCTCAAGTCGGTGCAACAAAAGGGCATATTCAATAGTGCCGGGCAACCCTCCTCGGGTCCAGCAGGCACCGGCGGCACGCTTGGAACGTTTGCCAGACAGTGGACGCTTAGCGAAATCGTCGGAACAGTCGCACGAGCACGGGATGACCTGCGGAAACTCAAGGTTCGATTGGAACGGCTCGGCGAGTCTATGGAAAAGCTCGACACGCTCGGCTCCGAAGCAGCCGGGAAAACGCGTGCAAGGATAGAGGAAGAAAAAGAGGCGATCGCAAGGGAATTCCGCTCCAGAAAACCGCCGGAGTCAGCGCGCACCGGGATGGAGATTCAGGACAGTAACTTACCTGTTAGGATCGGTGGCGACATCGAGGATACCACCCTCAACAAGAACTTCGGCGTCGACATCGGCTATACGGTATCGCCTTACAGTGATGTGCGGGAAGACCTGCGTCCCCGAAGGGGGACGGACATCCAGGACACCAACCTCCCCAGCCGCATCGGACCCGACACTCAGGATACGACCCTGCCCTATAGCTTCGGGTTTGAAGTCGAAAAGAAGGAGAACCCGACAGGCTCTTCGACAACCCCGTCACGGGTGGGCCCCGCAGTCGGCGACTCCAGTCTCAACCGCAGACCATAACTAGCTGGCAGCCCGTACTGGCGGAAGTGAGGCCCAGGTCTCCCCACCATGCCGACTTCTGTACAATCCACTGCCGTTGGTGCCAACATAAAACATTTTAGGATCGGTCGGACTCTGAACCAGCGAGCGGACGTTCAGGGTTGCTAGCCCTTTGTTCATCGCTTTCCAAGTATCCCCCCCATCCTCGCTCTTATGGATCCCTTCCCGGCTGGCCACGTAAATCACGCTGGCGATAGCTCGGTCGAGCACCATGGCGCTAATCATCTGGTCCGGTAGCGACTGGGCGATGCGGGTCCAGGATTGCGCTCCATTGGTGGACTTGTAGATGCCATTCAAGGTGGCTGCATACACAGTATCGGGCACATGAGGATCCACCTGAATCACTGTCACGCCGAGGGCACGCGACGACTGCAGCAAATCGGGCGGAACCAGGCCATTGTTGGCCTTTTCCCACCGCACCGCCCGATTCATAGTCTTGTACACCCCTCCACTGGTGCCCGCATACATGGTCGTGGGCCGGGTGTGGTCGAGCGCCAGGGTTACAACCATGAGCACTTCTGTCATCCCATCCATCCGCTTCTGCCACGCCTCGCCGCCGTTCTGCGACTCGAAAATTCCTAGTGTTGTGGCCACAAACAGCCGGTTGCTGTCGAGCGGGTCGAAGACAAACTGGTTGACCACAGACGTCATGACGACACCTTCCAGCCCAGCTCGCTGAGACACCCACCGTTGTCCCCCGTCATAGCTCTTGAAGACGGCATCGCCTTTCGTTCCGGCATAGACCGTCGCGGGGTACGCTGGATCAATCGCCATTGAAATCACGCGCGAGTGACTCATCCCTTTTGAGAGGTTCTCCCAGGTCTGCCCCCCATCCCGCGTTTTATAAATGTAATCATTTGTGGCCACATACAGGATATTTGGCTTCGTCGGATGCAACGCGATGACCACGATCGCGTCGCTGCCTCCGCATCCGGAGACCGACAGAATCAATAGGAGGAGAGATGCTAAGCGTGTGGACCGAGGGAGTCGCATTGGAAAGCCCGGACAGCAAGCTATCGGTAATTGACAAACTGGAGGTCGATCCCGAAATCCTTCTGCCTGAGAAATGCGATCACGGCTTGTAACTCATCCTTGCTCTTGCTCTGCACGCGAACTTGGTCACCCTGAATCTGCGCCTGCGCCTTGAACTTCGCATCTCGAATCTCCTTGGCAATCACCTTGGCTTTCTCATCAGGGATTCCGCTCTGGATGGCAATCACCTGTCGCACTGTCCCGCCTAACGCTTCTTCCAGTTTCCCATAGGTGAGGGCCTTCAGCGAGACGTTGCGCTTGACGCATTTTGCCTTCAGAATTTCCAGCACTGCCTTCAGCTTATATTCGTCGTCCGACAGCACGCTCAACTCTCTCTCCTTCTCCTTCAGCGTGAGGTCCGTCTTCGAGTTTTTGAAGTCGAACCGCTGCCGAATCTCCTTCATCGTCTGCTCCACCGCGTTCTTGACCTCCTGCATATCAACCTGGGAGACCACGTCAAACGAGTTCAGATCAGCCACGATGGTCCTCCTCGACGCCTAACAGCACCGTCCGAACGGGAGATGAATCCCGTCACTGATGGTCGGATGGGACCCAGCCGCCGACGCCCCACCTGCGCCGAATGCCACCTCGCTGCTTGTGCATGGCCGCCCTTGCACAAGATAGCCGTACCATTGCCTGGCGCTGTCGAGCAACACCACGATCGCCAGCAGCGCAACCACGCTTACCAACGCCGCATCCAGATAAAGCGGGAATGCCTGTCCAAAATCGCCTACCGTCGTCGCCCCTCCGAGGAACAGGACAAACAGCTCGTACGAGCCGGTGAGCGTGATCGCCCCCACAAACAGCATCGGCACGAGCGTCAACAGGAGATAGCGGCTCTTACGCATCTTGATCAGCACCGTCGTCCCGATGCAGAGCGCCAGCGTCCCCAACAACTGATTGGCCGCGCCGAACATGGGCCAGATCGTCGAGATCGTGCCGGTGCCGATCAGATAGCCCCAGGCGCCGACCACGGCCCCGCTGCTTGCGATCACACTGGGCCACCACGTGAACCGCCGCAGCGGAGCATAGAGACGTCCGCCCATTTCCTGCACAAGATAACGCGCCACGCGTGTGCCGGCATCTATGGTCGTGAGGATGAACAAGGCCTCGAACAAGAGCGCAAACTGGTACCAGTAGGCCATCAGACCAGCCATGCCGGGAAGCCCGGCGAAGATGGAGGCCATGCCCACCGCAAGGGAGACGGCCCCCCCTGGTCTGCCTGACACGTCGACCTCAACCAGTCGGGAGAGTTCCTGAATCCTCGACACCGGAAACCCCATCGCTTCGAGCGCATCCGACGAAAGCATGGTGTTGATCGCTAGGTAGTCGCCGGGAATCAGCACGCCGGCCGCGATCAGCGCCATCACTCCCACAAAGCTCTCCATCAGCATGGCGCCGTAACCCACGATAGCATGAGACTCGCGCTCGATCATCTTGGGCGTGGTACCGGAGGAGACCAGGGAATGAAACCCAGAGATCGCCCCGCACGCGATTGTGATAAAGACGAACGGAAAGATCGCACCGGGAATAATGGGACCACCCCCGTGAATGAATTGCGTGACGGCCGGCATCTCAATCGTCGGCGCCAAGACAAGCACGCCCAGTCCCAACAACGCGACCACACCGACCTTCATAAACGTCGAGAGATAGTCACGCGGGACCAGGAGCATCCATGCAGGAAGGACCGATGCCATAAAGCCGTAGCTCGCCAGCAGCCAGACAAGCATGGGTCGCTCGAACTCAAACCAGTCAGCTAGATTGGACTGAGCTACGATTCGTCCGACAGCCACCGCCACGATGAGCAACCCGACCCCGAACGCAGACATCTCACCGACCCGGCCGGAGCGGAACTTCTGGAGGTAGAACCCCATGAGGAAGGCGATGGGGATCGTCATGGCGATCGTGAAGGTGCCCCAGGCATTTCGGTACAAGGCATTGACCACCGCAAGCCCCAACCCGGCCAACGCTACCACCACAATGAACAGCACCGCCACAGCCGTCGCCGTGCCGGTGATCGTCCCGATCTCGTCCCGCGCAATCTCGGGTAACGACCGCCCATTGCGCCGCATCGAGGCCACCAGAATAATAAAGTCCTGGACCGCCCCGGCCAGCACCGCGCCAATCACCAGCCAGAGAAACCCCGGAAGATATCCGAACTGCGCCGCCAGCACCGGCCCCAGCAGAGGCCCCGCCCCCGCGATAGCCGCGAAATGATGCCCAAACAGCACATACTTATTTGCGGGGTAAAAGTTCTTTCCGTCGTGCAAGCGGTGGGCCGGCGTGACACGCTGGTCGTTCAGTTCCAGCACGCGGTGCGCCAAGAATCGTCCATAGAACCGGAACGCCAGCACATAAAAGCACGCGGCGGCGACCACCAGCCACAGACCATTGACCTTCTCACCAGGATTGAAGAGACCCGTGACGAAGCCGAACGCGACGGCGCACAGCACCGCTACCAGCCCCCAGGTGAGTTTCATCACGACTGTCATGGTTGGGTATCCTAACAAGCCAGTGGAAGCTTGTAAACCAAACGAGCGCATCCTAATTCTCTTTGCCATCCCCCGCTGAAACTCGTGCGTTTCGCCCGCCGAGCGCCGCCAGGCATAAGAGCCCGATTCCGATCCAGACCAATTCGCGCACCCGGCGCAGGAGCGCGAAGGTGATGCCGGTGAGCTCGCCATAGCCGAAGGCTAACAAGACTAAGAGATTCCCGCCATCCTGCGCGCCCAGGCTTCCCGGGATGAAGAACGTTCCGCCTTTGATGAAGACCGAAATGGCCCCGATCGAGATGGCCGACAGCAGGTCAGTTGGGCCACCCAGGTAATAGAGAATCGCGTAGACCTCCAGCGCTTCTGCCATCCAACCAAGGAAGAACATGCCGGTGGACAGATAAAAGCCACGCCTGTCGTGAGTGTAGAAACCAAGGATCGTCCGATCGAGGGATCGCAATTTTTCTTCACGCGCTTCAAGGTAGGAGATCCGAATCCGCAGCCTGCGCAGCACTCCCAGCAGACCAGTGAACAGCCCGCTTCGTTGGACCACCACGAAGATCGCCGTCCCGAATAGCAGTAGTCCAACGCTGACCGAGGCCGCAAGCACCGCGTGAGCGGATGATCCTGATGACCCAAGAATCCAGAACCCCAGGGCGATGCCCAGCAGGATGAATCCCACCTGGGCGATGGTCATCGTGGTCTTCGCGGTGACGACGGAGGCCAGCCCATCTACCATAGGCACGCCATGTTTCTTCAGCAGGTAGGCCTTCAGCGGCTCGCCTCCGACATAGGCGGTCGGCGTCGTCATGTTCACGACCTCGCCTGCCGTACGGATCGCTAACAGACGCCAAAAGGTCACTGTAGTGGCATACCGACCCATCGTCAGTCGCCATCCGAACGCTTCCAGGACATACATAAGAACCGACGGCAGCAGGATGATCAGAAGAGCGGCAAGGCCGACCCCTGTTACAGCATCGAGGATGCGAGCCGGACCAATGTGCCAGACGAGACCGACCAGCGTGAGGAGGCCAAGGAAGAGGAGGGCGAGTCTAAGCACGTGCAAGTGAAGAGGGCCGGGTGATCCAGGCCAGCACGACCCAGAAGATATTCGACCCGGCCGCCGCCAGCCAGAGGAACCATTCTACTTTACCCACAAGCGCGAAGATCAATAGCACCGCGGAAAAGTCTCGGCTGACCATGTTCTTGAAAATGAAGTCCGAACGGGCGGCCTGGGTTGGATTGACCCACACCTGCCGGTCGCGCAGCGCTTTGGCCCGATTCACCAGCCAGAATGAGAGGCCGTTTCCGAGGACCGCTGCTGCTCCCAGCGCCAACGGAAGCCATGATCCTGCTCCAGACCCTTGCTGCAGGAACAGCCCCCATGCCACTCCCGCGAAAATGGCCATGTGCACGACGTTGTCCGCTGCGATGTCCAGTTGCTCGCCGAACCGAGATTGCCTGTTGGTCAACCGGGCCACCTCCCCGTCACAACAGTCCACGATCGCCGACAACTGAAACAGGAGACCACCAAGGATGCCTGCCGCGTAGCTACCGAGCGCGAACGATCCCGCGGCCACGAGGCCGATGAGTAGAGACAGCACCGTGATCGCGTTCGGCGACAGACCGATTCGGAGAAAGAGGCGAGTCAGGAGGGCGGAGACCTTGCGATTGAAATACCGGTCCACGAACCCGTCAAAGTCTGCATTTGCCTGGCTGCGCGCCTCCGTCACTTGCTGCGCCGCGCGATCCATCATCCACATTCCTCACTCAAGCTTCGGCAGGATGTCCCGTTCCGCACGAGCGACATCTTCGGGAAAGTCAATCTCGATCCAGGGTAACCCGCCGATCTTTTCATGCCCGACCCGCACGGCGCTGAAGAATTCCAGGAGCGCGTCTTCATACTCCATATCCAACTCGCCGCGATCCGCGTGACCTTTGAGCGAGTTGATGAGAGCACCGGTGTCCGCCCGCCTCACCTTGAGGAAGCCGACTCCCTCGCCGGCAAAATCATACCGCTCAGGCATGCGCTTGGTGAGGGCGACCACGCGCCCGCCACGCACGACGACCATACACTCCTCGGTCGTCTGTTTCACCGTTTCATCCATCAGCAACGCAGTCGGCCAGGTTGATGTGATCAGGCGCCGCAGGATTTCGCGATGAAACAGCACATCCGCGTCCATGATGAGCACATCATCGTCCAACTCGGTCCGAGCCAGCCAGAGAGACGAAATGCTGCCCCGCTGGTAATGCTCATTCACCAGATATCGAACATCCTCTCCTCGTGAGTCGGCTGCCACGGCGGAACGGATCATATCCTGCTTGTAACCGACCACCATGACAGCCTGCCTGATTCCAACCCCGGCCAGCGCGTCCAAATACCGGGCCAGCAGGGTGCGCCCTCCCAACTCGATGAGGCACTTTGGCCGATGTTGGGTGAGCGGCCACAGCCGTTTCCCGACTCCTGCCGCCAAGATGATCGCTTTCATCAACGGACCGCCACTGTGTCCAACACCTGCTGGAAAGCTGCCAGGAAGCCTTCGAAGTCCCGCTCGGTCAAGGCGCCCATGTTTGCTACGCGGAAAATTTTTGACTCGAGCTGCCCCTGCCCGGCATAGATAATATACCCTTGTTCTTTGAGACGATCATGTAGCGTTTGGTAGGTCAGTCCAGGGGGCAGATAATAGGAGGTGATGGTATTGGACTGGAACTCAGGGGAAAGGAATGGTTTCAGCCCCATCGCGCCCAGTCGTTTCCTGATCAACGTGGTGGCCTTTTTGTACCGCTGGATCCGATTGGCGACACCTTCTTCCAACAGCTCGTTGAGAGCCTCGTCAAAGGCATAGTACACCTGCACGGCTGGGGTGAAGGGAATGGTGCCTCGCTCCTGATCTTCGTAGTAGTGGGGCAGGTGGAGATACCAGGAGTGTTTGGGATAGCTCTTCATGCGCTCCATAAAGCCCTTGCGGACTAGGACAAAGGACGCTCCAGGGAATCCTTGAATGCATTTCCCGGCGGTGCCGGCCACCATATAGATATGAGCACCGGCGATGTCCAGGGGATCACCAGCCAGTCCGCTCACTGAGTCCAGGACGAAGACCCGGTTTTGGCTGTCCACGACCTCCGCGATCTCTCGGACCGGGTTGATCAAGCCGGTCGTCGTTTCATGATGCACCATCGCCACGGCATGGACTTCCGGGTGTTGCCGCAACGCCAGCCGCAGTTTTTCCGGGTCCGGTCTTGCCCCCCAGTCCAGCTTCAACTCGGCTACACCCAGCCGGTGCACCCCGACCATCGACGAGATTCGCTCGCCATAGACCCCGTTGTTGATGACCAGAATCCGTTTCCCGGTCGGCAGCGAGGACAACACTGCAGCTTCGACGGCGGCCGTCCCCGATCCGGTCAGCACCACCGCCGTATAGTCCGACTCGGCTCCCGGCACGAAGGCCTTCAGCAGCTTCTGCCGGATGCCTTGCAGCAGCTCCGCAAACTCGGATTCCCGGTGGCAAATATCCGGACGCTGCAACGCCTTGCGCACTCGCTCCGACACATTCACTGGACCAGGATTTAATAGAATCATTCGTACAGCCTCGTGAAGCGTGAAACGTGAAGCGAAGGAACAAACCAATGCGGCTTGATGGGCCCGGAACCCCGCTTCACGAACGACGCTTCACGCACAACGCTATTCAATGGCCTTCTTGAACCGCTGGGCGATCTCGACCGGCTCGAGCGGCACTCGGTCCACATCTTCTGCCTGCTCGGTCACCTTGACAAGCAGGAAGCTGGGGCCGTCCTTGCCAAGCATGTCCTTCAACTCATAGACCAAGTCCTCTCGTTCCCGCACCCGCTCCACGTGCACATAGCCTGCCGCCTTGGCCACCTGATCCAGCCGCACCACCCTCGAGAACGTCGGTTGATTCCCGGTGCTCCCGTACACTTCATTATCCAAGACCACATGGATCAAGTTCTTGGGTTTCAGCGCGCCGACCGTGGCCAAGGTCCCCATACCCATCAGGACATTGCCGTCTCCATCCAGCACGATGACCTTCTTGTCGGGCTTCGCCAGCGCCACCCCGAGTCCGATCGCCGGCGCGACGCCCATAGAGCCGATCATGTAGAAATGCGTCGGGCGGTCCCTCAGCTTAAAGGCCTCCCTGGACGGGAACCCGTTACAGATAATCACAGGCTGATCGGTGAGGAGCCCCAACACCGCTTCGATCGCTCGCGCGCGGCTCTGGATCGTCCCTTCCTCCGGCCTCATCTCCGCATTCCCCTTCTCCCTCGTCGCTCGTGAAGCGTCGTTTGTCTCTCGCTTATCGCTTCACGAGATACGCTTCACGCTTCACGAACGGCGTTTCAGGCTTCACGACTCTCATGGCTGCAACCCTTTCACGACACCCTTTTTGATCAACAGCGCCACGGGGATTCGCTGCTTCGTGAACGTCTCGGCCACCCAGTTGAGATCATCCACGGCGGTTGGTTCCGACAAGGTCCGGTGCGGGATGCGAACCGTATCGAGGAGCTGCATCAGGGTCTGGCCCATCACAAGATGCTCGGGCGCATCCTTGCCCTGGAATCCGCGCCACGATATGAGCAACAGGCAGGGTTGCTGGTAGATCAGATTCAGCGAGATCAGCGTGTTGAGGGAAGTCCCCAGCCCTGAATTCTGCATCAAGACGGCGGGGACCTTGCCGGCCATGTAGGCGCCGGCTGCCATCGCCACCGCCTCGTCTTCCCGCACGGCCGGAGTGTACAGCCTCTGCTCCATCAGCGTGGCGATGATGCCTCCCAGGATCGAATCCGGGACACCGGTAAAAAAATTAAACCCGATCTCCTGCAATGTTCCGACGAAGTCGTCGCTCTCAATCATCGAGTCTGCTCGCGCTAACCCACAAAACAATAACGGCCAGCCAAGAGGTAGCCGGCCGAAAAAGCGGCTCGCATTATAGCCAAGTGGTTGCGCATTCTCAAGAAGAGGCCGATTGTCTTTGCCAAAGGGATCATGTTAGAGTTTTACCTCATTTTAATGGCATCTCTTCATGGGTCGACCTCACATCCTCAACCGGACCTCCCGGTGCCGTGCCTGGAGCCTCGCCACCCTGTTTCTCTTAGGTTGGGCCACGACGTGCATCGCGCCGGCCCCAGCTTACGCTGGCAACTTGGTAAACGATCCACAGGGCTTTCGAGGAATCCCTTGGGGGTCCTCTCTCACTGACTTGGAGAACCTGATGCTCACCGATTCCGGTGAACGCGTCAAACGATACGATTTGAAACAGGAGCCGCTCACGCTGGGCGAGGCCAGGGTGGACTCCATGAGGCTCTACACGATTGACGGAAAGCTCGCTCGAGTGGCAATCTATTATCGAGGCCAGAGCGCTCACACCCTTGTGCTGGCCTACCTCGAATCGCAGTTCGGGCCCGTCGATCGGGCTCCTGGCTCGATGGTCCGTGGGCTGAATCAGCAGTACAACTGGCGAGGGACCGAGACAGAAATTAATTTGACCTACCAGGGCCAAGGGGAACGTGGATTCCTGTTCATTGAGAGCCGGATGCTCGCGCCCCGTCTTACGGAAGCTCTGTTAGATATCGGATCCAGCTACTGATGTCCTGTCTGAAAGCGCATACTGTCGTCGTGTTCATCAGCGCAACAATCTTCGCTGTCCTGTGCCTCACTGCCCTGCTTTTCTCGCCGACTGCCTCGGCCGTCAGCATGGTGAACGATCCCAAGGGCTTTCAGGGCATCCCGTGGGGAACAGCCCTCGCCGACTCGCCGGATGTGACACTGGTCGAATCCACCGATCGGATCAAACAGTTTGACTTGAAGCAAAGCCCGCCTCGGTTGGGTGAGGCCACCGTTGAGTCTCTGCGGCTGGTCTCGATTGACGGAAAGTTTGCCAGGGTCATCATCCGCTATCAGGGCATGAAAACGCACCAGTTGGTCCTGCAACACCTTCAATCGCAGTTCGGACCGCTTGATCTGACTCCCGGGCAGATCGCGCGCGGGATCCTTCAGCAGTTTACCTGGTTCGGTCCAGAATCCGAGGTCACCTTGACCTACGACGTCAAGAGGGACCTCGGGTTGATCTTCCTTGAAAGCCGCGCCCTTGCCTCCAAGTTCCAGGAAGGCATGGCCCCCGACCCCGATCTCGCCGGTGCGACTTACTAGGTTTCGGCATTTCGCTGTATCGGCAAAAGTTTTCATTGACAACCAGTCTGCACTTTCGCATAGTCGGTGTTCATGCATAACGCGACCAAATTTCGAGCCTTGCTCCAACGCCCCGGCATCATCAAGGCCGTCGGAGCTCACGATGCTCTCAGTGCCAAGCTGATCCAGCAAGCCGGATTCGACGCCATTTGGGCAAGCGGGTTCGGCATTTCCGCTTCGCTCAAATGCGTTCCTGACGCCAGCTTCGTCACCTCCACCGAGCAACTGGAGGTTGAACGGAACATGGTCGAGGCGATCAGCATTCCGATCATCGCCGACTGCGACACGGGCTACGGCAATGCCCTGAACGTGATGCGGACCGTCAACGATCACGAGCGCGCCGGCGTCGCGGCCATCTGCATCGAGGACAATGTCTATCCCAAGCGGTGCAGTTTTTACGCCGGCGTCCGCCGCGAGCTGATTGCCGTGGAAGAACACTGCGGGAAGATCAAAGCCGCCAAGGCGGCGCAGACCGTGCCGGACTTCATGGTGATCGCCCGGACCGAGGCGTTGATCGCCGGGTGGGGGCAGGAGGAAGCGCTGAAACGGGCTGAAGCATACGCGCAGGCCGGCGCGGATGCCGTGCTGATCCATTCCAAATCTCCGACCTTCGACGAGCTCAGGGCTGTGGCCAAGGCCTGGTCCGGTCGCGTGCCGCTGGTCGTGGTCCCGACGATCTTCGACGGCGTCTCCGCCGCCGAGCTGGAAGAAGCCGGGTTCAAGGTCGTGATCTACGCCAACCAGGTGATCCGGGCCGGCATCAAGGCCATGAGCGAGGCCTTGGACGTGATCAAACAGGACACGCGGCCTGGCTCGGTGAACGACCGCATCGTCAAACTCAATGACGTGTACGACCTAGTCGGTGTCTCACAGATGGAAGAGGACGAACGCCGGTTCCTGCCGGTTGGAGGCGAGCAGATCACCGCGATCATCGCGGCTGCCGGATTCGAGAAGCAGCTCCTGCCCCTGATCGAAGAGAAACCCAAGTGCTTGCTGGACATCAAAGGGAAAACCATCTTAGAGCGACAAGTGGCGGCGCTGAACGAGTGCGATATCAAGGACATCGCGCTCGTCCGCGGCTACCGGAAGGAAGCCATCACGCTTCCGAACATCCGCTACTACGACAACGACCGGTTTGAGGAGACCGGAGACCTCTTCTCGCTCTTCTGCGCCGAAAACGAGATGAAGGGCCGCTGCCTGATCCTGTACGGGGACATCATCTTCGACACCGCCGTGCTGGAAAAGCTTCTCAAGAGTCCGGCCGACATCACCCTGGTGGTGGACTATGCCTGGACTGAAGCCCTGCAGCGCGGACATCCTGTGCCGCACCTGAAACCGGACCTGGTCATGCTTCAGAACCCTCCCGGCAAGAGTTATCTCTTCCGGTACGTCATGCCGGAGGAGCAGAACCGCGTGTTGAAGATCGGGCAACAGCTCCCACCCGATCAGGCGCACGCCGAGTTCATCGGGCTGGCGATGTTCTCCGAGAAGGGATCTGAGGCGCTGAAGCGCGCCTACCGGGAAGCAAGCAAGAAATATCAGACGAAGGGCTTCCATGAAGCGGGCACTGTCATGAAAGCCTCGCTCACCGACATGATCCAGGAGTTGATTGACACAGGTCACGAGGTCAACTGCGTGCCCATCTTCAAGGGCTGGATGGAAGTGGACTCCTTCGAGGAATACCAGCAAGCCTGGGCGAAAATCCGCCAATAGCGGCCAATCCCCCACACCCTTACCTCTCAACCTTCTTGCTCCAATTGGCTTCGCTTCTTTCCGAGCCAAATGCTTGTCGTGGGAGCCAACCTATAGTAGCATTTGGTGAGTAATCACTCACCGACTGTTATGAGCGTACGACGCCGGACCAAATCGCTTCGGTCTTCCGGGCAGGAACGACAGGCCAGCATCATCACGGCAGCCGCGTCGCTCTTCGCCGCCAAGGGGTTCCAGGGCGCGACGACGCGGGAGATCGCCAAGACCGCGGGGATCAGCGAGGCGCTCGTCTTCAAACACTTTCCGACGAAGCGCGCCCTCTACGCCGCGATCCTGGCGGAGAAAGCGTCGTTCTCGGAGTTGCTGGCGAACGTTGAGGAGCCGGCTCGAAAGCGGGACGACATGCGCGTGTTTACGATGATCGCCGGCTACCGCATCCGACGAGCGACGGACCCGACCATGCTGCGCCTGCTGCTCTTCAGCGCGCTGGAAGGGCATGAGATCTCTGACATGTTTTTCCAGAACCAGCACCGCATCTTTTATGACTACCTTGCCGGCTATATCGAGCGACGCATCAGCGAAGGCGCGTTTCGCAACGTGGATCCGCTCCTAGCCGCACGGGCCTTCATCGGGATGGTCGTGCACCACCGGCTGCTGCATGAGATCTTCGGGGTTCCCGCTCATCGTTCTCCGGAAGACACGGTCGCAACCTATGTGACCCTGTTTCTGGAAGGCCTCAGGGCAAAACCGTCAGACGCCAAAAAGTAAAGAGTGACGCCACGATGAATCGGCTCAGAAAACATGTAGTTCTCATGCTTTCCGCCGGGCTGGTCCTGGTGTTGATCGGTCTTGTGGTGTTCCGCTTGAGCAGCAGCGGGGCAAAAGGCGATGCACGCAAGGGCCGTATCATTACCGTCGGCACGGTCGTGCCGATCCAGCAGGACTTGGATGTCCGGCTCACCTACACGGCTGACATCACCCCGAACCAGCAGGTTAATCTGTTCTCTCGCGTGGACGGGTATATCGCCAAGCTTCACGTGGACAAGGGGGACTTCGTCAAGACCAACCAGTTGCTCGTCGAGATCGACCACACCGACTACGTGCACGCGGTGAATCAGGCTCGGGCGAATCTGGCGGCTGCTCGCGCGAACGTGACTCGCCAGGAGGCCACGGTCCGTAACGCGAAGCTGACCCTGGACCGCATGCAGGCGCTCATTAAAGACCAGTTTGTCTCGCAGCAGGATCTGGACACGGCTCAGGTGAATTTCGACACGGCTGCCGCTCAACTGGAGTCGTTCCAGGCGCAGGTCAAGCAGATGGAGGTCGCCTTGGCGCAGGCGGAGACCAACCTGGCCTATTCCTATATCCGCGCGCCGTTCGCCGGGTACATCGCCGAGCGCAACCTCGACCTGGGAGCCTACGTAAATGGCTCGACCGCCAGCACCTCCACCATGTCACGAGGCATCCTGACGCTCCACGACATCCAGTCAGTGCGAACGCTCATTGAGGTGGTGGAGAAGGACGTGCCGCTGGTCAAGATCGGCCAGCGGGCCGAGGTGAGAGCGGAGGCCTATCCTGACCGCACCTTCGTCGGAGCGGTCGCCCGGATCGTGCAGGCCTTGAATCGCGCCACCCGCACAATGACCGTCGAGGTGGACCTTCCGAACAAAGACCATGCGCTCAAGGGCGGCATGTTCGCCCGCGTGGAGGTCGTCGTCGGCCTGCACCGCAATGCGATCCAGATCCCGATTGACGCGCTGACCCGCCTCGAAGAACTTCAGTACGTCTATGTGGTTGAGAACGGCAAGGCCCACCAGGTCCCGGTCGAGGTCGGCAGCCGTGCAGAGAACCGGATCGAAATCACGAAGGGGTTAGCTGGCACTGAGCAGGTCATTGTCTCGGGTAAGGACCTGGTCACCGAAGGCGTTCCCGTGGAAGCGCATCCGCTCGATCCCAGGCCCACGCCCCAAGGGAGTGGGTGACCGGGTGCCGAGCGGCGTCAATTGTCATTGGGCACTCTAAACCCGTCGTTCGTATCTCGTGAAGCGTATCTCGGGCAAACGTGAATCGCACCTCGTGAAGCGAATCTCGTTCCGGAATTCGGACGCTTCCCCCTTCACGAATGACGAGCGACGCCGCACGAGCGACGCTTCACGTAGCCAGCTATGTGGTTAACGCTTCTTGCGCTTCGAAACCGCATCGGCATCCTGATGCTGTCCCTCGCCATGGTGGTGTTGGGCGTCACCTCGCTGCAACGCCTTCCCGTGGACCTGTTCCCCAACATCTCGGTGCCGGTCGTCTTCGTCGGAGTCATCTATAAAGGCGCCCCGCCTGTTGACATCGAGAAAAGCGTCATCTATCCCATTGAAAAGGCGGTCAGCTCCGCATCGAACGTGGAGCATGTGGAGTCCTTTTCCAAACACGGGATCGGGGCGGTCCAGGTCTGGTTCAACTGGGGTGCCGACATCAACGTTGGACAGATGGAGGTGATGCAGCGCATCACCCAGATTCTAAACAATCTCCCGCCCGGGATCCTCCAGCCCTTCGTCGTCAAGTTCGATGTTTCCAATATTCCGGTCGCCTTCGTGACGGTCTCGAGCGGCAATCTGGACGAGCGGGCGCTCTACGATCTGGCGTTCAACACCATCGCGCCCCAGATCGAGCAGATCAACAACGTGGCAGCCGCCACCGTCGAGGGCGGCAAGGTGCGCCAGATCAACATCAACCTGGACCCGGCCCTGTTGCAGGCACGTGGGCTCTCGATCCTGGACGTGGTTCGAGCGGTGAAGGCGTCCAATCTCATCCTGCCCTCGGGCGACATCAAAGCGGGCAACCTCGACTATAACGTGTTTACGAACAATCAGTTCAAGGCCGTCGAGCCGATCAACGACGTCGTCGTCAAGGTCAATGCTCAAGGCAACCCGGTCCGGGTTCGCGACCTGGGCACCGTGACCGATTCCTCGGACATTCAGACCAACGTCGTCCGTACCGACGGCCACCGATCGGTCTATTTGCGCGTCAACAAACAGCCAATCGCGAACACGGTCGAGGTGGTGGACGCGCTTCAACGCGCCTTGCCGAAGATGATCGGCATCCCGCCCGGTGTCAAGCTGGGGTTCTCGTTCGACCAATCCGTTTACATCCGCATGGCGATCAAGAACCTGACGGAACAGGCTTGGCACGGGTCCCTGCTTGCGGCTGCCGTTATTCTCGTGTTCCTGCGCAACCTCACCAGCACCCTGATCATCTCGGTGGCCATTCCGCTCTCCATTCTGGTGACCTTCATCGTCCTCTATTTCACCGGGATGACCCTCAACATTTTTACGTTGGGCGGCCTGGCCCTAGGTGTGGGACGGCTGGTGGACGACTCGATCGTCGAATTGGAGAACATTCAACGTCATCTGAACACCGGGCAGTCTCGCTTGGAAGCCATCATCGAGGCAGCCCGCGAAGTCGCGATGCCGATCTTTGCCTCAACCGTGACCACCGTCGTGGTGTTCTTGCCGATCTTCTTCGTCGTGGGCATCGCCAGGCTGCTGCTGATTCCGCTCACGTTCACGATCGCCATCGCCCTGTTCACGTCCTTTTTCGTCTCCCGCACCGTCACGCCGACGCTGTGCTACAAGTTCCTCAAACCGGAGCAAGAGGCCCACCGCGCCATGCCGGATTGGTGGGTCCGGTTCATGGAGCGCAGCCGGCGTTGGTATGAAGCGATTGATGATCAGTACCAGGCCGCGCTCAACTGGGCGCTCACGCACCGCAAGATCCTCATCGGCACGATCCTCGCGATCTTCGTTAGCTCCCTCGGCCTGTTGCCCTTTATCGGGTCCGAGTTCATTCCGGTCACGGACGAGAGTCAGTTCCGGATCGTCGTCCGCGCGCCGGTGGGCCAGCGGGTCGAAAAAACCGAGCAGCAGGTGGCGGAGATCGAGCGCACCCTGCGGGAACACATCCAGCCGGAAGAACTCGACACGATCGTCTCCAGCACCGGGGTGTTGGCCCAGGGCCGCTCCTCGCTGTTCAACCCCAACACCGGCCCGCATACCTCCATCGTGCAGGTCTATCTCAAGCCACCGGACCGGCGGAAGCGTAATCAGATCCAGATCATGAACGACGTGCGTCCGAAGGTGTTGAAGCTCTTCCCCGGCGTCGCCATGTTTTTTGACCCAGGCGGCATCGTCAAGCGGGTTACGAGCTTCGGGTCGCAGAAGGCGGTGGACGTGGAGATTTACGGCTACGAGTTCGAGAAGGCCAGGACGGTCATCCGGCAGGTGGACGCCATCATGCACCAGACGTCGGGACTTGCCGACATCGAAGTGAGCCGTGAAGAGAACTACCCGGAGCTGAACGTCTCCGTGGATCGGGAAAAGGCCGCGCTGCTGGGGATCAGCGAGACAGACGTCGCCAACGCGGTGCTGTTCTCCTTGGTCGGCAATGGACAGACCGATCCGATCATCTACACGGACCCGGAGACCGGCAATGAGTATTACATCAGCGCCTGGCTGGCTGAACCCTATCGGAAGGACCTCAGCGACCTGGAGAACATTTTGCTGACCACTAAGGCCGGCGAACCGGTGTTGCTCAAAAACGTCGCCACGATCCAATTCAATGCCGGGCCGGTCAAGGTGGACCGCAAATATTTTCAGCGCGTGATCCACATCACCGCCAACCCGGTCGGCCGAGACCTGGGCAGCATTGCGGAAGAACTCGAAACGCGTTTTGCGGAACTCCAACTGCCTCCCGGCTTCAGCATCCGCCTGGCCGGTCAGGTCCAGCAGCAGCGGGAAACCATGGAAGGCCTCATCTTCGCGACGGTCCTGGCGATGTTGCTGGTGTACATGGTCATGGCGGCCCAGTTTAAATCCCTGGTGGACCCTTTCATCATCATGTTCTCGATCCCGCTCGGGCTCGCCGGCGTGTTTCTGATTCTGCTCCTCACCGAGACCACGATCTCGACCACCTCCATGATGGGCGTGATCATGATGCTGGGCATCGTGGTCTCCAACGGCGTCCTGCTGGTGGATTACACCAACGTGCTGCGGCGCCGTGGCAAGGCTCTCCGCGAGGCCGTGGTGCTGGCGGCCAGAACAAGATTGCGGCCGATCCTCATGACCTCGCTGGCCACGGTATTCGGCCTTTTGCCGATGGCGCTCGGGTTGGGCACGGGCGGTGAAACGAATGCGCCGCTGGCCCGCGCCGTCGTCGGAGGACTCAGCGTCTCCACCGTGCTGACCCTGTTTCTGATTCCCACGCTCTATCTGATCCTGGAGGAACGGTTTCCAAGGAAGTCGGACCCCGAGATGTCGTCGGACGGCTGGAACAGCAGACGAGAACTTCCTGAAGTAACTCCAAGTACCGTGCGAGTCTAGTTAGGCTGCTGAAAACTTTTCAGGATGCTCAAAAAGACTGCCTTTGCACCCGCCCGCCCCAGGCGCGCCAAGACTCGCCCCTTCCCGAGGCGCGGCCGCAGGGTGCGAGCTTCATCTAACGGGGTGGCTGGGATGATCCCTACTGCGCCCATCGAGCGAGCACATTCTGATCGTGCGCGCTCTGGGAGCACGGGGATCGTCCCAGTCGCCCTGTTCTCCTTTTTCAGCATCCTGCGGGCTATCGGACGGTAGGGAACAGCGCCTTCAACTGCATCGCTAGCCCGAGGTCTCCGCTAATCTGGAGGCGGTCTGACAGAAACACAGAGGGGCCGTCGAGCTGGCCGCTCAAGACGGCCAAGCAGTCATCCCCTGACATTGAGAAGGTGACGTGAGGTTCAGGATGGGTCCCCTCGTGAACCAAGCAGGCTCCGTCCTTGATCTCCAGATGGTACTGGCCACCCTGAGGGCCGCTCAGGTCAAACTGATAGACGGCGGCGAGGTCCTCGGCTGCCTCGGCGTCGAACTTGGATGGCAGGGTCCGAAAGAATTCCTTGACCGGACTGGGCTTCATGGCCGGGCAGTCTACGCCCATCAGCCATGGCAGCGCAATCGCGACCGACGAGACTCTTCTGCCCGACCTACTGCCCCGCGCCACTGGCCTCTTACCTGTTCACATTGACAAGCTCGGAAGCCCTCGGAGAGAATGACCAACATGTCGCACGCACCCGATAACCAGCCGGATCAGGCTCCTCAGTCTTTGGCCGACATCCCCGACCGCACTTGCACCTGGTGCAAGATCCCGATGATGAAACGCCTCGTCGGCGGCGGTCAGTTCATCCACTACACCTGCCCTAAGTGCATCTTCCAGCACACCTCGAAACGAGGCGCCAAGAAAGCATGACCTCACCGTCCGATCGTCTGGAGAAAATTCAAGACCAGGTAATGGACCAACGGCTCACGAATCTCTTCCTCTCGGGATAGCGAGATGCCTTCGTGAATAACCGCCGTAGCCTCCTGATACCAGACCACCTTGCCAGAGCTGGTGGCAAGAAGCGACATGCCCAACTGCCGCCGATATCCCTTTCTGCCAAAGCCCCCTTCACCGAGCGAGATACTGCTTTCCCACTTGCCGTGGAGGAGAAGGATTCCATCGGCATTCACCGCCCTCGCACCTTGCAGCAGATAGTCCTTCCATAAAGGGTCGGGGTTGTAGTTCGTGATACGGACAGCGGCGGCAGTGCTCGTCGCGAGCCCTGCCTTGTATTGGTCAGGCGTGACTACGATGAAGCGACCGCTCTGCTGCAATCGCTCCTTGATGTTAATGCCCACCTTATCGAGTTTCCCTCTGCTTGAATCAGGCAGGCCTACATAGGTCTCCAAGGTCGAAGGCAACGCGATGGCAATCGTGTGAATGCCCGAGGCAGACTCCCGAAGCGGAGACTGCTCCGCAAGCTCCACGCCGACCGAGTTGGGGAAAAAGAATCCGAGAAAGCATCCGGAGAGGAACAGAGGAAGACTGCCGGTCACAGATGCTTGTACACACGTCCTAAGAAGCCGGCTAAACATGGCTTGCTCCTTTCTAAAGGAGTATGGCCGGTGACTGGTGGGCCAGATAGAATTGTAGATTTGCGAACTGTTTCGACGCATCGTTGTAACGGATGCGGTGAGAGGTAACGCCTTCATGATAAACGCTGGCCGGCGGGGGAGTCAAACCCAGCTGTGATGGCGTAGGGAGTGCCTCCAGGATGTTTAAATCAGTTGGGGCAGATCTCAAGGGTAGCTTTGCCTCGACTGGCTTTGATTCGCGCTTCGATTAATCGCGCCGTGTCATCGGTGCGATTCGTGTCTCGCAGGAGAGCGGCATAGCTTTCTAGGATCATGATTACATCGGGATGGGTCGGCCCCAGTACCCCCTCCCTGATCGCCAAGGCGCGCTGATAGAGGGGCTCTGCCTCGGCATACTTGCCCCGAGCCTGGTACAGCTTCGCCAGGCGGTAGAGGATTGTGGCCACATCGGGGTGGTCGGGTCCCAGTGTCTTCTCATCAATCGCGAGGAGGCGTTGGTAGAGGGGCTCAGCATCGGCATACTTCTTTTGGTCGTCATAGAGTTGTGCGAGATTTTTGAGAGATACAACGAGGCGCGGGTCTTCCGGCTGAAAACTCTCTGCGTCCTTCAGGGCGGATTCCCACAGTGTCTCGGCTTCAGCGTACCGGCCCTGCTGAAAGGCTTCCGATGCCTTCGCACTGTCCTTTTCCCAGCGTGCGGCCGGATCGGATGAACCAGTGCAGCCCAAGACAAACAGTGAAGATGCACCAGCCAGGTACCACACTACTCGTACCCAGCGTCGTTTCTCACTCCTTGTGGTCACGGTGTTCAAAACCAACTGTTATTGAACTTGAACGACGGAGCGGTCATTACGGGCAAGCCACGCATACCGGAATAAATTGGGGATAACGCAATGAAACCTTTGTAGCTGGAGGTAACTATTACCAAGAGCTCAGTCTGGCAAGCACTCGTTCGGCCACCGCTTGAGCCGTTGACCAATTGCGAGTCCAATCGCTATTGTGGGGGTTCTGAGGGATCAACTCATAATCGGCCACAGTTCTTAACCGTCGAAGCATGTCTACCTGCTCTGCTGTGCCCCGGTACGGCCTTCGTCTTTTCAAAGCCTGAATGACTTGAGTATGCACATCTCGCTTCGTAGTAATCCCAGTTTTGCCTCTGGCAACTAAGAAAACTGCGTAATAGGCTCGCCCCACGGCAGTTCTAAGCTTGGCTTCTCCAGCGCCCTGGCTTGCCAGTTCCTTTGCAACAATCAGAAAGGAGAGAGGATCAAGGGGTTCGGTCATTGGCTTCCCATCGTACTTCAATTGCGAGGCGCTCATCAGCCAGGGTTTTTAATTCTTCGGGTAAAGAGTCACTCGAGAATTCAAGAACCCGACCTAATTGATCCCAGTAGTCGAGTGCAGCCTGTGGGGAGAGCTTTACCCACTGTGTGATAACGACCTCTCTGGCGTCTTCCTCGGGATCCACAAAACCGCTTAGCTCTATCTTGGTAGCAAACACATAATGTCGTCGCGCAGTATCTGCCAAAACAGGAAGAAGGCGGTTTATAACATCTTGCACCTTATCACTGATAAACGGGCGAGCCGAAGGGTTGACAATTATCTGTGGCTCGATGTGCGGTATATCGGGTGCTGTAATCCACGTTATGCCAGCAGTTAGCCAATGATCATAACTGCGCACTCCAGGCTCAATAGAACGGAGGGGCATACTTAGAGTGTTCGAAACGATCTGAGCTTCATGCGGTTCGGTTCGAATGGCTAAGCTGGATGGCCTAATTGCCATCTGCCTCCAGTTTAGTTCTTCAGAATCGCTCGGCTTTGCCCAGCGGACCGCAGCAGTGCTTCGTTGTGATGCGACTTCCATAAATACCTATCCCTGCTCAACTATCGACAGGATCGCACTAAGGACGGCATCGAGTTTTTTTGCAAAGGTAAAAACATCCTCGCGGCTAGAATGCCGATAAACAACTTCTACGTCGTGATAATCAGTTGATAACGGGACGTTGGGCACAATGTGAATTTCGAACCAATTGGTCTGGTTGGGAAGCTCGCCAGATGGTGCCAGTCTGACTCCAAAGGGAGATATCCGTCTTTCGAGGAGTTGAGACATCTTTTTGAGAACAGGCACCTCCGCGAAATGGCTGCGCCAACATTCAACAGGGTTCTTCTTGGCCTTTATGGTAATGCCTGCCAAGAGTTCATAAAACTTGGCCAAACTGGAGCTCTCAAACGAGTGTGCACTTTTTAGCAACGACTCTAAAGTGTTCATCTCCGATAAGACGGTTTCCACATCAGGGGCATTAACACCAAATATGAGTCGATCGGCATCAATTCGAACGGAAACAGCACCCTTTCTCCCAACAATACCGCTAGCCTCTATTCTCACACCCGGAGGGAGTGGCCCAACAGGTTGCTGTTGCTGTAGGAATCCTTCCTTAGAGATGGTACTTAAGAACTGGATAGTGTCAAAGGGGAATAAGACCGAATTATATCTGACCGACAGAGATACCTGACGATAGGTGTGTGTCTTAGACTCCATTGCGCTCGGGCCCTACAAGCGTTATATAAGTTTACCCACTGACAGCCGCACTTGACCTTTTTAGACTATCACACCTCCTCTTGACGCGGCAAAAAATCATTCCTTTTTGGACACCAGATTATAGCCATCAAAGTCATTCAGAAATCATACGTTGGGCTTATCAAAGTGAACGGGGTTAGTGACAGATTATGCCTCAGGGCAGGAAATGTCTGGAAGGGATAGCACATTATGAGGATACTTGGTTTCGATCCTATTCCAAGAGCTTGTTCGGTGGAAGCCATGGAACTCTCAGGTTTTGAAGAAGGTTCGGAGGCGTGTCGAGTTTTCATTCTTAATCAGGCGGAGAATAGACTCAACTCTCCTTGCGAGATTGATCGAGGGACTTGACCATGTTTAACAGGCGTGCCCGTCCTTCCTCGGAAATCTCGGTGAACCGGACCCCCATCCCCGGAAAGAACGCATAATGCTCTTCCCGAGGCCGGACCCAGGCCACTTTGCCTTTTGCGTTCACCGGTACGGTCGAATCGTCGGGCAGGACGAGTTCCAGCGCGAGGTCAGTCCCCACTCGCGGCGGGAGATTGCTCTCGATGAAGACCCCGCCTCCGCCGATCTCGCCAGTGACGCTCTTGATTTGTTTGTTGTCCGGTGTCAGGTAGCTCACCTTCACCGCGAGGCGAGAGCGGGGGTAATTGCGGACTGCCCGATGGGATCGGGCCTCCTCGACATAGCCCTGGATGAAATCCATGACGGCTTCCCATGACACTCCCCCCAGCGGCTCACCCGTCGGGCCGATGAGCTTCATCGTTTCCGACTCGCTGTCCAGCTCCAAGGCTTTCCCCCGGTGCCGCGACGAACGCTTGGCTGGTAGCTTCATCGCACCCTCTCGACGTGCCGTCTTCGCACGCCAGCCCTGTCTGGCTGCATGCCTGCAGGAAGGACTGCGCGCGGTCTTCTCTCCCACGTAGGGGACGGAGTGTAACTGAGTTGAAGCGTCTTTGGAAGCCTCGGGCTTATGGATTCGGTAACTCAGTACGTGATCGTCTTCAACTCCGGTGGCTCGCCCTCTCGCGCTTCGACTCGAAAGTTGACGCGGCCGATGACTCGGCTATCCTCGGTCTCCACATCCACTCGCCAGTCTCCTGGCGTGAGGCGCTGCTTGATCGTGTAGGCGCGGTAGCCCCCTTCTCGCCCGCCCGAGATGGTGACGGGAAGCCGGTCCGCTGTCAGGAACGGTCGAGCCTTTTTCCCACCCACAGGGCGGTACTGCCAATGATGATAGATCGTCGTGCGCAAATCGACCGGCGCGAAGACGGCTGTAAAGCAATAGGCGGGCTCTTCTCCTCGGAAGGGATTATCCGAGCGCTTCCAGAACTTGTACCAGGCTCTCTCGAACGATAACTGGTACGCCCCATCGGCCTTCCCCACCTTGTGGTAGATCCCGCCGAACTTCAGGGACAGTGGAACCGGGGGGATCCAGTTGAGAAAGTAGAACCCCACCAGCACCCCGATCAAGGCAACGGCCGGGAGGTTGGTCAGCAGGATCTCTTTCCGTGGCCGGTTGGGGGATCCTTGATAAATCAATTCCACCACCCGCAGTGCCACGAGGCAGCTCAGCACGGCGCCGAGCAGAAACACGATGGTGTTCATCAGGCCGGTCAGCACCGGAAGGAATAGGGTAAAGAAACTGAAACAGACCAAGGCATAGAGGCTCACCAGCAGTCGAAGGTTGGACAGGCGGTCGTGCAGGAACTCGTTCGCCACGAGGAACGCGACGAGCACGCCGAAGAAGACGGCCGTGCTGGTCAGCGAAGCACTCTGGGAATAGAAGATCATGTAGGCACTGAACAGCCCTCCGAGCAGGAACTGGATGGCCTTCGGATAGTAGGGCTCCGCGCGAGCGAAGAGCTGCATGGCGCCCGATCCGGCTCCGAGGACTTCAGCCGAGTTATTTCTCCCGAGATCAGACCGGCCTGTGAGCACGATCAGCAGCCCCAGGAGGCTCAGGTACAAGAGCAGGATCAGGTTGTCCAATAGGCGATCAATACGGGTCAGCGTGACCGTGTCGTAGGTGACGCCCGCGAAGAAAAACACGACCGGCAGGAAGGGCTTGGCAAAGGCGGCTCGGAGCTTGGCGGCAGGCAGCATAGAGCGGTCTCAGGGAAAGGGGGGGAGGGGTGCGTAGGTGACCGGAAGACCCAGGAGCTTCTCCAGCCACCCTGGCATGTCGTCTTCCGGCAGCGGTGCTCGGTTCAGCCTGACTTCGATCTGAAATCCCCCCTCCTTACCCAGGATGCCGATGATCGCGTAGGCCTCTGCCCCGTCAGGCAGAAGGTGCTGGGTCTGGAACTCGCAGAGCGTCGCGTACAGCCGGCCGGCCGGCGCGATGGCCTGCAGAATTTCCGGCAGCTCATCCAGTGGACAGTGCGCTGAGCACCGATAGGCAGACCGGGCTCCTGACTCCACCGCTTGAAATTCCTCCAGCGCCGATTCGGAGAATCCCGTCAGATAGGCGCGCACGTGGGCCGGTTCACCGCCATAGGTGGCGGCTAAACGACTGGCTGGCACCAGGAACTCAAAGGCGTCAGACGAATTGTATTCGAACTGGCAGGGCCCAAACGAATCCGGCCATGAACAGAAGAAGGCGACACTCCGGTCGGAGGTCCGTAACAGGACGCTCCCATTCTGGACCTCCGGCTCGATCGGCAAACCGAGCAGAGTGATGGCAGCCAGAAACGCGCGCTGTCGCTCGTCAATCCAGAGATCGCGCTGGTCGTCCGCCCGCGTTTCACCCGGCGTGATCACATCGATGGTATGGAGGCGCACCCGGATGAACCCATGCGTATGACGAAACCCGAGCCAGAACATGCCGCGGGGGTGGTGCGTGCGCAAGACCTCCTGCACTCTCCAGGGATGGCTGACGGAGCAGTAGGTCCCGACCGCCTGGTGCCGCTGATAGACCGTGTGGTACCCACCTGCGAGCAGGAAGAAGTCCCCGCGCCAGGCCTCCCGGATGTGAACCAACGTCACGTCCTCCGTTGCCCAAGGGTCCAGCCGATCGAAATCCTCCAGTGCCTCCACCATCCATTCTTCAATGTAGCAGATGATGTCCCGCGCCGGGGCAGCCGGTTCCAACCCAAGCCCAGCCAGCCGTTCTCCCAAGGCCAGCACGTCCCCGAACTCCAGCTTCGCCTGGGACTCCCACCGTCGTTCACGCATCAGTGCTGCTCCGCGCCGGCCATGCGGCCAGCCTGGCTCTGTTCATTCACCGCAGCCGCAAGGCTCGTTTCTCGACCTTGGTGTCAGCCGTCAGTTTATCCAGGCTTTCCTTCAACGTCTGGTTGACAAGCTCCTGCACATCCTTGGGCTCAAACCAGAACACGCTGTCTGTGCTGATCCCCTCCAGATTCATGCTGGTCGTGCTGCCATCCACAGCATTTCGAGCCAGGATCGCCAATTTGGACTTGGCCGTCAGCTTGGTTGAAAAAAACCGACTCTTGGCATTCGCCGAGAATTCCTGAACCTGCCCTGTCAGGATGACGTCCGGATCACCCTCCGGCGTCGGGCTGCCATGTCTTCTCACCCAGACCCGCCAGCCCTTCTGTTTCAGATGGTCGGCCACCACTTGCGCGACCACATCGCCGGCCTTGCCGCCCACGACGTTGAAGTAGGTCACGCCGCCCCACAGGTGTGTGCGGACCCCTAAATGGCTTCTCTCCGGCCGTAGATCCTCAAAGGCCTCGACCGCCACCTTGATCTGCTCCCCATGCCCCCCTTGCTGTTTTGCTGAGTGCGGAGCAGGCGGCATCGCCTGGATCTCCAGATACACGACTTCTCCTGTGCCGGTACACCCTGTTAACGCGAAGAGACCAATGATGCTTCCGATGCCGAAGGCGAGGTGAAAGGTGTGGGTTCCCACGGGTCCCTCCTTGGTTGAGCGTCGCTGCTGGGTGGGGAGTCTATCTAACTTGGGAGGGGGATTACAAACACTACCTGGAGCCTGTTTTATGGTGTGACAATAGGCAGGACAGCCCGAAATGTTTCCCGGCCGATCTCGACGATCCGGCCTTCCGAGACGGCAGGATCATCCGTGCTGACGAACCTCGCCACCTTGAAGAACGGGCGGTCCGACAAGACGGCCGCCACTTCCGATTTGCGATCATGGGTAAGCGGCAACGTGTAGCCCTCCCCCCGTTTCCACTCCCAGAGGGAGGGCCCCAAACAGAGACAGAGGTGGCGGCCGGCCACGTCATGGTACCGGTTGATCATGTTCCGCTTGTAACGTAAGAGTCCCTCTCCTTCCAGGATCAGGGCAAAGACGAAATGGTGGCCCCACCAGAACAGCGAACGGAAGGTCAACTTGTTGTCGTCGAGGAAGTGCTTGGGAAAGTCCAGATATTGGTAGGGAAAGTCCTCCAGGTGCTCCCCTTTGACAAACTGGAATCTTGAAGGGTCGAAGTCCTTGGGAGCCAACAGGTCCGCGCCTGCCAGTTCGCTCTTGAGCGCGGCATAGAGCCCATCCAGCGTGCTCCGCACCTTCTTCATGACCCTGGCCTTGGCCCGAAAGAATTTCTCGTCAGCCATCAGGCTGAGTTCGTCTGGCGTGAATTGAATCGGCTCGTCCATATTTTCATGCCAATGATGAAGGCGGAATGCTGAACGCTGAGCTTCTTGAAAGCAGAAGAGAGTGCTATGAAGCCAGCCGCGCAAGGGCCACGAGCACAAGGACGCCGATCGTGTAAGGGATTACACAAGAAAACAGGAGGGCGTTGAGAGCGCGGTCATTGGACGGACCCGACCGTCGCACACCCTGTTCCTTGTACACGAACTCATAGGAGAGCACCACGAGCGTGATGGTCAGGACAACGATTCGGCTGGTGCGTGGCCAGGTATAGACGCCGCTGAGGAGGAAATCGGCGGTGAAGAATCCGCTCGAGAGCAGGACTAGGGGCGCGATCACGATTCGGACCGCTTCCGCAAACCACGCAGGCTGACCCCTCCCAGCTTCAGCCTGATCGGAGGAAGAACCAGTTCTCACGAGCCGACCGCCTGCTTGGCCGTCTCGGTGGTTGGCTTGACCGCCTCGGTGGTCTCCAACCGTTCCCGCTCCGCCCGGCACACTTTGCACACTCGAGGGCGAACTTTGAAGAATTTGAACTTGCCGCTTACCAGGCAGCTATAATGCACGAACTCGTCGCAGACTGTGCAGCGCGACCATCCACCCCGGAACAGAGTGACGTTCCGGTACAGGCCCTTGCCGCACACCCTGCAGGTCTGGGGTTTGATCCCCAGGAGCATCGGTTCCCAGTCGCCGCCAGCCATCCGTATACTCATGCGCCGGCAGTATAACGAAGCCAGCAGGCACGAGGCAAGGGGCGACCACCGTGAGGCGTAAGGCGTGAAATGTACGCGCAAGTTCCTGATCCCCTAACGCCTGACGCTTCACGCCTCACGCGACCTCGTTTGACACGTTTGAAAGCCATTTGCTACTCTCTCGCCGCCGATATGGACTGCTGGAATTAGCGAAAGGTCGCTGAAATATGGACATTCGCCTGTATCTTGACCGGAAACGCGAGGAAGTGGACCGGTTCCTGGACAGCGTGGTTCCCGACACAAAGACTGCCCCGACCACGCTGCATGAAGCTATTCGCTACAGTCTGTTCGCTGGCGGGAAACGCGTTCGCCCGATCCTGGCCATTGCCGCGGCAGAGGCAGTGGGAACTCCCCCGCGGGCGATCCTGCCGGTAGCCTCCTCGCTTGAGCTCATTCACACCTACTCACTCATCCACGACGATCTCCCCGCGATGGACAATGATGATTACCGGCGCGGCAAGCTCACCAACCATAAGGTCTATGGAGAAGCCATGGCGATTCTGGCCGGTGATGCCTTGCTGACGCTGGCGTTCGACCTCTGCAGCAACTCTGATCTCGTGAAGGGCCTCGAACCGGTTCGGCAAGTGCAGCTCATTCATGAGCTAGCGGTGGGAGCCGGCAATCAGGGAATGGTCGGCGGACAGGTGTCCGACATCCAAGCCGAGAACAAAGATATTGATCTTGCTACGCTCCAGTCCATCCACAAGCACAAGACCGGCATGCTCATTCGCGCAGCAGTACGAATGGGCGCGATCGTCTCGTCCGCCACGCCCGCGCAGTTGGATGACCTATCCAGGTATGCCGAAGACGCGGGCCTCGCGTTCCAAATCGCCGATGACGTGCTCAATGTCACCGGCACCCGTGAGGAATTGGGCAAGGACCCCAAGACAGATGCCAAGCGCGGCAAGAAGACCTACCCCACCTTCTATGGTGTCAAAGGCGCCCGGGCGCTCGCCCAGCAATGCGTGAAGCGAGCGATCAGTCGGTTGGACAAGTTCGACGCACAAGCCGATCCCCTGCGGGCGCTCGCCGAATACATCACGGCACGTCGCAACTGAACCGTTAGGCGTGAGGCGTGAAACGTAAGGGGACTCTTATGAAGCGGGAAGGTCCGAAGCAAACCTATCGCCTGACGCCTCACGCCTCGCGCCTCACGCCATGAAAGCGCTTGTGACCGGTGCAACAGGATTCGTAGGGGCAGCCGTCGCGCGCGCACTGTGCACGGCCGGCGTGGAGGTGCGCGTCCTCGTTCGACGCGACAGCGACCTCCGAAACCTCAGCCAACTGAAGGTGGAGCAGGCCTATGGCGATTTGCGGGACCGGGATTCTCTCCGCCGCGCCCTCTCTGGGTGCCAACAGCTTTACCATGTGGCGGCCCACTATGCCCTCTGGGCCAAGGACCTGTCGGTCTTCTATCAGGTGAATGTCACCGGCACCCGCATGCTGCTGGAGACCGCGCGCGAACTCGGCACCGAACGAATCGTGTACACCAGTACGATCGGCGCGATCGGGCTGCCGACAGATGGCGGGTTAGGAACAGAGGAAACTCCCGTCTCGCTCTCGCAAATGGCAGGCGACTACAAACGTTCAAAATATCTGGCCGAGCAGGAGGTTCTGAAACTGGCCAATGCGGGGCTCCCTGTCGTGATTGTTAACCCAAGCGCCCCGGTGGGCAAAGGCGACATCAAACCGACGCCAACCGGACAGATGATCGTGGATTTTATGAAAGGCCGCATGTGGGCCTACATCGAAACCGGCATGAACCTCGTGGATGTGGACGATGTGGCTGTGGGCCATCTCCGCGCCATGGAACGGGGCCGCGTGGGTGAGCGGTACATCCTGGGGAATCGGAACCTGTCGCTTCGCGAGATCTTCGAGATCTTGAGCAAACTGACGGGCGTCAAGGCGCCTCGCATCAAACTGCCGTGGCAGGCAGTCCTGCCGCTCGCGCACATTAACCGCTGGATGGCGGACTATCTAACCCATCGGCCTCCCAGGATTCCGTTGGAAGGGGTGCGGATGGCCAAATACCGGATGCACTACGATTGCAGCAAGGCGCTCCGTGAGCTCGGACTGCCGCAGACTCCGGTCGAGACCGCCCTGGAAAAAGCGGTCAAGTGGTTCCGCGACCACGGGTATGCCTAACCACCAAGGTACGATCAGCCCTGACGACGGTTCAGGGCCTATGTGTCAAAATTTAAGGGGGCCGGTATGGATCGCTTACTGCCCGTCAGGAACGACTCTGATATCTTGCCGATGTACCGTAGCACGCCGATCGAGACGCTGCTGGCCTATCAAAACCTGCTTGCCCCCCACCGCTCACATGGCAAGGCTGAGCTGTTGATAGGCATGTGCATGGACAACCGCAAACACCTCCGGATTCCCGAGAATTTCACCTACATCATCAGGGCCGGAGGCGGGAATCTTCGGTACAGCGAGTTCAAGGTCTCCTACGCTGTTGCGATCGGAGACGTGGAGGCGATCGCCTTGCTGGGACACACGAACTGCGGCATGGTCAACCTGATGAGCAAACGGGAGCAGTTTGTCACGGGGCTCGTTGAACGAGGCGGCTGGGATCGGGAGTGGGCCGAGCAGCATTTCATGCATTTTTCCCCGATGTTTGAGATCGGCAATGAAGTGGACTTTGTCCTGAGCGAAGCGAAACGACTGCGTTTGCGGTATCCCAAGATCCTGGTCGCGCCGCTCCTGTACCGAGCGGAAGACAATCTGCTCTACCAGCTCAAGGAAGGCACCCTGTAACCACTTTGCCGCGCTGAGGCCCTGCGCTCTACAGGATTGATGTGGACGTTCCCGTTCTTTTGTTCCGTACCGTTGTGCTGCGACCCTATGTGTTTCTCTTCCTCGCCGTGTTTCTGTTCGCCGCGCAGCGGCTGATCGGCTGGCGGCGGACGGGGCTCTTTTTTCTGATCACCTGGCTTACGGCCTTCGCGTGCGAATTCTCCTCCACCCGCACTGGGATTCCATTCGGATGGTACCACTACACCGG